>JAIRMN010000053.1 GCA_031258715.1 Zoogloeaceae bacterium
CCACGCTGCATACGGCCTTCGCCTTTGGCGCGGACACCGTCTATGCCGGACATCCGCGTTATTCGGGCGGACTGTTTCGTTACGCTCGCTTTTGACGAAAGGGGAGCGTTTTCTGGAATCTCGAAGCCAACGGAAAGGCCGACTGGATTACTTCGTCGCTTCGCTCATCGCAATGACGAGGGAGGAGCGTTATTGTGAGGGTGGCACGACTTGGGAATCAGGAGACAAAGGAGAGTAGACAGAGCACCCCCGCTTCATCAAAGCGCGGTGCGACTTGGAATGCCCCCATCTCGTCATTGTGAGGAGCAAAGCGGCGAAGCAATCCAGATTTCTAATTTGCGGCACGAAGCGCCGGTAATTTTTCTGTCCTCTGTCCTCTGTCCTCTGATTCCTGACGCCTGAGCAAAGCCCCCGCAAACTGTAAAACCCGCCTTGCCGATATGCTTTCCAACAAAAGATGGAGCAAGTAGAATGGTCTGGTTTTGAATGTCGTCCTTTCAAACCCAAGGAGTACACAACATGCGATCCTGGAAATATCTTGCCGGTTTGTCTGCGGTGATGGTGCTGACTGGATGCGGGGAGGGTTCCGTGCCAGAACAGGCGGGCAGCACCATTGGGGGTACGGTGGTCGATTTTGCCTCGGGGCTGGGCAAGGGCGTCGACGAAAAAATGCTGGTGGAACTGGAACTGGAATCTTCCGTGGCGGAGTATGGCCTGGCCATTACCGTGGGCAAGAACCGCGATCTGGGTTCCGGGCGCACCGCGGTATATGTCGTCACCGAAAAGCCTTTTACGGGCGCCATGCTCGTCAAGGCGCTGGACGCCTCCGGTAACGAAATCGGACGCGCCACTTCTTCCGTTACCCTGAAGCAGGACGACGCGGCCTATGTGGATTTGCTCTTCCCGCCCCAAATGGATAGCAATCTGGTGCGCAAATACCGCGTTTCGGTCCGGCTTCCCGCAGAAGGAGAAGTGATTCCTCCGCCCGCCAGTACCGAAGAAGCGGCGGACAACACTCCCGTTTGACCGGAAGACGGGCGGCATCCTGTCGCGGGAGGACGCCTTGCCTTTCCTCCGGTTCCCGGCGCATCAATCCGCCAGCCCTTCGCCCGTCATCATGTAGCGGATCAAATCCCGCGCCGGGCGGATGCGCTGGCCGAAGGGGAGTTTCGTCTTGCCGCGAAAGAAGAGGCCGTGCTTGATCTCGCCGCGCATGGCGGCGGCGAGCTGGTGGTCGATGCAGAATTGTCCATGTTTGGGATTGGCGTCGCGCAGGCCGCAGGTGAGCAGGCAATCCCAGGCCAGTGTGCATTGGTGTTGCTTGCCTTCCGCCGCCCGCATCAGTTTTTGCTCGCGCGCCAGATAGTTTTCCAGCCAGGGCGTGCGCACGGCGCGCGCGGGAAGACCGGCGCAGCTCATGAATTCCACCACGGTTTCCCTTGTCGCGCCCAAGAGCACCTTCTTGAATTCGAGATGCGCGTCCCCTTCTTCGGTGACGGCAAAGGCGGTGCCCAGTTGCACGGCGGAAGCGCCCATGCCGAGAAGTTCCCGCGCCTGCGCGTGGCTGCTGATGCCGCCTGCGGGAATCAGGGGGATGCGTTCGGATTCCAGCCCCATGTCCTTGAAGACCTGCAAGACACCGGGAATGACGACATCAAAATCGAAACGCGGGTCGTTTACGTCTTCTTTTTGCTGCGCGCCCAGGTGTCCGCCCGCGTAGGCGGGATGTTCAATAACGATGGCGTCTGGCAGGCGTTTCTTGCGCATCCATTTTTTCAGGATCAGCACGACGCCGCGCAGATCCGAAAGGATGGGAAAAAGCAGGACATCCGGAAAACCCGTCGTCAAATCCGGCAGATCCAGCGGCAAGCCCGCGCCCATGACGATAGCGTGCGCGCCAGATTCGCAGGACTGGCGCACGTATTCCTGGTATTGCGACACGGCGCGCATGACATTGACCGCCACTCTGCCGCGCCCTTGGGCGATTTCCAGCGCGCCGCGGATTTCCCGGTCGAGGGCGATGCGGTTGGCCTTCCAGATGGTCGCCTTGTTGAGTCCCCTATCCTTGACGCGGCGCGTCATTTCCAGCAGGTCGGGATGGTGGTGGCGCAGATCGACGCTACCGATAGTGCCAATGGCATTTTCCGCGGCCACCGCGCCCGCCAGTTTGTGCGCTGAAATGGCGACGGCCATGCCGCCTTGCACGATGGGCAACAAGGTTTTCCCCCGAAGGATGAAGGGCGGCAGGGGAGAGGGAGGAGGAGGAAGCGGGGCAGACGGTTCGCGCGAATCAGGCATCAAAATCCATAACCGATCAAAAGGCGAGCAAGGGTAGCAGAAAATCCGCCGCCTTGCCTGAACGAATCGTAATGGCGGACAGACAGGCGCGGCGCGCCATTCCGGCAGCGCCGGATGAAACGACGCGATGGTTCACATCAGGCGCGGCGCGTCATTTTTCCAGCACATAGACGCCGGGCGCGTCGGCCAGCGCCGGGTACCTGCGGTTGGAAACGGGCGGCGCGGCTATCAGTTCGCCGCAGCGCGCTTCCAGCCAGACTTTCCATTCCTCCCACCAGGTGCCCGGTTGTTTTTTGCTGCGCTTCATCCAATCGTCGTAGCGTTCGTTCGGGCCGGGTTCGCCCGACCAGAAGGCGCGCTTGGGCGGATTGACCGGCGGATTGACGATGCCGACGATGTGACCGGAAGTCGACAACACGAAATGCACCGGCGCCTTTTCGTTGATGTATTTGCGGATGCGGTAGCACTGCGTCCACGGCGCGATGTGATCGTCGATGGCCGTGACCGCATAGAGCGGCTGGGTGATGGTGTGCAGGTCTATGGGCTGCCCGGCAATGGTCAGGCGGTCGCGCTTGACGAGGTTGTTGTGCAGATACATCTCCCGCAGGTAGTAGCTGTGCATGGCGTAGGGCATACGGGTGGAATCGACGTTCCAGAACAATACGTCGAAAGGCGGCAGGGTTTCGCCATACAGGTAGCTGTGCACCCAGTAATGCCAGATCAGGCTGTTGGAGCGCAGGAGACGGAAGGAAGAGGCCATGTCGCGCCCCTCCAGGAAGCCCTTTTGCGCCATGCTTTCTTCCAGCGCGTTGATGCCCGCATCGTTGATGAAGACCTCGATGTCGCCGGGACGGGAAAAATCCGTGAGCGTGGTAAAGAGCGTCCAGTCCGCCACCGGCATCTTCGCGGCGCCATATTGACGGTTGGCCCAGGCCATCCAGGTCGTGACCAGCGTGCCGCCGATGCAGTAGCCCGCGAGGTGCAGCCTGGGAACCTGGCAGAAATCCAGCACCTTCTTTATCGCTTCGTCCGCGCCTTCGATCAGGTAGTCGTCGAAGGTGACGTCGACCATGTCCGCCGTGGGATTCTTCCAACTGGTGATAAAAACGGAAAATCCCTGATCCGTCAGGTATTTGACCAGGCTCTTCTTAGCGGTCAAATCCAGGATGTAGAACTTGTTGATCCAGGGCGTGACAATGAGAATGGGCACGGAGCGCACCTTTTGCGTGGTCGGCGTGTAATGGATGATTTCCAGGAGACGATTGCGGTAAATCACCTTGCCAGGCGTGGTCGCCAGGTCCTTACCGACCTGGAAGGCGTCTTCTTCCACCATCAGGATATTGTTGGCCTTGACGTCGCGGAAAAAGTTCTGCATCCCGCTCATCAGGCTCTTGCCGTGGCTTTCCACGAATTTGCGCAGGGCGACGGGGTTCGTCCAGAAAAAATTGGTCGGCGCGACGGCGTTCAGCCACTTGCGCAGCCAGAAGGCGGCGCGGCGGCGCTCCTTGCCGTTCATGCCGGGCGTCTCGAAATACATGTCCTGCAAGCGATGGGTGAAAGCCAGATACCATTCCTTGATGATGTCCCAGGAAGCGGATTCGTTCCAGGCCGGGTCGGAAAAACGGGTATCGTCGGCGTGCGGCAACACCACGTCCGTCGAGGGGATGCCTAAGGCGCGGCGCGCGGTATGCGCCTGTAGCGCCAGCAGGTCGCCGGAAAGCGCGGTGATGGCGCGGGAAAGCTCTTGCGGGTGCATCAGCCAGGCCATGTGCGCGCTGAGCATGGCGCTGGTGACGCCAAAGGGATCCACGTGCTTGCTGACGTTCTCGTACAGGGTTTCCAGCGGGCTGGCCTCATTGATGTCGAGGCCCTTGTACTCGGCTGATGTTGAAGGCGGTTTGGCGCTCATGGCGTGTCTCCTGACAATGACCTTGCCTTTATACCATATCCGCGCCCAAAGACGGATAGGCAGGGTATTGGCAATTCGCGGATAATACCGGAAGAAGACGATGCTTTCCCTCGCAAGAACAACGACTGTTACGAAAGGAGAACGACATGTTCAAACATATCCTGTTGCCCACCGATGGAACGGAACTTTCCAACAAGACCGTGCGGCACGCGGCGCGTTTCGCGCGCGAGACAGGCGCGCGGATTACGGCCTTCTTCGCCAAGCCGGAATACCCTGTCACCTACTTCGGCGAAGGCGCGCTCATCGACCCGACTTCGCCGGAAAAGTTCGCGGAGATGGCCGATCAGCAGGCAAAGGAAGTGTTCGCCTTCGTGCTCCGGGAATGCGAGGAAGCGGGCGTCGAATGCCAGACGGTCAGCGCGAACAGCGACATCCCATATGAAGCCATCATCAACGCCGCCAACCAGAACGGCTGCGACCTGATTTTCATGGCCTCACATGGCCGCCGGGGCATCAGCGGCCTGCTCCTGGGCAGCGAAACCAACAAGGTGCTGACCCACTCGCAGATTCCCGTGCTGGTCTATCGGTAGTCAGGGGACAGGAGATAAAAGACAGAAAAGTTACCGGCGTGTCAAGCCGCTCGTTGCGCGTCTGGATTGCCGCGTCGCGTCGCTCCTCGCCATGACGGAGCGAGGGGTTCTGCCCCCTGACCCGTTCAGCCAACGATGTGGTAGCCCGCGTCCACGTGGATGGTGCCGCCTGTCAGTCCCTTGGCGATGTCGCTGGCGAGGTAGGCGCAGAGCGCGCCGATGTCGTCGATGGATACCAAGGTATGCAGCGGGGCGCGTTCCGTGGCTTTTTTCATCAGTTTGTCGAATTCCTTGATCCCGGAAGCCGCCCGCGTTTGCAGGGGACCGGGCGAAACCGCATGTACCCGGATGCCCTTGATGCCGAGTTCGGCGGCCAAGTAGCGCGAGACCGATTGCAGCGCGGCCTTCACCGGCCCCATGATGCCGTAGTTTTCGATGACTTCGTCGGCGCCCATGTAGCTCATGGTGAGCAGGCAGCCGCCATCCTTCATCAGCGGCTCGGCGAGCTTCGCCATGCGCACGAAGGAATGGCAGGAAACGTCCATCGCGCGCAAAAAGCCGTCGCGGCTGCAATCGACCACGCGCCCATGCAGGTCGTCCTTGGGCGCGAAGGCAATGGAATGCAGCACGAAATCCAATCGTCCCCATTCTTCCTCGATGCGCTTGAAAACCGCTTCGAGCTGGCCGGGCTGTTCCACATCCAGCGGCTCGATGATGCACGCGCCCAGGATTTCCGCCAAGGGCCGCACATGCGGCTCGGCCTTGGCGTTCAGATAGGTGATGGCAAGCTCCGCGCCGCAAAGCCCGAACGCCTTGGCACAGCCGTAGGCGATGCTCTGGTTGTTGGCGACGCCGACGACAAGCCCTCTTTTTCCGTGCAAATTAAGCATTTTGGGGATACTCCTTTTAGAAAGAGAGCAATAGTATAGAGTGAAGCCCGGTCTGTCACTTCAAATTTTTATTCTCCTGGAATTCCAGCCTGGCCACACAGGCCTGTCCCAGCGCCAGCCCGCCATCGCCGGGCGGCGCGACGCGGGGAAGGTGGAGCGTCAGTCCGGCGGCGGCGCAGTCCTTCATGAGATATTGGGACAAGAGGGCGTTTTGCAGGCAGCCGCCGCTGGCGATGAGGACGCGGATGCCGGTTCTTTCGGCTTCGGCGGCGAGCCAATGCGCGAGGACGCGCGCAAGGCTTGCGTGGAAGCGCGCCGCGCCGCAGGCGGCGTCGGGTTCCGCGAGGAGGCTCAGGAGCAGGGGCGAGAGGTCGAGGACGCCCGCTTCCAGGACGCAGGCTTCTTCAACCGGCAGCGCCTCGCCGCCGCCACGCCTCCTTTCGTGGCGCAGCGCCAGGCTTTCCAGCCGCATCGCCGCTTCCGCCTCATAACGGTTCACGGCGCAGACGCCCAAGAGTGCGGCGGCGGCGTCGAAGACCCGTCCCATGCTGGAAGTTGGCGGGCAGCGCAGGCGCTTTTCCAGCATGGCGACGAGGGCGGGCGCGTTTGGCGTCTGGCCGGGAAAACGGCGGGCAAGCCAGGGGGCGATTTCCGCGCCCAGTCCGGCGCGATGCAAAAAGGATAGGCCCATGCGCCAGGGTTCGATCGCCGCCTTGTCGCCGCCGGGCAACGGCAGGGGCGCGAGGTGTCCCAGGCGATGGCAGCCGCCCGCGTCCAGCGCTAGGAGTTCGCCGCCCCAGAGCGTGCCATCCGTCCCAAGCCCGACGCCATCCAGCGCAAGACCCAGCGCCGGGAGGCGCAGATGACGCTCGGCGCAGACCGTGGCAAGGTGGGCGTGGTGATGGGCTACGCCGATCGCGGGAATGGAAAGGCGCGCCGCCAGCGTTTGCGCCAGTTGGCGGGAAGGATAATCGGGATGCAGGTCATGCGCGATGGCGGCGGGTTCGATGGCCAGCGTCCGCGCCAGGCGTCCGGCGGTTTCTTCCAGAAAAGAGCGCGTGGCGGCGTTATCCAGGCTGCCGATGTGTTGGGACAGGAAGGCTTCGCGCCCACGGGTGAGGCAGATCGCGTTCTTGAGATGCGCGCCCAGCGCCAGCACGGGCGGGCCGTCGTCGGCCAGGGGGATGGCGATGGGCGTATAACCCCTGGCGCGGCGGATGAAAACCGGCGGGGCGCTGGCCAGGGGCAGCAGGAGGCTGTCGTCGCAGCGCGTCACGATGTCACGATCATGCCACCAGAAGGCGTCGGCAATATCGTGAAGCCGCGCGCGGGCTTCTTCGTTGTCGCATATCAGCGGCTCGCCGCCGGGATTGGCGCTGGTCATGACGAGCAGCGCGGACTGCGCGGCCTCCGTCCAGCCCATGCCCTCTGGAGCGCCCGCCGCCGCGTGCAAGAGCAGCCATTGCATGGCGGTGGCGGGCAGCATCACGCCCAGCCGTTCGAGGCCGGGCGCGACGCCGGGAAGCTCTGCCCTAGCGGGCAAGAGCGCGATGGGACGGGCTTCGCGCGTCAGGAGCCGGGCGGCGTCGGCATCCACTTCCACCCAGGCCGCGAGGCTGGCGAGATTGGCGGCCATGAGCGCAAAAGGCTTCGTTTCCCGGTTCTTGCGCTGGCGCAGACGGGCGACGACGGCGGGCTGGCGCGCGTCGCATACCAAGTGAAACCCGCCCAACCCCTTGATCGCCACGGTGCCGCCCGCCGCTATCCGCCGCCACGCGCCCATCGCCGGGTCTTCGTCGAGTTCCTTTCCTTCGTTGTCAAGCAGTTGATGCGCCGGGCCGCAGGCGGGACAGGCGATGGCCTCCGCGTAGAAGCGGCGGTCGGCGGGATTTTTGTATTCGGCGGCGCAATCCGCGCATAGCGGATAGGCCGCGAGGCTGGTGGCGGCGCGCTGGTAGGGCAGATACCGGGTCACGCTGTAGCGCGGGCCGCAGCGGGTGCAGGCCAGGAGCGGATAGCGGTAGCGGCGGCTTTGCGGATCGAAGAGTTCCGCCAGGCAATCGGGGCAAAGCGCCAGATCGGGGCCGATGGCCGTGCGGATGGCCGTCTCTTCCAGCACGTTTTCCCGGACGCGAAAACCGCTCATCCCTTCCGCCGCGGCAAGCGCGGCGCGAATATGTGTAATCCGCGCATGGGGCGGCATGGCCTTGGGCAGTCGCGCGACGAAATCCGCGCGCCGCACCGCGTCGCCTTCGAGATGGATTTCCACGCCCTGCGCGCTGTTACGCACCCAGCCCGCCAGCCGCAAGTCCGTCGCCAGCCGCCAGACCGCGGGACGAAAGCCAACGCCCTGTACCAGGCCGGAAATGATCAGACGCTCAGCGGACATGAAGGGTGTCGGCGCATGACATCGCGAGGCAGGGACGGACGGCGCTCACAACAATACGATGTCGTACTGTTCGCAGGCGTAGCTGGTTTCGGCCTGGAGGGAGACAGGTTTGCCCATTTCGTCGGAAAGCATGGCCAATGCCTGGGATTCTTCATTGAGCAACAGGTCGATCACGGCGGGGCCAGCCAATACGCGATATTCGCGCGCGTCGAACTGGCGGACTTCGCGCAGGAGTTCGCGCAGGATTTCATAGGCGGTGGTGCGGGCGGTCTTGACTTCGCCGCGTCCGGCGCAGGTGGGGCAGGTTTCGCAAAGGATGTGCGCCAGGGATTCGCGCGTGCGCTTCCGGGTCATTTCCACCAATCCCAGCGCGGTGAAGCCATTGACCGTCAGGCGGGTGCGGTCGCGTTCCAGCGCCTTGTTGAATTCGGCGAGCACCGCCTTTCGGTGTTCGCGGTTTTCCATGTCGATGAAATCGACGATGATGATGCCGCCAAGGTTGCGCAGCCGGAGTTGCCGGGCAATGGACTGCGCAGCCTCCAGGTTGGTCTTGAAGATGGTGTCATCGAAATTGCGCAGGCCGACAAAGCCGCCCGTATTGACGTCGATGGTGGTCATAGCCTCGTTCTGGTCGAGAATCAGGTAACCGCCGGACTTGAGGTCGACGCGCCTCGATAGCGCATCTTCGATTTCGTCCTCGACGCCGTACAGCTCGAACAACGGACGCGCGCCGGTATAGCGTTCGATGAGCGGCAACACCGCAGGCATATATTCCCGCGCGAAATTCTGCATGGCTACCAGGTGGGCGCTGGAATCGGCGACGATGCGGGTCGTTTCGGGATTGACCAGATCGCGCAACACGCGCTGCACCAGATTGAGTTCCAGATAAAGCGGGCTGGGCGCGGCGGCGCTGGCGGCCTTGTCGCGGATGTCGCGCCAGAGCTTGCGAAGATAGGCGATGTCGTTGGTCAGTTCTTCGTCGCTTGCGTTTTCCGCCATCGTCCGCACGATGAAGCCGCCTTCTTCTTCCGGCGCGAGCGAGGCGAGGCGCAGGCGCAGGGATTCACGTCCGGCTTCGTCCTCGATGCGCTGCGAAATGCCGATACGTTTTTCCTGCGGCAGATAGACCAACATGCGTCCCGCCAGTGAAATCTGCGTGGAAAGTCGCGCGCCCTTGCTGCCCAGCGGGTCCTTGATGACCTGCACCATCAGGCTCTGGCCTTCGGAGAGGAGACGTTCGATGGGCTTTTGCAGTTCGCGCCCGTGCTCGCCGTTTTCCCGCGCCTGCCAGATGTCCGCCGCGTGCAGGAAGGCGGTGCGCTCCAGGCCGATGTCGATGAAGGCAGACTGCATTCCCGGCAGGATGCGGTTGACCTGTCCCAGGTAGAGGTTGCCGACCAACCCCAGGCTGGCGGCGCGTTCGATGTGCAATTCCTGCGCCACGCCCTGCGCCATGATGGCGACGCGGGTTTCCAGCAGCGAAAAATTGATGAGGATTTCTTCGGAGGACATGGTCGGGCGGAATGGGAAAAACTTTCACGATTCTACCCGAAGCCCGTCCGACTGCCAGAGTGTCATGGGTGGATCCCCTACGCATGACCCTGCCCATGAAAAAATTTCGATGTTTAGTCCCGGCATTTGCTGGTTTGGGTTCATGGTGAAGCGTTCTGGCTCCTTTGTCCAGATTTTGCAGAAATATTCATAAGGAGCCAGTCCGTTGAGCGTCTTCAGTCGGCGTGCGAAGTTGTAAGCCTGTATGAAGTCGTGCAGCTGGCTCTCAAGCTGTGGGTGGCTGTCGTAGTGATAGCGTTTGACGGTGGTCTCCTTGATGGTGCGATTCATCCGCTCAACCTGTCCGTTCGTCCAGGGGTGGTTGACTTGAGCCAGGCGATGCTCAATGGCGTGCTCGCGGCAAACGCGATCAAAGAGATGCTCAAAAGCCTGCTTGTCCTGTTTCCGGTTGGTAAATTGAATGCCGTTGTCCGTGAGCACGGTATGGATGGCCTAGGGCAGCGCCCCGGCAAGCTGACGCAGGAATTGCGCGGCTTCTTTCTTTCCTGCGCTGCTGTGTCCCGTCATGGACAGCGCGAACATGGAGATAGCGGGGCGCGTTCTTGTCAGGCTTCCAGGCACTGCTGCCGCAGTTTGGCGAGGAAATCCCGCGTCGCTTGTGTCGCTTGTGAAGATGCCTCCGGCGCGCCGATCGCCTCGCGCCAGACGTGGTCGGGCAGCAGGGCGGGGACATAGGCGATGGTGGCGGAATGCGCCAGCGCGTTCAGCTTGATCTGGGTAATGCCGGAAATCTGGCGCAAACCCTCAAGGAATTGCGCCAGGGCTGCCGTGTCCGGTTTCGCGCGCAGGGTTTCCGGCAGGCGCAGCAGTTTCAGGCGGACGCGGCCAGGAATCTGGTGCGCGATCGTGATGCCGGAAAGGAGCGCCGCAAGTTCGGCGTCGTCGATTCGCATCAGGCGGTCAGGCGATGCCGATGCACCGCTAGGTGTGCCCCCAGGCAGGCGACGAAGAGCGCGCCCGTCCACACATGGGCGCGCGTGGAACCGCTGGCGGCATAAACCAGCGACGCGCCCAGTCCCGCCAACATGCCGTATTTGGCATAACGGTTGAGCGTGAGGGAGGCTCGCGTGTAATGCCGCTGCCGCGCCGGGGGCGCGTTTTCTTCCGGCGCGGCGGCAGGCGCGAGGAGACGCCTGACCGCCGCTTCCACGACCAATTGCGGCAGGCGCGCCGGATCGTAAAACAAGAGCAGGCTGCCGCTTTTCGGATGCCATTCTGTGCGGCAGGAGGTATCCAGCGCCAGCAGGCGCTCCGTGAGACGGGATAACCCGGCTGCCGACGGGTGCAGACGCATTCGACCAGGAACGGAAGCGGCAACAGGATTCATGACAGGCGGCGAAAACGAGAAAGGAAATGCAATAAGTCTACCGTAAACGCCAATGTACGGGGTGGAGGACGGAAGGTAGGCGACCGCGGCAAAAACCTTGCGTCTGACGCGGTTTACAAAGTAGCATCTGGAGATTTTCGCGCCGGGCGAACCTGGCAAAAACGTCCATTCATACCGACAGACACCGACAGACGGAGCGCAACCATGTCCGAACCCTTCAAGAATTCCGACCATCTCGCCGATTGGGAAACCGCCGCGCTGAAACAGGCCAAAGGCGGGACGCTTGCCGATCTCGAATGGAAGACCCCGGAAGGGCTACGCGTCAAGCCGCTCTATACGAAAAAGGATACGGAAAACCTGCCCTACGCCGACACCCTGCCGGGATTCTCGCCCTTTTTGCGCGGGCCGCAGCCGACCATGTACGCCGTGAAGCCTTGGACGATCCGCCAGTACGCCGGTTTTTCCACCGCCGAGGAATCGAACGCCTTTTACCGGAAGGCGCTGGCGGCGGGTGGGCAGGGGGTTTCGGTGGCTTTCGATCTGGCCACGCACCGGGGCTACGATTCCGACAATCCGCGCGTGCTGGGCGATGTGGGCAAGGCGGGGGTGGCGATCGACTCTGTGGAGGACATGAAAATCCTCTTCGACGGCATTCCGCTCGACAAGATTTCCGTCTCCATGACCATGAACGGCGCGGTGCTGCCCATCCTCGCGGGCTACATCGTTGCCGCCGAGGAGCAGGGCGTCACCCAGGACAAACTCTCCGGCACCATCCAGAACGACATCCTGAAAGAATTCATGGTGCGCAACACCTACATCTATCCGCCCAAGCCGTCGATGAAGATCATCGCCGACATCTTCGCCTACACGGCGGCGAACATGCCGAAGTTCAATTCTATTTCCATTTCCGGCTACCACATCCAGGAAGCGGGCGCGAACCAGGCGATCGAGCTGGCCTTCACCCTTGCCGACGGCATGGAATACGTGCGCACCGGCATTACTTCTGGCATGGATGTGGATGTTTTCGCCGGGCGGCTCTCCTTCTTCTGGGCGGTGGGCATGAATTTCTATCTGGAAATCGCCAAGATGCGCGCCGCAAGGCTCTTGTGGCATCGCATCATGTCGGGCTTTGGCGCGAAGAACGCCAAATCCATGATGCTCAGGACCCACTCGCAGACTTCCGGCTGGTCGCTCACGGAACAGGATCCTTACAACAATGTGGTGCGCACCGCTATCGAGGCGCTGGCGGCGGTCTTTGGCGGCACCCAGTCCTTGCACACCAATTCGCTCGACGAGGCCATCGCCCTGCCCACGGAATTTTCTGCCCGCATCGCCCGCAACACGCAGCTCATCATCCAGGAAGAGACGCACATCTGCAACGTGGTCGACCCCTGGGCGGGTTCCTACCTGATGGAAAAGCTGACCCAGGACATGGCCGACAAGGCATGGGGCATCATCGAGGAAATCGAGGCGATGGGCGGCATGACGAAGGCGGTGGAATCCGGCTGGGCGAAGATGCAGGTGGAGACCTGTTCCGCCGACAAGCAGGCGCGCATCGACTCCGGCAAGGATGTGATCGTCGGCGTCAACAAATACCGGCTGGCGAAGGAAGACGCCATCGAGATTCTCGATATCGACAACCACGCCGTGCGCGAGGCGCAGATCGCGCGGCTAAAGCAGATTCGCGCCAGCCGCGATACCAAAGCTGTTGAAGCCGCCCTGGAGGCGCTTACCCATGCGGCGGAAAACGGGGGGGGCAATCTGCTCGATCTCACGGTAAAGGCGATTCGCCTGCGGGCCACGGTGGGCGAGGTCTCGGACGCGATGGAAAAGGTCTTTGGGCGTTTTCGCGCCGCCAACCAGACCATTTCCGGCGTCTATGGCGGCGTCGTGGCGGGGGAGAACAATTGGGAACAGTTGAAGGCGGAAGTGGCGAAATTCGCGGAAGAAGAAGGCCGCCGTCCGCGCGTCATGATCGCCAAGCTGGGGCAAGACGGGCACGATCGCGGCGCGAAGGTGGTGGCGACCGCCTACGCCGACCTGGGCTTCGACATCGACATGGGGCCGCTCTTCCAGACCCCGGAAGAAGCGGCGCGCCAGGCGGTGGAAAACGACGTGCACGCGGTAGGCGTCTCCTCGCTCGCCGCCGGTCACAAAACCCTCCTCCCCGCCCTGGTGGAAGCCCTGAAAAAGGAGGGGGCTGAAGACATCATCGTCTTCGCGGGCGGCGTCATCCCGGCGCAGGACTACGATTTTCTCTACCAGGCGGGCGCGAAGGCCATCTTCGGCCCCGGCTCCCGCATCGAGGATTCGGCCTGGCGGGTGCTGGAAGAGATACGGAAGGCAGGTAAATGACGGCCTGCCGTCGAAAGATTCAAAATGCCCCGCGCAAAGCCCTCCACTGCCCGCCACCGCGAAGAAGTCGTCAATACCCATCTGGCGATTCTGATGGCGCGGCATGGTCTCGACGCGGAAGCCGAAACCATTCAGCGTTCCGGTGAAGCGCGTCCGGACGTGCTGTTTACCCTGGGCGGGCTGCGCGTCATCATCGAGGGCAAGTTTTCCGGCGTCCCGGATGCGGACAATATCGTGACGGACGACGCGACCCGCCGCGTCACTTCGGGAATCTGCCATATTGCCGTCGCCGTGGTTTACCCGGAAGCCTTGCGTTCCGTCCCCATGAGCGGCCTCTTGTCCGCGCTTGCCGTCGCCCGTCTGCGTTACCGGATTTTTTCGGAGGCTGGGCAGACCGAATGGGCAAAAGCGACGCCTTCCGAACTGCTTGCCGCGTTGCGCCGTGTCCACGGCGTTCTGGTGAGGGATGACGTCGTCGCCGCCGCCGCTGAGAAACTTGTCGGGAAAATCGAAGCCGTGGCGATCCTTTGGCCGCCGACGGTTTGCGACAAATTGTCCGAACTTCTGGAAATGCCGATCAGGGGGGACGAAACGCAGGAAGCGCGCGAGGCGCGCCGGACGACCGCGACAAAGGTCGCCTCCCTGGTGCTTGCGAATGCCCTGATTTTTCAGGAACAACTGGCGGCCTACGGCGAGGACACGCGAGTGCCTTCCCTCAGAACCTATGATCAGACGCCGGATCCCATCACGGAAATCAAATCCCAATGGAACTGGATTCACACCCGGATCAATTTCGCGCCGATTTTTCAGTTGGCCGAATCCATTCTGGCCGAGCTTGCGATCACGCCGCCGGTCATCGTCGCCTTTCGCGGCCTGATGGCGGATGCGAAAGCCATCTGCGCGAACCAGTCCGCGCTCCGGCATGATCTCATGGGGCGCATCTATCACTGGATGCTCTATCACGCGAAGTATCTGGGGACGTATTACACCTCGACGGCAGCCGCCACCTTGCTTCTGAAACTCGTCTTTTCCCGGAATTGGGGGAAAATTGATTTTGGCGAGGAACGTCGATTGACGGATTTTACGGTCTCCGACCTGACCT
Source organism: Zoogloeaceae bacterium (assembly GCA_031258715.1). Lineage (GTDB taxonomy): Bacteria > Pseudomonadota > Gammaproteobacteria > Burkholderiales > Rhodocyclaceae > Azovibrio. The sequence goes on from JAIRMN010000053.1 coordinate 14,433, forward strand.
GCGGCACCGGTACGCTGCTCATGGCGGCGGCGCAGGCCATCACGGACAAATACGTGCTGTCCCGTGTCCAGAGCGGGCGGCGCCTTGCCGAAGTCGACCTGAAAACCCTGCACCGGATCCTGATGGAAAACATCCTGCACGGTCATGACGTGCTTCCCTCCGCCGTACACCTGACCGCCGCCACACTGGGGATGCTCGCGCCCAATGTCACGTTTCGCAGGATGAACCTGTTCATCCTGCCGATGGGCATGCAGGGCGCGATCGCGTGCCTGGGGAGCCTGGATTTCATCGGGAAGCGGCGGGTCGAGACGCAACTGGCGCTGGATGACAGCCAACTGGAAACGAAGAAGACCAGCGTTTCCGGAGAACATATCGCCACCGCCGAAGTGCCGCCGCTGGATCTGTGCGTGATGAATCCGCCTTTTGTCCGTTCCGTGGGCGGCAATCTGCTGTTCGGCAGTTTGCCGGAAGCGGAGCGCGCCCGGCTGCAAACCGAATTGAAAAGACGCGCCCGAGACCTGCCCGCCACGATCACGGCTGGCCTGGGCAGCGTGTTCATGGCGATTGCGGATCAGCATTTGCGGGCGGGTGGGCGCATGGCTTTCATCCTGCCCGTGGCGCTGGCGACCGGAGAATCCTGGGGCATCAATCGCAGGATGATTGCCGAACGCTATCATCTGGAGACGGTGATCGTCAGTCACGACGCCGACCGCCCCAACTTTTCCGAAAACACCGATCTCTCGGAAATCATGTTCATCGCCCGCAAGCGCGGGAAAAACGAGGCGGCGGGCAACACCGTTCACATCAACCTCTGGCGCAACCCGCGCACGATTTATGAAGCGATGGACATTGCCGATCAAGTTTGCGCCCACGGGGAAAGCGGCGCGCAAACAACGGGCGCGGCCATTCTGGACGACAGCGGGCGCAAATGGGCGGAAGTAATCGAACTGCCGCCCGCCCAGGGCGAAGCGCAGTGGATTGGCGTCCAGTTCGCGCAAGCCTATACCTTGCGCGCGGCGGCGGCGCTCGATGCCGAACAGTTGGCCATTCCCGGCGAGCCGCCGGTCAGCTTGCCACTTTGCGCCTTGGGTACCCTGGGGGCGCTTGGGCCAGACAGAAAACGAATTCATGAAGGTTTCAAGGTTTCAAAAACAGACTGGTCACCCTTTCCTTCTTTCTGGAATCACAACGCAAATGCTGTTGCCCGCATCCGGCAAAAGCCTAATTCATGGCTTGTGCCTTGGGAAAAATCGCCACGCGGCGCGGATTACGGCGAGCGCCGATTGTGGCCGCGTTCCGGGTGCATCCTGCTGGTGGAACGGCTTTGGCCAATCACGCATCGCGTTCTGGCGGTCGGCTTTGACCAAGCCGTTCTGGGCAATACCTGATGGGCATTGCAATCCAGCCTGTCGCCCGAACAGGAAAAGGCGCTTCTGCTCTGGCTCAACAGCACACCCGCCCTGTTGCTGGTGCTTTCCCGCCGTGTAGCGACGCGTAGCGCCTGGATGCAGGTCAAACAACCGCAATGGGCGGCCATGCCCGTGCTGGATGTCCGCGCCCTGCCCGGCAAGGCGCTCGCGCGGCTCGCCCAAGCGTTCGACGACCTGGGCGGACGCGAATTGATGGCGTTGGCGAAACTGGACGCCGACCCTACCCGCGCCGCCATCGACGCCGCCCTGTCCGTCGCTCTGGGGCTTCCCGATTTCGCGCCACTGCGCCAGTTGCTCGCCCGCGAACCAGGATTAACCGGAAAACCCCTATCGCCCCCGCCTGGACAGGCTGGCCTGTCCACCGGGGATCTGCGGGAAGGAACCGCGACGCAACTGCGCCTCCTGTAGGGACGCAATCTCCGGTTTGACCGGGCGCAATCAAAAGCCTCCCTTTTCAATCTTCCACCCTCGCCATCAACTCAGGATGCGCTTCCAGACGCGCCCGCGGCGCCCAGGGCAGGAGCATCAAATTTCCCCCACACCCAATCCCAGAACCTGGACGAGGAAATCGGGATTTCATGCGGCGGCCTTACGTTTCTTCGGCAAGGATCCGGCAAGTCCGAAAAAACGCCCAGCGCCGTGTTTCTGCCTTTTGATTGACCATTTCTGATATCCAAGAATCAAGAGTAGGCACTTTTTGGGCGCAGTCTAGGCGTAAGTCAATTTGTTAACGAATTTTGATGCTTCGGCCTGCCCCTTGATCACGGATTCCCGATTCCCGGCGAGGCGATCCCTTATAATCTCCAGATTTTATGCGCTGGCGGGCATTTGGCGTGTTCGCTTGTTCTCATGGCAATTTTTGTCCTCGGAATCAATCATCATTCCGCGCCGCTGGCGATGCGCGAGCGGGTCGCGTTTCAGGAAGAGGCGCTGCCGCAGGCGTTGGCGGATCTGGCGCGGGACGCGCAAATGCGCGAGGCGGCGATTTTGTCGACCTGCAATCGCACGGAAATCTACGGCGTTGCCGAAACGCCGGAATCCGCCAAAAAGTGGCTGGCGCGACATCACCGGATCGACGAGGCGCGGCTCTCTCCTTTTCTTTATGTCCTCACGGGACGCGAGGCGGCGCGGCATGTGTTTCGCGTCGCCTGTGGACTGGATTCGATGGTGCTGGGCGAAGCGCAAATCCTGGGACAGATGAAGACGGGCGCGCGCCAGGCGGAGTCGGCGGGAACGCTGGGCGTTTATCTGCATAAACTCCTCCAGCGCGCCTTCGCGGTCGCCAAGGCGGTGCGCAGCGGCACCGCCATCGGCGCGAACACGGTTTCCATGGCCGCCGCCGCCGTGCAATTGTCCGGACAGATTTTTGAATCCATCGCCCGCCAGCGCGTGCTGTTCATCGGTGCGGGCGAAATGATCGAGTTGTGCGCGACGCATTTTCTCGCCCAGTCGCCCTGTGAGATTACCGTCGCCAATCGCACCGTGGAACGCGGCGCGGCGCTCGCCGGACGACTGGGCGGCAAGGCCATCCGCCTGGATGAACTTGCGGAAAACCTGTGGCGGCATGACATCATCGTCTCCTGCACGGCCTCGCCCCTGCCCATCATCGGCCTGGGTCTGGTGGAGCGGGCGCTCAAGGCGCGGCGGCATCATCCGTTGTTCATGGTCGACCTGGCGGTGCCGCGCGACATCGAGCCAGAAGTCGGGGAACTGGACGACGTGTTTCTTTATACGCTCGACGATCTGGCGCAGGTGGTCACGGTCGGCATGGAATCCCGGCAGGCCGCCGTCGTGCAGGCCGAAGCCATCGTCTCGGCGCAGATGGAGCAGTTCATGCACTGGCTGGCCTCGCGCGAGGCCGTTCCCCTGATTCGCGGTCTGCGCGATACTTTCGAGCGCGCACGCCGCCATGAACTGGAACACGCGCTGAAACGCCTGGCTGCGGGTGAAACCGCGGAAAAAGCCCTTTCCCGGCTTTCGGAACGCCTGATGAACAAGTTTTTGCACGCGCCGACCCAGGCCCTGCAACAGGCCGGGGAAAAAGACCGTCACGCCTTGCAGCGGGCGGCGGAACGGCTGTTGCGCATCCGCGAACAGGAATCCGGTTTCGGAAACCCAAAACGGGAGGAAGTCCGATGAATACAGACGCAAAACGCTTTTGCCTTTCTTTCCTGACGCTGTTGCTGACCGTCGGACTCTCCGGCGCGCAGGCTTCGGTCTGGCGGACGATAGCCAGCGGCAAGGGACGGACAATCGAGGTGGATACAGCCAGCATCCAGCGCGCGGCGGACGGCAGGATACTCGCGATCAGCCGGCTCTTGCTGGAAAAGGAAATCGTCGATGTCCATACCCAAAGCAGCTACAAATACATTCAGACCCTGATGCGCTACGATTGCGCCCAACGTTCGGCGGCCACCCTGCGGCGCAGCTTCCTGACGGCGGAAGAAGCCGTGCTGCGCAGCGACGAAATGCCGGAAGCCGTCGCCATGCCGATACGCAGCAATACGTTGGAAGAAAAGGTGATGCGCGAACTGTGCCGTCCGGCAGGCACGCGCGGCGACATGCAAAAGCTCGCGGAAGACGCGGAATCCGCCGCCGCTGCCCTGCGCCAATCCAATGAAGCCATCATCAAAAAGCAACTGGATGGCATTCGCGCCGCCGTGGGCAAGCCCGCGACAGCAGGCCGGCAGGCAACAGTCTATAGCCATAGGCACGGCGCGGGCGCGAAAAAGGACGCGGCGCCCGACGCGCCGCGTCCGTTGGCCTGGAGCTACGACGGCCCCGGCGGGCCGGAATACTGGGCGGATGCCGCGCCGGAAAACCTGCTCTGTCGTGAAGGCCGACGGCAATCGCCTATCCATATCCAGGATGGCGTCGTGGTGGATCTGGAACCCCTCTTTTTCGATTATTCCCCCGCGCCCTTTTCCGTGCTGGATACCGGACGCGGCATCGAGGCGCAAGGTTTCGGGCATTTCATCGTCCTGATGGGCAAATCCTATGCGCTGGAGCGCGTCACCTTCCAGCGGCCGGGCGAGACGAGCATCGAAGACGAAACCTTTGCCATGAGCGCGCATCTGGAACATCGCGCCTTCGACGGCGAGCGGCTGGTGGTGGCGGTGATGCTGGAAATCGGGACGGAGAACGCCTTCATCCAGCAAGTCCTGAATTACCTGCCGCTGGAGCAAAACCGCCCCGTGACGCCAGAAGCCAATTTCGATCTGGCGCAGCTCCTGCCCGAAGCGCGCGGCTATCATACCTTCATGGGTTCGATGACGCGCCCGCCCTGCGAAGAAGGCGTGATTTGGGTGGCGCTGCAAACGCCGGTTACGCTTTCCGCCGAACAGGAAGCCGTCTTTGCCCGCCTCTATCCCAACAACGCCCGCCCCCGGCAAGCCGCGCACGGACGCCTCATCAAATCGTCACGCCCGCCGAAAACGCAAGAAACGGCAGAAGGCGAACCCGAAGGAAACCAGGACACGGACTGATACCGCCAAGGCAGGGAGAGAGGACAGAAAAATTACCGGCGCATCAAGCCGCGGGTCAGGAATCTGGATTGACGAGGTTGGACGCGTTCCAAGCCGCGCCGCGCTTTGTAACAACGCTTCTCCTCGTCATCCAAAAACTAACTCCGGTTTGAAACCCCGCCCTTCAGGGCGGCGCGAAGGTTGAGACCCCGGCCTGAAGGCCGGGGTTTCGACCGTAGCCATTGGGGAGGGGATGCAAACCCCTCCCCAATGGCGTCA
>JAIRMN010000059.1 GCA_031258715.1 Zoogloeaceae bacterium
GACAGAGGACAGAGGACAGAGGACAGAAAAGTTACCGGCGCTGCGCGCAGCGCCGGTAACTTTGTCATGAATCTGGATTGCTTCGCCGCTTCGCGCCTTGCTTTTGACGAGGCGGGGAGCGGTTGCTCCGCGCTGGAGAATAACGCGCCTCTCTCGTCAAAAGCGAGCGTAGCGAAGCAATCCAGTCGGCCTTCATTCGGTAGTTTCGGCGCTTCCGATGGCGCATCCATCTGCTCTCGCGGGCGGCAAGGTCTCGGCGCTGGAGAACGACGAAGCGGCGTGGCGCGAACCGCCCCTGCCCGCATCCGCTTGAATCGCGCCCGACATCGCAAGGACAAAACACGGAAGACAAGGTAAAGTGATGGCCGCCGATTTTCCGGCGCGCCACGGCATTTCATTTCCCACCATGTCGCCATTTTCCTTTCATCGTCTTCTCGCGCTCCCCGCGCATCTGGTGCGGGTTTTCCAGCGGGAACGCCTGATGCAGATGGCGGCGGCGCTGTCTTTTTCCACCTTGCTGACGCTGGTGCCGCTGGCGACGCTGGCGCTGGCGATGGCGGCCACTTTGCCGGGATTTGGCGCGCTCTTGGGCCAGCTCGACGCCTTCATCATGCAGACCCTGATGCCCGGACATTCCGGCGGCACGGTGGCGCGGCACATTCACGGCATGGCGCGCAACGCGCATTTGCTGGCCTGGCCCTGGGTCTTGGCGCTGGCCGGCATGGTCTTTTTGCTTTTGCATACGCTGGAAGGCGCGCTGAACCAGATTTGGGGCGTCCGCGAAGGCCGTTCCTGGCTCAGGCGTTTTCCGCTTTATCTTATCGGCATGATCGGTACGCCGGTTTTCATGGGGATGCTGATGAGCCTGGGCGATTTTTTGCTCAAGCTTTCCCTGGGTTGGAACAGCGGGCTTGCCGCCTATCAGGCGCGGCTCATGAACGGGCTGAGTTTCATTTTGCTGGGCGCGTTTTTCGCGCTGGTCTATTACGCCATGCCGAACATGCGCGTGAGCCGCCGGGCGGCATTGTATGGCGGCGTCCTGGCGAGCCTGTCGCTTGCGCTCATGCAGCGGGGATTTCTCTGGTATGTGGGACGCGCCAGCTTTTATTCCACGCTGTATGGCGTTTTGTCGGCCTTACCCATTTTCCTGCTCTGGCTTTATCTGACCTGGGTGCTGGTGCTGGTCATCGCCGTCCTGGCGGCCTACATCGACAGGTGACGCGCCCTGCTTTTTCCGCTGGCGTCTTGCCAGCCATTGCCGCCAATGGCCGATTTCCGGGGCGTTGGCGGGCGCTTCGAGGTAAAGGGCGAGGAAGCGATCGATTTCAGCCTCGGAGAACTGCGGCGCGTAGCGAAGGAATTGTTCCACGTCCCGGACGCGTTCGCGGCGAAAATGGAGCGGACGGCTTTTTTCCAGGTCGATCAGGCAGGCCGTGAAACCCCTTTCCCGCGCGCGGACAAAAATGTGGCGGGGATAAAAGCAGCCGTGCGCCAGGCGAGCGGCGTGCAGACGGCGGGCGAGCAGGCCGCAGGCGTCGATGAGTTCGCCGCGCCGTTCTGGCGGACACTCCGGCCAACCGGCAAGCCAGCCTGACATGTCGCGCCAGCCCAGGAGGGCGGGTGTGAGCAGGATGGCGCGCCGCTCGCGGGCGGCCTTGCGCATGCCGAAAAAGGCGGCGCCGATGGCGGGAACCTGGCGTTCGGCGTAACGGCGGATATTGCGGAATTCGCGGGCGAGGGTCGGTTCGCCGAAAGGATGCGTAAGCGAGCGGGTCAGATGGTTGCACTGGCGCTTGAGGAAATAGCTTCGTTCCGGCAGATCGAGCCGGCAGACGGAACTCCAGCCTTTCCCGCGACCGGTATTGGGATGCTCCACCGCGGCAAGCTCCAGTTGCCACAGGGCGTCGAAGTCGGCCAATCCAGCGGATTCCAGCGGGGAAAGGTCAGCGGCGGCGATGAAATCCTGCGTCGTCATGGACGGGGTTCAGACATCAGGCGCGCGCGTCGCCCTGGGTCATTTCGCGTTCTGTTTCTTGATTTGGGCAATCAGCCGGTCGGTATTTTCCAGCAATTCTTCGTAGCTTGCGCCCAACATCTTGTAGGCGCCGTCGACCACGACGGCGGGGACGCTGTCTACCTGGGCGGACAGACGCAATTTTTCGCCCTGGTTGACCTTGCTCATGACGGAAAAGGATTTCATGGTTTCGCCCAGCTTCTCCGCGTTGCCGCCTTGTTTGGCGTACCAGGCGAGAATGGTCTTTTCGGTATAGAGTCTTTGCCTCTGCTTGTGCAGGGCGTCGAAGACCTTGGTGTCCAGTTCGGCGAGTTCGCCGCTGATTTCCAGCGCGTAGTAGAGGCGGGCAAGACTGGCCCAACGCGCGTCCCAGGCGACGGGGACGCGCCGGAAGGCGACATGGGCGGGCTGGCGGGCCGCCCACTTGCTGATGATCGGATGAAAGTCGTTGCAATGGTTGCAGCCATAGGAGAAAAATTCCAGGACGGCAATCCTGCCCGCGCCCTCCCTGGGCATCGGGCGCGGCAGACGCTCATAGGGCGGCGGCGGCGCGGCGGCGGATTGCGCGAACAGGATGTCCGGCAGGGCAGCGCCCAGCGCCAGCGCGATGGAAGAGGAAAGAAAATGGCGACGATGGATCTGCACGATTCATTCCTCCGCGTTGATCAACAGGGTTTCCACGCCTTGCTGCGCCAGCTTGGCGCGAATGCCGCTGGCTTCATCGATTTTTTTGTAGGGACCCAGGCGCAGACGGAAAAAGGTGCTGCCCTGCACCATGACTTGCTGGACATGCGCTTCCATGCCTTTCATGGCCAACGCCGCCTTGAGATTGTCCGCCTCCTGCGGGTCGCTGAACGCGCCGGCTTGCAGGTAATGCAGTTTTACAGGCGCGGCGGATGTGGACGCCGCGGGCGCGGGCGTCGTGGCGGAAGGGGCTTGCGGCACGGCATCCGCTTTCCCCGGCAGGATGTCGTAGAACTGGAAGCGGTTTTCCGGCGCGGCCTCCCCGGGTTTGCCAGGCAGGGGTATGGGCTGCGAACCGGGCGCGACGTTTTGCGGCGCCGGCGCGGCGCGGCTGGCAAAGGGCGTTTCCACCCGCTTCATGTACCAGACCACGGCGGCGGCGATCGCCACGCCCAGAACCAGGCCGACGAACATGCCCACCAGGGTGTTGCCCCGCGCGGGATGGCTTCTTGTGTGCTGTGTTGCTTTCATTTGTGAGAACTCCGGGTTACATGGTGTCCGGGCAGGATACGCCCAATATGCCCAGCCCGTTCCTGATCGCCTGTTGCACCGCCGCCGCCAGCGCGAGCCGCGCGAGCCGCGTCGATTCATCTTCCGTCAAAATGCGTTCGGCATTGTACCAGGAGTGGAATCCGGCGGCCAGGTCTTTCAGGTAGAAGGCGACCTGATGCGGCGCGAGGTCTTCCGCGGCAGCGGCGATGACCTCCGGGAAAGCCGCGAGGCTGCCGGAAAGCGCCAGTTCATGCTCGCCGGCGAGTTTATCCGTGGGCGCGCGCAAAAGCGTTGCCGCGTCGCCCCCCCACTTCCGCAGCGTCGAAGCGATGCGGGCGTGGGCATACTGGATGTAATACACCGGATTTTCGTTCGTCTGGCGTTTGGCGAGATCGAGATCGAAATCCAGATGCTGATCGGCTTTTCTCGACACATAGAAAAAGCGGCAGGCGTCGTTGCCCACTTCGTCGCGCAACTCGCGCAGGGTGACGAACTCGCCGGAGCGGGTGGACATGGAAACCTTCTGTCCGTCACGGTAGAGCACCGCGAATTGCACGAGCGCCACGTCGAGCCTGTCCGTGTCCAGCCCCAGCGCCTGGATCGCGCCCGCAACCCGGGGGATGTAGCCGTGGTGATCCGCGCCCCAGATGTTGATGAGCCGATCGAAGCCGCGCTCGTACTTGTTCAGGTGATAGGCGATATCGGAGGCGAAATAGGTATAGAGGCCGTTTTCCCGCTGCACCACGCGATCTTTCTCATCGCCGAAGGCCGTGGATTTGAACCACTTCGCGCCGTCCTGGAGATACAGATGCCCGGCCTTGTCCAGCAGGTTTACGCAACGCGCCACCAGCCCGGTGTCGAAGAGTCCCTTTTCGGAAAACCAGACGTCGAAATGCACGCCAAAGGCTTCCAGGTCGCCGCGTCCGTCCGCGAGCTGTTCGACCAGCACATGCTGGTGCACGGCATTCCAGTCCTCGCCCAACAGCTTTTTGCCGTTGGCGATGAGCGCGTCCAGGTGTTGTTCGCGCTGGGTTTTCGCCGCGTCATCCTGCCGCGCCGGATCGGGCAGTCCCGGCGTATCCGCCAGGACATCCGCCGCCGCGCGCATGTAACGCGCGCCGCGCGCCGCGCGCAACTGTTCCGCCATGACCCGAACATAATCGCCCCGATAGGCGTTGGGCGGAAAACCCACGGGGACGCCCCGCGCTTCCAGATAGCGCAGCCAGGCGGAAACGGCGAGGATGTCCATCTGCCGTCCGGCGTCATTCACATAGTATTCCCGCGTCACGTCCCAACCCGCGAAGGCGAGCAGGTTGGCCAGGGACGCGCCATACGCCGCGCCGCGCCCATGCCCGACATGCAGGGGGCCGGTCGGATTGGCGGAAACGAATTCCACCAGCGTCTTTTGTCCGCCGCCCAGGGCCAGGCGTCCGTAGTTTTCGCCTTCCGCCAGCACGTCGGCGATCACGTTGGTCTTGGCGGCGGGATCCAGCGTGAAATTGATGAAGCCCGCGCCCGCGATTTCCACTTTCGCCACCAGGGTGGATACCGGCAGTTCCGCCAGCAGACGCGCCGCCAGTTCTCGCGGATTCTTTTTCGAGACGCGCGCCAGTTGCATGGCCAGGTTGCTGGCAAAATCGCCGTGACTCGCGTCGCGCGGGCGTTCCAGGAAAATGGGCGTGTCGGCGGACTCCGGCGCCACGCTGGCGAGGGCGCGACGCAACAGAGCGGCAAGTTCGGTGCGTGGATCGTGGGCCATTGACGGTCTGGCGTAAAGGAAAGGACGGCGATTATACGGGGTTCAGGGAAGAGAAGACAAAAACGCGGGCGAGGAAGTGTTACAGGTTGTCGGCCGCCGTCAGTTGAAGATGGCCGAGGCGTACTGGTAACGGGCTTCGATGGCGCCGAAGAGGGCGGAACAATCCTCGCTCCAGTCTATGCCGAGGCGCGCGTTTACGGCGGGCGAGAGCCGCACGACCCGGTTGACGTTGCGGCAGGGCAGATCCAGCGCGTTGGCGATGAGTTCGGCCATATGGGTGACGGCAACCAGCGTTTGCGCGGCGGCCTTGTCGCTGGGCGCGTGATGGTGGCCGATGGCGGCGGCGACATCCTCGGGCAGACGCCAGTGGTGAGCAATCATCGCGCCGATGGTACAGTGGTCAAAGCCGAAGAGTTCCTTTTCGGCGGCGCAGATTTCCTTGCCATGCACTTCCACCAGGAGCCGCGCCTGCTGGAATTCCAGCGGGTGAATGCAGCTCATCCACAGTTGCCCCACGTCATGCAGCAGACCGGCGACCAGCGCGACATGCGGATTGAGGTCTACCCGTTGCGCGAGTTCCTGCGCGGCAATGCCAACGGCAAGACTGTGTTCCCAGGAAAATCGGACGCGGCAATGTCCGGCGAAGCTCACTGTGCTGGTGGTCAGCACGATTTCCCGGATGCGCGTGAAACCGATCAGGGAAACGGCGGTATAGATGTCGCGCACTTCCGGCCAGCCTTCGTAGCACAGGATGCGATTGGCGACGGAGAGGATGCGTCCGGTCACGACGGGATCACGCTCCACGTGTTGCGCCAGGGTGAGCATACTGGAGTTTTCGTCGTCGAGATCGGTGAGCAGCTCGCTGATGATGCGGGGAAAGGCAGGGAGCCGGTTGATGGTTTCCGGCAGTTCCGCGAGTTTGATGTTGAGCGGCATGTTGTTCTCGATAGGGTTTCAGACGAGGCGGTAGGCGCGCACGGCGTCATGGAAGGCGCGGGTTTCGGGGTGTTCAAGATCGGCGTTGCAGAAAATCTTGTCCAGCCGCGCGGCTTGCGTGGCGATGTTCTGGGCGCGCAACACATCGCCGCGCGTGTCTTCTTCGGCAATGCAAAGGTAGTGCGCGTGGTGCGCGCGCAATTGCGCGAGATTGCTTTCCGTGAGTTCGTGTCCGGCAGGCAGCATCAACACCGTGACCTGGCGCTCACTGATGATGGCGGGCTTCGCCAGCGTCATCCTGGCGCGCACCGAAAAAAGGGGAAGATAAACCTGACGAATAGCCATGCCGCAAATCCCAAATGACGGAACACTCCGGATTTTAACCGGAAAGAAGGCATCGCGTCATTCATCAAGAGACAGGAATGTGCGATTCAAGCCGATGTGGGGTAGTCCCATTGGAGACTCGATGTTCGATGTGGCGATGACAGGAGAAGGCGTATCTCGATGCGACTGGAAGATGAAGCGCTTTTGGAGAGGCCGGGTTTCCATCCGGAGATACGGGTGCGGTTGGAGGGGATGGCGGTGCTGGATGAGGAAGGAGAGCTTGGCGATGCGTATTCGGCGGAATTTCGTCCGATTGAGGAGACGCGGCAGGCGAGACCCTCTCCGCGCGGTCGGAGCGCAATCTGTCCTGGAGGCGATGAAGCCGTATCAGGAAGACCCGCCGTTCGAGGACAGGCCCGTTCGCTTCTGTCATCGTTATCTCCGTGATCGGCGCCATCAACGCCACAACGCCGAACAGATCCTGGCCTTTCGCCTGAATCGCGCCAACCGCCTCTGGCGCAACGACCGGGAAAAACTTCGCGGAACAATCCTTTGACCACATCCGCTTGAATCGCGCTCGATCCCTGATTGTCGCGCCGCAAAAAACGAAAAAGCCCTTAGAATTCGTCTTTTCAAATTCTGGAGAAGTTCCGTGACCCGCATCATTGTTGTGACTTCCGGCAAGGGCGGCGTGGGCAAGACCACGACCAGCGCCTGTTTCGCTTCGGGGCTTGCCCTGCGTGGCTTCAAGACTGCCGTGATCGATTTCGACGTGGGACTCAGGAACCTGGACCTCATCATGGGCTGCGAGCGGCGCGTGGTCTATGATCTGATCAACGTCATCAACGGACAGGCCACGCTGAACCAGGCCCTGATCAAGGACAAGCACTGCGAGAACGGCAACCTCCATGTCCTGCCCGCCTCGCAGACCCGCGACAAGGACGACCTGACCGAGGAAGGCGTGGAAAAAGTCCTCCACGATCTCGAACACATGGGCTTCGATTATGTCGTTTGCGATTCGCCCGCCGGTATCGAACACGGCGCGATCATGGCGCTCACCTTCGCGGACGAGGCGCTGGTCGTCTCCAACCCGGAAGTCTCTTCCGTGCGCGATTCCGACCGCATCCTCGGCATTTTGCAGGCGAAATCGCGGCGCGCGCTCAATGGGGACGAACCCGTCAAGGAACATCTGTTGATTACCCGCTATTCGCCCCGGCGGGTCGATGAGGGCGAAATGCTCTCCTACAAGGACATCCAGGAAATCCTGCGGATTCCCATCATCGGCGTCATTCCCGAATCCGAAACCGTGTTGCACGCTTCCAACCAGGGTACGCCCGCCATCCACCTGCCGGATTCCGAGGTGGCGGAAGCCTACAAGGATGTCGTCGCCCGCTTTCTCGGCGAGGCCCAGCCCCTGCGCTTCGTGGATTACGAAAAGCCGGGGATATTCAAACGCCTGTTCGGGGGGAAATGACCATGGGGTCTCTCTTTTCCCGTCTGTTCGGACACAAGCCCAGGACGGCGGACATCGCCAGGGAGCGGCTGCAGCTCGTCATCGCGCATGAACGCAACGCCCAGAACAACACGCCGGATTTTCTGCCCGCCCTGCAAAAAGATCTGGTCGCCGTGATCTCCCGGTACGTGATGGTCAATCCCGAAGACATCAAGGTTTCGCTGGAAAAGGAAGGCAACTGCGAAATACTGGAAGTCAACATCATGATGCCGGAAATCCGTCCCGCGTCCTGACGCCCGCCATGTCCGCCCGTCATCCCATCATTGCCATCACGGGGTCTTCCGGCGCGGGGACGAGCACCGTGCGCGCGGTCTTCGAAGGCATTTTCCGGCGCGAGGGCGTGAATGCGGCCATCGTCGAGGGCGACAGCTTCCATCGTTACGAACGCGCCGTCCTGCGGCGCATGAATGACGCGCGAGAGGCGGAAGGCGCGCCGCGCGTTTCGCTCTTCGGGCCGGAAACCAACCTCTTTTCCGAACTGGAGGCGCTCTTTCGCGTCTATGCCGAAAACGGCGCGGGCAGATGCCGTCATTACCTGCACGACCGGGAAGAAGCCGAACGCTACGGCCAGTCGCCCGGCGTGTTCACCCCCTGGGAAGACCTGCCGCCCGATACCGACCTCCTGTTCTATGAAGGACTGCATGGCGCGGTGCGAACGCCGGAAATCGACGTGGCGCGGCATCCCGACCTGCTGATCGGCATCGCGCCCGTCGCCAACCTGGAATGGATACAGAAAATCCACCGCGACACCCGGATGCGCGGCTATTCCCGCGAGGCCGTCACCCGCACCATCCTCGCGCGCATGCCCGATTACCTGCAATATATCGTTCCGCAGTTCAACCTGACGCACATCAATTTCCAGCGCGTGCCCGTGGTCGATACCTCTGATCCGGTGGGCGCGCGCGATATTCCAGCCGACAGCGAATCGCTGGTCGTCATCCGTTTCGCCAATCCCAGGGGCGTGGATTTTCCCTATCTGCTCAGCATGATCCGGGGCGCGTTCATGAGCCGCGCCAATACGATCGTGATCCCCGGCGATCGCCAGGGCCTGGCCATGCAACTGATTTTCACGCCGCTCATCTGGCGCCTGATGGCCTTGCGGCACGGCGAGAACTGAACAATGGAAGCGCCTGCCCGATCGCGTACCCTGCTCCTGGTCGATGACAAGGCCGACGTGCTTGCCGCCCTGCGCCGCATGTTGCGTCCGGACGGCTACAGAATCCTCAGCGCCTTGGGCGGCGAGGCCGGACTGGATATCCTGAAACAGCAACCCGTCGATGTGATCCTCAGCGAACAGCGTATGCAGCAGATGAGCGGCGTGGCCTTCCTGAGCCAGGCGCGGCTCATCCAGCCGGACTGTCTGCGCATGGTGCTCACCGGCTACCTGGAAATCCAGTCCATCGCCAAGACGGTGAATGAAGGCGCGATCTACAAATTCCTCACCAAACCCTGGGATGACGAACAACTGCGCGCCGCGCTGCGCGAAGCCTTCGCCCACAAGGAACTCGCGGACGACAACCGGCGGCTGGCGGCGGAACTTTCCCAGGCCATGACCCTCGCCAACCAGCGCCTCCAGGCGCTTCTGGAAGAAAAGCAGCGCCAGCTTTCGCGCGACGAAAAAGTCTTGAGCGTCCTCCATGAAGTCATGGCGGTGTTGCCCCTGCCGCTTTTGGGCGTCGATGATTCCGGCATGATCGCCGTCACCAACACGGCGGCGCAACAGGCTTTTGGCGAGGGCGCGCAAGCCCTGTTTCCCGGCCAGCAAGTCGACGTCCTGCTGCCGCCGGAACTCCTCTGCGCTGTGGATACGGACGACAAGGAGGGCATCGCCTTCACCGCGCCGGATTCGCGTCCCTATCGCCTTTTCTGCCGCGCGCTGGGAGAGCATTCGGCGGCCAGCGGCAAACTTTTCATCTTCGTTCCGGACAGGGGGGCCGCATGACGTCCAAGGAAACAAATCCGGCGACGTCCGCGCCGGAACCCAGGGGGAAAGACGACATCGCCCGCGTCCTGGCGGCGCGCTTTGCCCATGCGGGCGCGCATTCCGGTGTGCGGGAACTCTGCCGGATAGTGATCCGGTATCGACTCCGGCAGCGCGAAAGCGAGAACGCATGAACGGGACGCCGCCCCTTCTGACGGAGGCGCGCCTGCGGCAAGCCATCGCCGCGCTGCCGGGGCTGCCGCCGCTGGTCTGTAGTCTGCTCGCGGAACTGGAGCATGCCGATAACCTGAATTTTTCCGTCCTGTCGCAGCGCATTTGCGCCGATCAGGGATTGGCGATGCGGATTTTGCGTCTGGCGAATTCCTCCTTTTATGGCTTGAGCGGACGGGTGGCGAGCATCGATGACGCCATCGTCATCCTCGGTTTGCGTACGCTCTATACGCTGGCGCTGAACGCCGCCGCCCTGCGCGCCATGACACGCCCGCCTTGCGCGGGTTTTGCCGAAATGGACTTCTGGCGGCATTCGATTGCGGTGGCCGTCGCCGCGCGCGCGCTGGCGGTCGCCTGCCACAGGAATCCGGACGTTGCCTTTACCCACGGTCTTTTGCACGACATCGGCCAGCTTCTGCTGGCAAGCTGTTTTCCGGACGAATATCGCCAGACGCTCGTCGGCGCGGATGAACGCGCCGTCACGCGCCTGGCGCGCGAACGCGCCTTGCTCGGCGTCGAACACGCCCAGGCGGGCGCGCTCCTAGCGGCGCAATGGGGACTGCCGCCGGACTTCGTCACCGCTATCGCCCAGCACCACGCGCCGGAGAGCGAAGCCGCCGATCTCCTGCATCTTGCCGACATCCTGGCGCACGCGCTCATGGAAGACGACACGCCCATCCCCCCGCTTTCCGCCCCCGCCTGGCAACGCCTGGCGCTGGACGAGGCGCGGCTTCTCCCCGTGCTGGCGCGCATCGAACACGATTACGAGGAAACCTGCAAGGCGCTGCTTTCCTAAACGCGCCATTCCCACGATCAGGAATCAGAGTACCCCGGCCTCGCCATCCTCCGGAGCCGAAATGACACGGCCTTGCAGCCCGCGAGGATAATCCATGCGGCGAATGCGCCATCGGGAACGCCGAAACTACCGGATTTTGACGGGGTTGGGTTGTCATTACGAACCGCGGAACGACAAAGCAATCCAGATGCGTAACCCGCAGCGGCAAAGCCGCCGGCAACTTTGTCCTCTGTCCTCCGCTCCCGGAAAATGGTGAGGCAGGGCGTGTGGCGTATGGTCTTGCGCCGGTTCGGGAAGCGCGCGGTTTCCCTGTCAAACCGTGTATTGTTCCACGGCCATTTGCATTCGCCCGGTGGCGGCGCGGAGGGTTTCGGCGGTGCGGGTGGTTTCTCCGGCCAGCGTGAGGTTCTGGTCGGTCATGGCGGCAACCTGTCCGATATTGTTGGCCATGGCGGTCATCGCTTCCTGCTGTTCGCCGGAGGAGTGTGAAATGTCGCTCACCATCGCCAGCGTCCGGGACATTTGCGCGTTGATTTCCAGGAGGGCGTCATGCGCGCTCTGCACCAGATGGACGCCATTTTCCACCTGTCCCGCGCTTGCGCGCATGACTTCCACGGCCTTGCCGGTCTCGCTCTGCGCGGAACTCACCATGACGCTGATTTCCTGCGTGGCCTGGGCGCTGCGTTCCGCGAGTTTCCTGACCTCATCGGCCACCACCGCGAAGCCGCGGCCCTGTTCGCCCGCGCGCGCCGCTTCAATGGCGGCGTTCAGGGCAAGCAGGTTCGTTTGATCGGCGATTTCCCGAATCACGCCGGTAATGCGGGAAATTTCTCTGGAATGCGCGCCCATCCGTTCCACCTGGCTTGCCGCGCTTCGCACCGAATCGGCCAGCGCCAGGATGGTCTCGCTCGCCTGCCGCGCCAGTTCGCCACCGCCCACGGAAGCCTGCGACGCCATATGCGCCGCGTCACGCGTCGCGGCGGCGTTGGCGGCGACTTCGCCGATGGATACCGTGATTTCCTCGATGCCCGCCGCCACCGATGCCGTGGCGTCGCTTTGCACCTGCGCCGAATCCTTCAGCACGACGACGCTCTCTGCGACAGCTTCCGCGGACTGGCGCACGTCGCGCGAAGTTTCGTTCATGCCCTGCAAGGTGGATTGCATCCAGGCGGTGAGGTGATTCAAACGGTACATGATCTCGCCCAGCGCGTCGGGGCGTTCGCCCTCCAGCCGGGAACGCAGGTCGCCAGTCTTCAGGAGGAGAAACAGATAACGCGAGACGCGCGCCAGATCGCGTCGCAGGCGCGGCGCAAAGCCCAGCAGGAAATAAAGGCCATAAAGGAGACCCAGCCCGCCCAGTATCTGTCCCGGTAGCGCGGGCAGGAAAGCGGAAAAGGCCAGGAACAGCCCCGACAGCGCCAACAAAGAGCCTGCCACATTGTTTTGCAGCCCCAGGTTTTGCAGGCCACGGAAACGGCGCGTCGACGTCACGCGGCCATGTTCGACGCGAAGGGAAGCGTCGCCCGCGCGAATGCGCCGGTAAGCGGCTTCCGCCGCCAGGATCTCCGCTTCTTCGGGACGTCCGCGCACCGACTGGTAGCCGATGATCCGTCCGTCCTCGCGCACGGGCGCGACATTGGCGATTACCCAGTAATAGCCGCCGTCCTTGCGCCGGTTCTTGACCACTCCGCGCCACGGCAGTCCCTCCTTGAGATCGCGCCACATGTCCTGGAAGGCTTCCGGCGGCATGTCGGGATGCCGAACCAGATTGTGCGGCTGCCCCAGCATTTCCTCGCGTGAAAACGCGCTGATGCGGGCAAAGGCGTCGTTCAATTCCACGATGACGCCCCTGGCGTCCGTGCGCGAATAAATGAATTCGCCTTCCGGCAACAAGGTCTCGACTTGACTTACAGGCAGGTTCGTTCGCATGACACACCCCACATGCAGAAGATATGCAGGATAGCATATCAGGAAACAGTGGACAGGAGACAGAAAACCGTCCCCCGCTTTCGTCATGGCAAAGCGCGAAACAAGGCAGCCCCGTCATTGCGAGGAACGAAGCAACGAAGCAATCCAGACGCCTAACCTGCGGCGCAAAATCCCTGCGTGTAGATACCGTCTCTCGAGTCAAGCGTTTTTCATGAAATTTTCCTGGTAGGGGATGCGGTTTTTGAGGACGCCAAAGCAGAGGTGGACGAGCTTGCGCATGGCGGCGCCGAGGGCGGACAT
>JAIRMN010000111.1 GCA_031258715.1 Zoogloeaceae bacterium
CAGATGCTGAACCGGCAGATCGGCGAGATCGACCATGACATCGAGCAGCACATGAAGCAGCGCTTTGCCGAACAGCGCAAACGACTGGAAGGCATCAAGGGGGCGGACGTCGGGACGCAGACGACGCTGTTGGCGGCCTTGCCGAAACTGGGCAAGCTGTCCTCCGCCTTTACGCAAAACCATTTGAATCGCGCCTTGCAGCATCGCAAAACCCAAGTCAGGCGACAAAGAATGGAAAGTCCATGTCCGGATATTTTCCGGCGATCAGCGCGGTGAGCGAGCTAGCGGAACCGCAGGCGAGCGTCCAGCCCAGTGTGCCGTGGCCGGTATTGAGCCATAGTCCGGGGAGTTTGCTCTGGCCGATCAGGGGAACATTGGAAGGCGTGGCGGGACGCAGGCCGCACCAGAATTGCGGGTCGCCCTCAAAGCGCAGTTCCGGGAACAATTCCCGCACACGGGTCAGCAAGGCCTGGCATCGGGGGGCATCGAGCGCCAGATCGTAGCCATTGAATTCCGCCGTGCCCGCGACACGCAGGCGATTGCCCAGGCGCGAAAACACCAGCTTGCGACTGTCGTCGGTAAGACTGACGCAAGGCGCGGGTGAGTCCGGCGCGAGGCTCAGGGTCGCGGAATAACCCTTGGCGGGATAGACTGGCAGGCGAATACCATAAGGCCGCAAAAAGGGCGCGGAATAGCTGCCCAGGGCCAGCACCGAAGCCTCCGCCTGGAAACACCGGTCATCTTCCAGGATGACGCCTTCCACCCGATTCCCGCGCACGTCGAGCCGGGCAATGGGCGCGTCAAGACGAAATTCGACGCCGAGGGCGGCGGCGCGCGCGGCAAGCGCCTGGGTAAAGCGGCAGGCGTCGCCAGATTCGTCAGCGGGCGTGTAATCGCCGCCCACCAGGAGATGACGCGCCGACGCGAGCGCTGGTTCGATCTCGACGCAGGCTTGCGCGTCCACTGGGTTGCGTACCAGACCGCAATCCCGCATCAGGCGAGCGGCGCGCTGAGCGTTCGAAAAGGATCGATGGTCGGTGTAAAGATGCAGGATGCCTTTTTGCAGGCCATCGTATGCGCGGTTGAAATCCGTTCCCTCCATCTCGCTCAATTGCTGGCGCAGGATTTGCAGTTGCCTGCGGCTTTCCAGCGCCAGACGGACGATAGCGCGAGTATTGGCGCGGGTACGGGCGGGCAGGCAGTTGCCCAGGAAGGCCAGCGACCAGCGCATGAGCGGCAAATCGCGCGGATGCGGACGAAAGCGGAGCGGCGCATCCTCCCGTCCCAGCCAGGCCAGAATCTGTAGCAGGACGTGGGGATTGGCCCAGGGCTCGGCGTGAGAGGCAGAAATCTGCCCGCCATTGGCGTGGCTGGTTTCCTCGGCAACGGCGGCGCGGCGTTCGATGACTGCGACATCATGCCCGGCCTGGCGCAGATACCACGCGCTGGTGACGCCAATCACCCCCGCGCCGAGAACGAGAATTTTCATCCAAAAACTAACTCCGGTTTGAAACCCCGCCCTTCAGGGCAGTGCGAAGGTCGAAACCCCGGCCTGAATGCCGGGGTTTCGACCGTAGCCATTGGGGAGGGGAGAGAACCCCTCCCCAATGAGTCAGACCGACAGCCCTGAAGGGCTGTCCTGCGCCGCGCTTCCTTCGCATACAGCCCCATCTATTCGCCGTGCGCCGTCACGCGATGGATTCTCACCACCTGCGGAATGCGGCGCAGGTTTTTCATGACCTGCGCCAGATGGACGCGCGATCCGACCTGGAGAATGAAATTGAGATGGGAATGGCATTTTTCCGCGTCGCCTTCCATTGTGACGTTCTCGATGTTGGAACCGGACTGCGAAATGGCGGCGGCAACCTGCGCGAGCGTACCGCGCGCGTTCTCGACTTCCAGGCTGATGCGCACGTCAAAGAGGCGTCCCGGATCCGGCTCCCATTCCACGTCTATCCATTTATTGGGTTCGCGCGAGCGCGATTTGCGGATGACGAGACAATCGTGGGTATGGATGATCAATCCCTGCCCTTTCTTGATGGAGCCAACGATGGGATCGCCGGGAATGGGCTGGCAACACTTGGCAAGCTGGATGGCCATGCCTTCCGCGCCCCGGATAATCAGGGTTCCGGCATAGGGTACGGCAACGACGGTATCGTCGGCCAAAAGACGGCTGGCGACGATTTCCGCCAGACGCTTGCCCAGGCCGATGTCCGTAAAGACTTCCCTGGCGCTGTGGTTGCCGCCCGCCTTGATGAGATGCTCCCAAGCGGCAGCAGGAACCTTTTCGGGAGAAACGCCGCGATGGATGAGTTCCTGATTGAGCAAGCGCTCGCCCAGCGCGGCGGATTCCTCGTTATGCACGGTACGCAAAAAGTGACGGATGCGACTCCTGGCGCGGCCTGTCTTCACATAACTCAACCAGACGGGATTGGGATGGGCGTGGACGGCGGTGACGATTTCCACGAGATCGCCATTTTTCAGTTCCGCGCGCAGGGGAGCGGATTCGTGGTTGATGCGTGCGGCAATGCAGCGGTTGCCGACATCCGTGTGAATGGCATAGGCCAGGTCGACCGGCGTCGCGCCCTGCGGCAGGTTGATGATGTGTCCCTTGGGCGTGAAGACGTAGACATCGTCCGGGAAGAGATCGATTTTGACGTTTTCAAGGAATTCGGAAGAATCGCCGCTCTGCATTTCCAAAAGGGAATGCAGCCATTTGTGGGTACGGATGTGCAGGTCGGCGCCGCCGTGCTCGGTATCCTTGTAGAGCCAGTGCGCCGCGATGCCTTCGCGCGCGATGTGGTGCATTTCCTCGGTGCGTATTTGGATTTCCAGCGGCACGCCGGTCGGGCCGATCAGGGTGGTATGCAGAGACTGGTAGCCATTGGCCTTGGGAAGCGCGATGTAATCCTTGACCTTGCCGGGTACGGGCTTGTAGAGGGCGTGCAGCGCGCCCAGCGCCAGATAGCAGGTGGGAATGTCAGGCAGGATGACGCGAAAGCCGTAAATATCCTGGATATGGGCAAAGCGGCGATGCTTGAGCGCCATCTTGCTGTACAGGGAATAGAGGCTTTTTTCACGCCCGAACACCCGCGCGCCATGAATGCCGACCTCGGCGATTTTTTGCCGGATGCTGTTCTGGATACGGCTGATGAGTTCCTTGTTGTCGCCCTGGAAGACGGTCATGGCGCGCGCCAATACCCGCGCGCGCAACGGATGCAGAAGATGGAAGGACGTATCCTGCAAATCTCGGAACATCTTGTGGAGACCCAGACGGTTAGCGATGGGCGCGTAGATTTCCAGGGTTTCCAGCGCGATGCGCTGGCGCTTGTCGGCGCGAATCGCGGACATGGTGTGCAGGTTGTGATGCCGATCCGCCAGCTTGATCAAGACTACGCGCAAATCGCGCGCCATCGCCAGCATCATCTTGCGAAAGTTTTCCGCCTGCGCCTCGCGGTAGGAAGAAAACTCGATTTTGTCGAGCTTGGAAAGCCCATCGACCAGTTCAGCAATGCTCGGATTAAAGCGTTTTGCCAGTTCCGCCTTGGCGATGCCCGCGTCTTCCTGAACATCATGCAGCAGGGCGGCGCAGATGGCGTCGGCATCCATACGCCAGCCGGCGATCATGCTGGCGACAGCCAGCGGATGGGTGATGTAGGGTTCGCCGGAAAACCGTGTCTGATCTAGATGGGCGCGACAGGCGTAGTCCAGCGCCGACTTGATGCGCCCGATGTCGTCGGGCTTGAGATAATCCAGGCAGGCGAGGAAATTCCGGCAGGCCGGATTGCTGTCGGAAAACGGGGCGACGGAAGGCACGGCGGAAAAACAGGCGGCGGGTTCGGCCTCGTCCGCGTCATCGCCGCCGCTGGTCGCCACGGCGTTCCCCTCGGGCGGCGGCGAGGCAAGGCGGAAAGATTCTTCGTGCATGACCTCGTGCATGATGACCTGCCTTACGCCTGCCCGCCCGGTATTCAGGCTTGTCCGCGGTTCAACACTTCCTTTCCGACCTTGGCGGCGGCGATCTCGCGCAGGGCGATGACCGTCGGCTTGTCCTTCGCGTCGTCCACCAAGGGCGTCGCGCCAGCAAGCAACTGCCGCGCGCGGTGGGCCGCGGAAAGCGACATTTCAAAGCGATTGGGAATGTGTTTCAGGCAATCTTCAACAGTAATGCGCGCCATGATGCGGTTCTCACAGGGATGAAAATTCAAAGTATTCGGGATGCCGCCGACGCTGACAAGAAAGCGTGAGCCGCGATGCCGCAACGACGCTTGCGAGCTGGGCATACGCCGTCTCCAAATCAGCGTTCATGATAACATAGTCGAAGTCATCCACATGCCGGATTTCCTCGCGCGCTGCCAGAAGACGCCGTTCGATGACTTCGGCGTCATCCGTGCCGCGCCCGCGCAAGCGTTCCGACAACGCTTCCAGCGAAGGCGGCAAAATGAAAATGCCGATGGACTGAGGAAATATCGCGCGCGCCTGCGCCGCGCCCTGCCAGTCGATTTCCAGGAGCACATCGCGTCCCGCCGCCCATTCCGCAGCTATCACGCGGCGGGAGGTGCCATAGTGATAGCCATACACCTTTGCCCATTCGAGAAAATCCCCAGCTTCTTGCAGGGACTCGAAACGCGCTTCGTCCATGAAATGGTAGTCTCGCCCGTCGACTTCGCCCGGACGCGGCAAACGGGTGGTACAGGAAATCGAAAGGACGAGATTCGGCGTCCGATCGACGAGACGGCGCACCAAGGTCGTCTTGCCCGCGCCTGAAGGCGCGGCGATGATGAACAACAAACCGGACATGGACGCGCCGCTCATTTCCCGCCCGCAGCGCCGTCGGTGGACGTGGCGGAATGGGCGATGCTGCTTTCGATGCGGCGGATTTCCTCGTCGCTTTCCTTCACCAGGAGACTGACCACTTTCAACACGCCCCGCGTGGTGCTCGCGATCTGCGTGGCGGCGACGGCTTCACGCTCGCTCACGATACCAAGCAGAAAGACCACGCCCGCTTCCGTCACCACCTTCACATGACTGGCGGTAAATTGATCGGCGTCGATAAAACGCGCCTTGACCTTGGAACTGATGAAAGCGTCATTGCTGCGCGACGCGAGGCTGCTGTTGCCCGACAGGACGACTTCGTTCAACACTTCCTGCACGTTTTCGATGTGGCGCGCCTCTTCGGCAATCCGCGCCCTGACCGTCTCGCTGGGCGCTTCGCCCGTGATCAGCAGACGGCGGTTGTAGCTCGTGAAATTGACGTGACTGACTTCCTTCAGGGCACTGGAAAGTCGGGTGGCGGCCTTGAGTTCGATGGCTGTGTCGTCGGTCTGGACGCCGATGGAACGGCGATCCACAACCGCCATGACGCCGGTGGTCGCGCCAACCAGCGCCACGCCAAAGCAACCTTGCAGGGCGGGCAGCAGCATCAGCAAGGCGAGACAGACATAGACAGGATGGACGGCACGTTTCATTTTTCAGCTCCTGGTTAAAAGTCGATGAGAACGGAGCGAACGACGCGCTCCCCTGCTCAATTCTTGGTTAAAAGGTTGTCGATGGCGTCACATAGACAGTGGATGAGCAAAAGATGGGTTTCCTGGACGCGGGCGGTGCGTTTGTCGGGAACGGCTAGGAGGATGTCCCCTGCCCGCAGAAGTTCCCGCATCTGGCCGCCCTCCGCGCCGGTCAGGGCGATAACCCGCATTTCCCGCTCGTGCGCGGCGTGGAGGGCGGCCAACACGTTCTCCGAATTGCCGGAGGTGGAAATCGCCAGCAACACGTCGCCCGCGCGTCCTAGGGCGCGCACCTGGCGGGAAAAAATGCGCGAAAAGCCATAATCATTGCCAACGGCGGTAAGAATGGAGGTATCGGTGGTGAGCGCGATGGCGGAAAGTTCCTGGCGTTCCGTCTCGAAACGCCCGACCAGTTCGGCGGCAAAGTGCTGGGCGTCGGCGGCGGAACCGCCATTGCCGCAGGCTAGGACACGACCGCCGTCCAGCAGGGCGCGCGTCACGCATTCACTGGCATCGACCAGCGGCGAGGCCAGCAATTCCATCGACGCCTGCTTGACGCGGACGCTGTCCAAAAAATGCTGGCGAACGCGATTGATTGAATCCATCCCGAACCGATTGTCAAAAATATAGATTTTAGCATCACAGTTCCAGCCATACCTCAAATTCCAGCCGTTGCCAGGGGTCTTCGGCCTCCGGTTCCAAGCGGGAAATCCGGGCGTGGAGCGTCCTGCCCCGATCCAGTACGGCAGCCACGGCGCGATTTTCCCGGCGCGGCACATAGCCCAGTTGCCGTCCCTGCCACTCCACGCGAACAGCCCTGGCATCGTAAGGATTATCCGGCTCACGGACGAGCGTCAGCGCGTCGCCCACGCGCATGGCGGCATGCAGATTCGCCAGCGCGTGAAACTGGCTGCCCGCCAGCGGCGAGGATTGCACGAGCAGGCGCACATGCGCTTCCTCGCCCCAGAGCGGACTGGCAAGGAGCGCCAGCGACAGGCAGAGGCGTTCAATCGTCCGCCGTAAAGGCATGGCGTATCCATTCCAGATTGTTGGCGTCGAGGTTATCGAGCAATACGCAATCGAAGCGGCAGTTGCCGCATCCGGGATGGCGCAGCCGCCAGTGCGCCGCCGCGAGCAGCAGACGGCGGCGCTTTGGGGCGTCGATGCTGCCGATTGCGCCGCCAAACGCCTTTGATCGGCGCAAGCGCACTTCCACGAAGACCGTAACTCCGCCCTCTCGGGCGACGAGATCGATTTCGCCGCCGCGCACGCGAAAATTGCGCGCGACGATGACAAGACCGCGCGCGCGCAGATAATTTGCCGCCAGCGTCTCCGCGCGCATACCATCCGAACTTTCCGGATCGCGCCCTGCCTTTTTCCAAAGATCGGACAACCAGTTTTTCATGCCCATTCCGTTTCCACCATGACTATAGAATACGCGCCATTGTATGTCGTTCCCACGCCGCTGGGAAACCTTGCCGATATTTCCGAACGTGCCCGCGACGCGCTCCGCGCCGTTTTCTGGGTAGCGGCGGAAGATACCCGCCACTCCGCGCCGCTCTTGCGGCACATTGGCGCAAAGGCGCGTCTTCTGCCCGCGCATGCGCACAACGAGAATGCCGCCGCCCAACGGGTGCTGGCGATCCTAGCGCGAGGCGAGTCCGTGGCCCTGATTTCGGATGCCGGGACACCGGGCATCTCCGATCCCGGCGCGCGCATCGTCGCCCATGCCCACGCCGCGGGCGCGCGGGTCATCCCCCTGCCCGGCCCCTGCGCCGCCGTCACCGCCCTTTCCGCCGCCGGGTTCTCCGAGGCGCAATGGCTTTTTTTCGGTTTCCTGCCCGCCCGGAGCGGACAACGCCGCGCGGCGCTGAAAACGATAGCCGCCCTGCCCTGTGCGCTGGCCTTCTACGAAGCGCCGCACCGCATCCTGGAGAGCCTCACAGACATGGCGGAAGAACTGGGCGAAACGCGCGCGCTCCTGATTGCCCGCGAAATCAGCAAGCAATTCGAAACGCTCCAGCGCCTACTGCTGGGCGAGGCCGCCGCCTGGATCGCCGCCGACCCGATGCGCCAGAAAGGAGAATTCACGCTCATCGTCTCCGGCGCGACCGTCTCTCCGGCAGACGAAGGCGAACGCCTGCTGCGCCTCTTCCTCGCCGAAAACTTGCCCATCAAACAAGCCTCAAAACTGGCGGCAACCCTGAGCGGCCACAGCAAGAACGCCCTCTACGCCCAGGCGCTGGAGATCAGGCGTCAGAGGACAGAGCAGAGGACAGAAAAGCTACCGGCAGGTTATGAATCTAAATTGCTTCGTCGCTTTGCTCCTCGCTTTTGACGAAGTTGGGCGCGTTCCAGATCGCGCCGCGCTCGCAATAACACTCCCCTCTCGTCATTGCGAGCGTAAGAACCTGTTTTAGAAATTGGCACAAGAAATGCTTTGACAGGAGATGATGAGTAGGGAGGTAGTGGATTCCGGGCGGGGTTTTGATGGGGAATTGACTTGTAAGCCGCATGGTTGCGCGCTTGTATCACGGCGGGGGGAATCTTGATTTTCGGACACTTTTGGGGGAAAAGTCGTAGAAAATCGGTAGAAAAATGCGGGAAATTCCCGATATGGCCGGTATAAAAATATGATTTAACGACCATTTGAAGGTCGGGATAACGAGTTCTTAGGGCGAAATCCACAACACTTCCGTTCGATCCTTCGCGCCGCTGGCGGCGGCGTAGTGTTTGCGGGTGAGGCGTTGCCAGCCGGCCAGGGTGTCGTCGTAGAGGGCGCTCGCGTAGCCGGAGATCATCACGCGGCCACGGACGGTCTTGAGGAGGGCGAGGAACGCCAGATGCTGGCCGTCCGACATCTCGTGCCGATAGCATGATCCCTTGCAGCGCGTACTTGCTACATAAGGTGGATCGACAAAAAACAGTGCATCGGCGGTGTCCTGAACACGGATCACGTCGAGGGCGTCCAGGTGATCAATGACGACCCCGCGCAGGCGGCGGCAGACATGCGCGAGATGGCGCGGGTAGGTGTTCCACTCAAATGCCTTGCAGTGCCCGGTTTTCTGGCGATGGCGGGCGTTGGCAAAGGTATTCTTGCCCGGATTGAATAATGCCGTGTGATGAAAGCTCATGTACGCCCGGATGATCGCCCGTTGCGCCCGGATGAGCGGATCAGCGGTTTGTAAAAACGCCTGCTCGAATTCCCGCCGCGCGTAGGGGGTGCGCTTCAGGATGCGGACGAGTTCCCGGCATCGGTCAGGGGACTGCAATATCCGAAACAGCCCGACGATCTCATCGTCCAGGTCGTTATAAATCTCAACTTTTGAGCGTGGTTTTCGTAACAGCACCGAGGCCGCGCCGCCGAACGGCTCGACGTAAACCCGGTGTTCCGGCATATGCTCGATGATCCAGGGCGCGATCGCCCACTTGCCGCCGAAATAGCGCAGCGCCGAGCGGTTGACTTCCCGACTGATTTGCATGGTGTTGTAGCATCGTGATAGCCTTGGCCCACAGTGTGCGCACTGTCGGTGCCTCGGCCTAACGCGAGCGGTTTTCGCGGGCGGTGGTCGTTTCGGGGTTGCCGCCCCGGTACGGTCGCACCGTCTTTTCATAATTAAACCGTCTTTCTGTCATTGTGCGCAGGCGGGAAATATTTCCGGTCACCCTGGCGCGCCGGACATGATGTTGCCGGTATTAACGACGGCAGCGCCCCCGGTGACTTGTGTGTTCTGGCTTTGCACGAGCAATCCCTTATCGAGTTGAATGGAAATCTGCGTATTCACGTCGACCGGTTTTTGTTCCGGCGGCGTCACGCTTTTCAGGAGCGGGTCTTCTTCGTCCTTGTTCATCAGGTCGGAGAACCATGTGCCCAGGGTTGCGCGCTCGTCGCCGGAGATGAGTTGCGCGCCCTTGTTGAGTATCGGGTTGACGATATAGGTTCCCGCCGCGTACCCGGCTGCGCCGCTGGCGGCGACGGCGGCAGCCGGGCCAGCCTTGGCCGCGACGCTTGCCGCTGCGCCTACCGCGCTTTTGCCGCCCATCGCCAGGGCTGCCGCGCCCGCGACGCCTGCGAACGCGGTCAGCGCGCCGGTCGCCAGGGTCGTTGCGCCGACGAGCGCGCCGTGTGAATTCGTGAGGTCGGAAAACGCCTCCGCCGCCTTGCCGATGGTCGGCGTGAGCGCGTCGAGCGCCTCTTTTTGCGCCATGTCCTTTAATTCCGCCGCCATGCGCAGCTTGTAGCCGGTCGTCTCCTCCATCAACGCGAAGTTCTGGTCGATGGCTCCGCCCGCCGCCACGTCGTTCGCCAGCACCTGGCGGCGCACGTCCTGCATGTAGCCCTGATTGTTCTGCATGGCGATGAGCGCCATCATGCCCTGCTGATCCTGGATGATCTTGCCGATCCCCGACCCTTGCGCGATGGCCGACATGGATTCCAGTGTCGTCCGGCGCTCGTCGTCGTTCCCCGCGTTCGCCAGTTGCGTCTGCAACGCCCGGTAGCGCGGGTCTTTTTCGACGCTCTTCGTCATCAACGCGCCGAAGGCGTCGATGGAATTGATGCCTTTTCCACGCGATTCCTGAAGATATTTTGCGAGGTCGATGCCCATGACCTTCTTGACATCCGCCGCCGTGTCCTGGGAATTGATCTTGCGCAGCAGGTTTGCGACGTTATTGCCCGCCTCGTCCTTGGTGCCCGCCGTAATCGCCCCCGCTTGATTCAACGCCGCGATAGCCGCGAAATCGCCGCGCCCGGACATGCCGGACATCTTCGCCGCCGCCAGTTGCTGCGGCAGCCAGCGCGCCATGTCCCGGAGTTCAAAACCCCCCGCTTGCCCGGCGGAAATCGCCATGTTGAGCATGTTGGGCAATTCGGAAGCGGAAACGCCGAAGCTCTGCATGGCGCGGATGCCGATGTTGGCGAGTTCGGTCGCGTCCGCGCTGGAGGCGGTAGATGCCTTCATCAATTCCGGCAACATCCTGATGGCGTCGCCGGAGGAGACCGCGCCGGAAGCGATCAGGCTATCCAATGCCTCCGCCGCCGAATCCCGTGACCCGCCGCCTTGTTTGACGGCGCTGTTGACGGCGGCTTCGAGTTCCTTCATGCCGGCTTTGCGCCCGACGGTGTCGCGTTCGGCAAACGCCGTGTTCGCCATGCCCGCCAGCCGGTAATCGAAGTCGATGGCCTTCTGGATCGGGTCTTTGAGCACGTACCCGGCTGCCGCCGCGCCGCCCGCGATGGCCATGCCGCCCTTCATCGCGCCCATTGCCTTTTGCCGGGCGGTGAGTTTGCCCATCTCGTTGGTGAGCGCCGACACCTGGGCGCGCATCGCGCTGGCCGCCCGCGTCTGTTCGCGCCAGGTCATGGAACCAGATTGCGCCAGGCGCTGGTAGGCGGCGCGGGTGCGGTCGATTTCGCGCTGGATCGCGTGTTCGGAGCGCACGCCTAATCGTTCCCGCGCCTGGGTGAGGCGCTGGTAGCTGTTGCGCTGCATGGCCGCGCCGCGTTCGGCGGCCTGTGCCGCCTGATTGGACGCCCGCGCCGTGGCGTTGGCCGTCTGCCGCGCGCCGCGCGCGGCTTCCTCATTCGCCCGGCGCAGGGCGGCGGAGGCGCTGTTGTTGAGGCGCAGGCTGATGCCGACGTCGATGTTCCCGGACATGCGATTTTCCCCGAATGGAATCGGGGCCGATTATGCGCATTCCTGGACGCGCGCACAGGCGCGAAATATTTCCCGCCTGCCGCGTCCGGGGTTCAGGGGGCAGGATGCGCTCATGTCCTGGACAGATCGCCTCTCGCGCGCCAAATGGCGCGACTTTGAATTCCTCACCGATTCGCACGAAGCGAAAGGGGGGCGTCGGCTCGTCGTGCATGAATACCCTGGCGGCGACATCCCCCGTGTCGAAGACCTGGGCATCCAGGCGTGGGACTGGTCGCTCAATGCCTATTTTATTGGCGAGAATTACGATTATGCCCGCAACGAGTTCTTGACGCTGCTCTCCGAATCCGGCCCTGCCTGGCTCACGCATCCCTGGCTCGGCCTCCTCTGGGCGCGGGCGCGCGAATGGTCGGTTTCCGAATCTAATGAAAAGGGCGGCTACTGCACCGTCAAGATCACCTTCATCCCCGGCGGCGAAACCCTGCAACCGGTACCCGACCGGGGCGACATTGCCAAGTCGCGGGCGGTGGAATTGGCCGCCGCCGCGGTAGAGGATTTTGAGCTGGAAGAGATGTCCGCCGACGCCGTGCAGGGTTACATCGCCGCGATTCACCAGCGGCTGGAAGCCCTGCGCCGGATCATTTCGCTCGCCACACTGCCCCTCGCCTGGGCTGGGCAAATTATGCAGGTCATCCAGGGCGTGAAGACCGATCTCGCCGAAATCGCCGCGCTCCCAGCAGCCTGGGCCGATGCGTTCCGAGGAATTGCGGGCGCGCTCGGCCTGACGGATGGCGTGACCGATGGCTTGGATGCCGCCGACCGCGCCGCCGTGGTGGGGAGGATTGCCCGCGCCGCAGGGGAAACACGCCGCGCCGTGACGATCACGGGCGTCGCCGCCACGGACGCCGCCCTTTTCCGGAACCTTGCCGCCGAATACGCGCTTGAGCAGCGCATGATCGCCACCGCCGCGCTCTCGGCGGCGGTTGCCGATTACCCGACCGAAGCCGACCGCGATTTCGCGCTGGCCGCCGTGGACAAGGCTTGTGCCGCGCTCCTGCCGCCTGCCGCCGACACGGTTTTCCAGGCGCTCGTCACCGCCCGCGCCGCCTGCCTTGACGCGCTCCTCGCGCAGGATTTGCAACCGGCGCAGCGCCGCGACATCCTGCATCCGCTCCCCGCCGTGCTGATTGCGCACAACATGGGGATTGCCGAAGACATCTTCCTGTCGCGCAACGTCGTGCGCCATCCTCTTTTTGTGAACGGGGCCGTGTATGGATGAGGGCGCCGTCGAAATCCGCTTTAACGGCGTCCGCTACGGCTTTTGGCAGAAAGCGGACGTGCGCGAATCCGTCGACGACCTCTGCGCGACGGTGCAGCTTTCCGTCACCCTGCCGGGGCATGGCGACAGCCTGGGGATTGACGCCAACACCGTCATCGAAGTGCTGATCGCCGGGGAACTTGTCGCCACCACGCGCCTCGACAGTTTCAGTCGCAGGGTCGGCGCGCAGAGCCATGATCTCTCCCTTACCGGACGCTCGCTGGGGCGCGAGCTTGTCGATAGCCAGTATTCCCGGACCCTCTCCGGCCTGAAGTTGGAAGAGATCGCCCGCCGCCTATGCGACGATTTCGCCGTGCCTTTGGAGGTGGCAGCGCCGACTGCCCTTGTCCCCGATTTCTCCATGCAATGCGAAAGCCCGGCGAATGCCCTCATCAACGCGGCACGGACGGCCAATCTCTTCTTTTACCCGACGCCCGACGGCGGCCTGAAACTCGCCGAACCCGATGCCGCCACGCCGGTCGCCACGCTCATCTACGGCGAGCACCTCCTCGACTACGAAGTGACGGACGAATACCGCCTGCGCTTTTCAGAGTACTGCGTCAAGGGGTATGACTATGAGGGAAATAGCTCCCACGCGGGCAAGGCCAAAGACGACGGCATCACGTTTTACCGCCCGATGCAAATGGTCGCCGACAAGCACGGCAAGGGCCGGGGCGGTTGCGCGCGCCGCACCGAACTGGAACGGAACCGGAGATTGGCTCGCGCCCATCGCCTCGAACTCCCGCTTCAGGGCTGGCGGTATCAGGCGGCAGGAGACGGGGGAGAGGTGGCAGACTGGCGGGTCTGGGCGGTGAATACGCAGGTGCGCGTGGTGATTCCGCCAGAGGGCATCGATGACGTGTTCCTGATCGGCGACCGCAGTTTCCGGCTCGATGATCGCGGCGGCCATGTCACCCGGCTGACCCTCATGCGCCGCGCGGCCTACGCAGGTGGCGAAAAGTGAAAACCTGCGAATACCCCCCCGCGAAGCCGCGCGCGGTTCCCTCCCCCCAGCCCTCACCCCCGCCCCTCTCCCAGGGGGAGAGGTCGGGAGAGAGGGAACTGGGGAGGGTGGCCGAAGGCCGGGAGAGGGGCGGCGGCCAAAGACCCTCACCCGCCCCTGTCGGGGCACCCTCCCCCCAGGGGGGAGGGAACAGCTCCGGCCAAAAGTACCACTTTGGGATGCTCCCAATATGAGTGATCCGGTCTGGCAGCGCCTGCAACTCCTCTTCGCGCACGGCGTCGGCCTCCTCCTTGGGCATGAAAAAGCGCAGGCGCGGGTGCTGGATGAGGAAATCCTGCCCAACCTCGACCGCGTGGAGCCGTATGGCTTTTCCTATCGCCCCAAACCGGGCTGCCAGACTTACCTGCTCTTTCCTTCCGGAGACCGCTCCTACAGCGTGGCGCTCGTCATCGGCGACAAGCAATACAACATGCAGTTACAGGAGGGCGAGGTGGCCATCCACGATGACGAGGGGAACTACGTGCATTTGCAGCGCGGCGGTAATATCGTGGTGAATGCCGCCCAAACCGTGACCGTCAAGGCCGGGACAAAGGTGCGCCTCGAAACGCCGCTCCTGGAGGTCACGGGCGACATCGTCGACCAATGCGACACGACGGCGCGCTCGATGCGCGGGATGCGCGCGACCTACGACAGTCACACCCACCCGGAAAACGACAGCGGAGGGCCGACCAGTGCGCCCAATCAAGCCATGTGACGGGGAGGGATCAGAAAACCCCTGCCCGGAATGCGCGGCGGCAACGAAAGACCCGCTGCACGGCATTTACCGGGCGCAATGCCTAGCCTGTTGCGCCCGCCTCGTCGCCTCGGCGCGGCCGTCGCGTGCCTTGCGGGACGTACTGCTGGCCGCCCTCGAACGCTACCGCGACGCTCCCGGACGAACGGAGATACTGCAATGCTCAAACTGATCCAAACCGGCTGGTGCGAATTCGATCTGGATTTCGACGATCCGGCGGATGAAGACACCGCCGCCGCCCTCGCCACGTTGGTCTTTGCCGTCCTCTTCACCGACCAGGAGGCGCCGTCCTCTCGCGTCGCCGACCCCTACGACCGGCGCGGCTGGTACAAGGACGCCCAGGCGGGCAGCGGCCTCTGGCACGTCCACCGCCAGCCGCTCACCCCGGAAGCCGAGCGGGAGGCCGTCGCGCGCGTGGAAATGGCGTTGAAGGAAAAGGCCCCCGCGCTCACCGATCTGGCCGTCCAGGTCGTGAGGACATCCAGCCCGGCAGGAAATATTTCCAGCGTGTACATCGAGATCAGCGGCGCAGAGAATGGCCGCAAGTTCCTCATCCGCGCGCCGCTGTGATCAGGAGACAGGAGACAGATGAAAACCCATGCCCCGCGCCCGCCCCTCATCCGGCCTTCGGCCACCTTCTCCCCGCACGCGGGGCGAAGGAAAACCTTGCCTTCTCCCCTCCGGGGAGAAGGTGGCCCGCAAGGGACTTGCAGGCTGCAAAGCCGGATGAGGGGCGGTTTTTCTGATTCCTGTTCCCGCTTTCGCGGGAATGACGTCCTGATCCCTGATACCTGTTGCCCCTGATGCCTGCCTATCCCCGCCCCAGCCTCTCCGAACTCGATACCCGCATCCAGACGGATTTGGCGGCCATCCCTGCCGTCTTGCGCGGCCCCTTGTCCCACGCCTGGGCGCGCGCCTGTCATGGCCTGCACGGGCATCTGGAATGGGTCGACCGCCAATGCTCGCCCCTGACCTGCGAGCTGGAGCGCCTTTACGACTGGGCGGCGCTCTATGGCGTCGCCCGGCTTTCCGCCTCTCCAGCCGTGGGGGAAGCGTTTGCCACGGGATCGCCGGGGAGCGTGATTTTCGAGGGCACCCTGTTGCGCGGCGCGAATGGCCTGACCTACCGGGTGATGCTCACCAATTTTATGGCCAATTCCGGCGTCGCCGTCCTGAGTGTGCGCGCCGTGGAAACCGGGGAGGATTCCAATCTGCCGTCCGGCGCGGCGCTGACCTTGGTCGATCCGCTGCCGGGCGTGGCGAATACGGTCACGGTCGGCGATACCGGCTTGACCGGCGGCGCTGCGGAGGAAACGGTAGACGATTGGCGGCTGCGCGTCGCCGACGAATGGCAAACCATGACCGTGCGCGGCGCGCGCGGCGGGCGGGTGGAAGACTATCGCTACTGGTGCGAATCCGCGCACCCGGCGGTCACTGGCGCGCTGGTCTTTGCCCACGCCCTTGGCCTGGGAACGGTGGTGGTGCGTCCCATCTGCGACGGCTATATCAACCGGATGCCCGCGCCAGGCGTGCTCGCCGCCATTACCGATCACCTTGGCGCCATCGCGCCCGCCACCGCCGACTGGAAACTCGCCGCGCCGCTCATCCACGCGGTGACGGTCGTCCTGCGTCTCGATGCCGCCGCCGACACCGCGCTGGGCCGGGAACGCATCGATAGTGCCATCCTCGCCACAGTGCTCGCTGAAAAATCGGAAACCTCGGTCTTGCGCGCTGCGGAAATCGACGCGGCGATTGCCACCGTCACCAACCAATACACCCGCATCTCCCCGCTGGAGGACATCGCCGTCATCCCCGGCGGCGTGCTGGTGCTGGCGGGAGTCGACTATGTCTGACAGGAATCAGAAGAAACACGCGGCGCAAAGCGCCGGTAACTTTGACCTTCTCCCCTCCGGGGAGAAGGTGGCCCGCAAGGGCCGGATGAGGGGCGGTTTTTCTGATCCCTGTTCCCGCTTTCGCGGGAATGACGTCCTGATCCCTGTTCTCTGATCCCCATGAACCTCACCCCCCACACTCCCGCCGAATATACGCAGGCGCTCAAGGCGCTCCTGCCGCCGGGCCGCGCCTGGGAATGGAAAGCGAACGGCGGCGGCCTGGGGCAT
This sequence comes from Zoogloeaceae bacterium, assembly GCA_031258715.1. Classification (GTDB taxonomy): domain Bacteria; phylum Pseudomonadota; class Gammaproteobacteria; order Burkholderiales; family Rhodocyclaceae; genus Azovibrio. The sequence goes on from JAIRMN010000111.1 coordinate 16,357, forward strand.
CGGCTCCTTTCCGGCACGGCAGAGGAACCGGCGCGGCTGGAATCCGGCATACCCGGCGTACTGGATAACGCGATCGACACGCACCGCCCGAAATATTCGAGCTGGCATATCGACGAATACCGGCGCGTGGCGGCGGAGGCGCTGGAAGCCGCCGGCATCGTGGAGGCGCTGCCGCGCAAGATGTTTGCCGTCGGCAGTCATGTCGGGGATCGCCTGTGGAGCCACGCGGTCAATGACCCGGATTCCGGCGCGGATTTTCCCGTCCCGCTCGTGGCAATTTTCCACCTGTTCGCGCCGATGACGATAGGCCGCCCGGTCGGTGACGGCCTCGGCGGGAATCCGGCGGCGCGGCTGTGGAGCGTGGCGGGACGCACGCGCTACATCCTGCTCGTGCGCTATTACCGCTCGGTCGCGCCGCCGGCGGTCATCGCCCGCGCCCTCCTGGATTTCCGCCAGGCGCACGTGTTCCTCTGGTTCGAGGACATCACCGGCGCCGGCGGCCATCTGACATTCAACGACTAGGAGAACATCATGCATCTGATCGATGGCGCAGGCCATGTAGATAACAATTTCGTCGCCGAGGACATCCTCGCCGCCCGTCCGCCGACCGAAATTACGGCGGACTTCATGAACGCCGTCCAGCACGAGCTGGCGAACTTCATCCTGTGGTCGGGGCGCACCCTCGACAAACAGGACAACACCCAGTTGCGCGAGGCGTTGATCCATTCGTTCGCGCACAAGAATTCCACGATCCACTACATCCGCCAGATATGGACCATCGTGGAAGATACAGATGCGCTCCTGGCGCTGGAAGGCGTCCCCAGCAATTCCGATGTGATCGTCACCAACTGGAACGGCACGCACGGGCTGGCCACCTGGAACGGCGCGACCTGGACAACGACGCCGCTCGCCGTCGACGTGTTCGACCTGTACGGGGCGGACGTCGACCAACATGGTTACTACTGGTTTTCCAATCAGTGGAATCTGTTCGACGTTGCCGCCCTGCAAGTGGACGAGGCGAGCGAACAGGCATCCGGCATCGCGCGCCTGGCGACCCTCGCCGAGGCGCTCGCCGGGGCATCCACAAACCTCATCATCACCCCCGCCACGCTCGCCGCCTTTTCCCGCGCCCTCCTCCCCGCCGGAACCGAAATCGCCTGGACGGGAACGACCCCGCCCGCCGGATTCCTGGAGGAAAACGGCGCGCTCGTCTCCCGCGCCGCCTACCCCGACCTCTGGGCGCACGCGCAAGCATCCGGCAACCTGGTCACTGACGAGGAGTGGGGCGACGACAGCTGGGGCGCCTTCTCCACCGGCAACGGCACGACCACCTTCCGCCTGCCGGACGCGCGCGGGGAATTTATACGCGGTTGGGATGACGGGAGAGGAGTGGATACGGGGCGGGCGTTTGTGAAGTGGCAAAAACCCACGCCCGCATCTGGGCATCACGATAGCATTGGTGTCCCTAAACTAGAAAACGCCAGCGACGTTACGGATTATACCCCCCTCGGCTTTACGACAAATAAAGCAAACGTAACCTCGAACGGCTCTAGTGGACACCGCGTTCGCCCGCGCAATATCGCGCGGATGTTGTGCGTCAAGTACTGACCCCCTCATCCGGCCTTTGGCCACCTTCTCCCCCTTGGGGGAGAATGCCCGGTTTTCCTTCGCCCCGTGCGCGGGGAGAAGGTGGCCCGTAAGGGCCGGATGAGGGGTTACAGCGAAGCCGTTAATATTTGACGCAAATCATACGCGCGATGTTGCGCGGGCGGGTTTTGACGTAAATGTGCCCGCCCGTTGCGGAGAGCGTAAATATTCGCACAGTCGGGGCGCTCGCAAGACCGGTCTCGTAATCGCCATATGTCCCGTCGGTTTCCTGCGCGGTTGTCATGCCTAACGCGCTACACGACGTTCCGGATGTATAACTGTACGATGACATCGGTGTGCCTGTCTGCCGTTTTGTAAAACCCCGCCCCGCATCCACCCCCCTGCCGTTATCCCAACCGCGTATAAATTCCCCGCGCGCGTCCGGCGCGGAGAATCAGAGGGTGAGCGTCCGCCATTCCCCGGCCTCGCGCGTGAGGCCCCGGTCATCGAGGTAGATCGCCGTCGTGGAAGCCCGCCGATGGCCGAGCAGCGTCTGCGCGTCGACGCCCTCCTGACGGTAAAGCCGCGCCGCCAGCGAACGGATTTCGGCCAGGCTGCACGGCGCTGGCGCGCTGCACGGCGCTGTCCGGAACGCGCCCGCCCAGGCTTTGGTGAGCGACGCGCCGGAAAGCGGCCCGCCCGCGCGTTTCCTGAGCAACGTTTCACCGGGAACGCCAATGGCGCGGCAATCGCGGATGACATCGCCCAGGCTCACCCCGACGGCGTCGAGCCGCAGGGCGAGCGGGAGCGCGATCCGTTCGCCCGTTTTTTGCTGGACGACATGCAGATGCCCGTCCCAGATGTCGTCAAAGCGCATTTTCACCAGATCGCCCCGCCGCTGCCCGGTAACGAGCGCCAGAAGCGCGAACACCCGCCGCCAGGGGATGACCGCCTCGGCCAGCACCCCTTGCGCCCGCACCCAGTCTGCCAGCGCCAGCCGCCGCCGCCTGACCCGATTCGGCAATGCCCGCACATGCCGCGCCGGGTTGACATCGAGATACCCGTTCGTCACCGCCTCGGCGAACAGGTCGCGCGCAACCGACAGCACCCGCCGCGCCTTCGCCCGTTCCCCGGCCTCCCAGACCGCGCGGACGGCCCGCGCCACATCCGCCGCGCGAATTTTTCGCAGCTTCCTGTCCGCGCCGCGCTGACGCCCTCGCGGGCTGCAAAGCCGTTCCCTCTCCCAGCCTTCGGCCACACTCCCCCCAGACCTCACCCCTCTCCTCGACACTCACCCCTCTCCTCTCCCCCTCTGGGGGAGAGGCCGGGAGAGAGGGAATTGGGGGAGGATGCCCCGTCAGGGGCGGGAGAGGGCGCGGCGGTCATCTGCTCCAGGCGCGAATCCCAGTATGCGCGGCGCTTTGCCAGGGGCGCGGAAAGCCCCGTGTGTTTCGGGCTTTCCGCAGGCGGGCGCTCCGGCAGATAAAGCACATAGCTGCGCCCTTTCTTTTCGCGGCGGATGTCACCGATGTATTCTGCATAATAGAGGACATACCGGAAATGCTCCGGGGAAACGTCGGGGAGGGCCTTCATCAGTTGGCTCTGTAAAACGCCGGGGGAGATAGTGACGGCAGGAATCACGCGGCACAGGATGTTCTTGTAAAGCGGATCGTCCTGCGTGAATGCGGCAACCAGCGATTTGAAGCGGTCGTGCGCCCAGAGGGGCGCGCGCCCGCTTTCAATGGTTCCGAGGGCATAGGCCAGTTTTTGCAGCCACGTCCGGGCAAAGTCGTAGTCGCCTTCGCGCCATGCCTGCGCAATTTCTTCCATTTGCGCGCGCCAGTCGATGACAACATGGGCGCGATCTTCCCCGTCGATGGGGATTTCGAGTCTATGTACGCGGTCCCGCTTCCGTTGTGGCGGGGCTTCTTCTTGCACGTCAAGGATATCCACCGTCTGAGCTGCTGACGCCGCTTTTCTTGCCTCAGCCCCCGCAACCGGCGCATGGGCGCGATTTTTCACGGCGGCCCGCCGCCGCTCAAACCACAGCGCCAGCAGGCCGGGTGGGATGACGACCAGGAGGAAGAGGACGACCATCGGCGTGTCGATGTTTTCGTAAAGCCAGAAAAGGCCGTAAATTACGGCCCCGACCACGACGATAACCACCCAGGCGAAAGCCTGTATTGCCTTGAGTAGACTCATGCCGTGTAGACCGGATCATTGGCGGCGACCTGCCGACATCGCCGCCAAGCACAAATGGTCTGACAATCGTCGCGCACGAACCGGGCGTAGCCCCAGCGCCAGGAATAGCAGAGGGCGAGGAAGGAGAGGAGCGCCAGGCCAAAGCATTCGAGGCGGCCCGTCACCGCGCCCAGGAGCGTCATGCCGCCCGTGTAGATGCCCGCGAGAAGGAGCCAGCCGAGGCAAAGGAAGAGCGTGAAAAACGCGCTGCCCACGCGAAACCACCCCGCTTCCCCGTGCGCCGCGCGGCGGCGCGGGCTTTCCTCTTCCAGTCTTGCCCCCGCAAAGACGGCGGCGCGGACGATCTTCTTCGCGTCCTCCGGGCAATTCCGGTAATTTTCCAGGAGCGCCGCCTCGTCGGGCGTGTAGGGGCGAACGGCGTTCGCCCGCCCCGCGCAGCCGCCGGGTTCTGCGGGCAGCTGAAACGACAGCGCCCTGGCGATAGTGCCCGGCGGCAGACTCAGCGCCTCGTCCGCCTGTTCCGCATTCAGGCGATAGACCGTCAGGAAGCGGTCGATGATCTCGACCAGGCTCTTGTTTTCCCCGGCGGCGCTCCCCGCCACGCCATTCAGCACATAGCCCACATCCAGCGCCAGGTCGGGACGGCGCGCCGCCAGCGCGTGCAGCTCTTTTTCAGGGAAAGCGCCGCGCCGCTTCCGTTCCGCAAAGGCCGTTTTTGACAGCCCCAGCGCCGCAGCCACCTCCCCGTCTTTACTCACGCGCAACGCATACTTCAACCGTGCTGCCGAATCTGAAAAAAAGTTCATTTTTTATTGCCTTCTGTCGAAATATGGACTAAAGTCCATATCAATGAACTAATGCATATTTTGAAAAGGATAAGCCATGAACACAAGCGAAGTCAAAAAACGTCTTCAGGCGGAGGGCAGAACAATCAAGGCTTGGGCGGAAAGCAAAGGCATCACAGATTACGCCCTCGTCTGCCAACTAATGAACGGGGTGAGAAAAGGGATACGCGGGAAAGGCCATGCCGCTGCTGTCGCCCTCGGCCTGAAACCCCGACCAAACACAGGAGAATCTTAGCATGAGCAGGATTGACACAGATAAGGACTACATGTTCTGGCGGGCAAAGGAGATGTACGACCGCATTGGCGACCTCATGGTCACCGGGGAGATCGACAACGACGAAGCATGTTTTTTGTATTCCGTGTTGGGCATGGCGCTGGAACAGTGCGGCGGCCCGCGGATTCTGGACAGCGGCTTTCGCAAGACGAATGTGCGCGCGCTGCTCCAGGAATGGCGGGCGTGGCGTAAACGGCGGGATCGCTCATGGGGGGGCAGGAAATGACAAACGCCATCACATCCACCGAAGGGGGATCGCCCGATCGCGTTCGCGCCTTGGCGGAACGGCTGGGCTATCGACTACCCGCCGATTCCGTCAGCCCTGACCTGATCGAGCGCGATATTGTCGCCAACATGCGGCGCTCGGTTGACGCCGTGCTGGAGACCGGCAAAGGATTATTGGTGCTGAAAGCATCCTGTGAGCGTGGGGATTTCGAGCGGCGAATGAACAGCCTCGGTATAAGTGAGCGCCTTGGCCAGAGGTTCATGCAATCGGCTATTAAATTCTCGAAAGCGTCGACGTCGACGCTTTTGCCAAAAATCGAGACAGCCAGCAAACTTTTCGAGCTGCTTGTTCTTGATGATGAGGAAATCGTGGAACTCGCCGTGACCGGGCAAACCGGCGATCTCGAACTCGATGACGTAGATCGCATGTCGGTATCCGAACTGCGCCGCGCAATCCGCGCCGAGCGTGAACGGGGCAAGGCGACACAGGCCCGCCTGAACGACACGACGGAGAAGTTGAAAGCGGCAGCCCAAAACAACTCGCCTGCGCCGCTGCCAGGGCGTTTCTCGCCCATGACGGAAAAGCACCGGTACGCCTGCCTGCAGGTGGAGGGGGAGGTGGATATGGCCGTCGCCAGCCTGACGCGCATCACCTGCGACGCGCTTGCCGGGCAGGACGAGGAGGCAACGCTGCGTCTCGAACACGCATGGATCACGCTTCATGCCATTGCCGCGCGGGTTTCCGACTTGATGGACGCTACGCGGCAATGGCTGGGCGAGCGCGTCGGAGAAATGCCCCGGCGTATCAGGAGCGAGCATTTGCTGACGCCGAAAGAGGCTGCGGACTGGCGGCAGGAATACGAGGACATGAAAAATCGTCACGCCGCCCGCGAGGTGGCGCAAGAGGACGATTACATGCCCAAAAAACGGGGGCGGAAAAAAGGATCGAAGAACAGAATTTCGGAGGCATAAATGGGAGCGTGCGCGAGGGCGAAATTTTCAAATGCGCCATTAACGGCGCATTTGCCCGCAGCGAATGTCGTCCGCCTCCGTGCGCGCGACCCCTGGCGCGAGGCGAGTGAGGCGTCGCGGAAAAAGGCGCGTCGGCGGGAAACCGTCGTATTCGCGCTCATGGAAATGATGAAAGAGGGGCGAACGCAAAATCTTGCCATTGACCGCCTCCTCTTTTTATCTGGACAAGGACGGCTCCCCCCTCATGTCGCCGAGGCTGTCCGCGCTGCTGCCTGTAGTGGGCGCGCCGCGCCTTCCCGGTCGGCGCTCCATGAATGGCTCGGAAGTTACCGCGAGGGCGGCGTGGGCGCGCTGCTCCCCCAACACAAGGGCCGCGTCGTCGAGGCTACCGCCTGGTGGGGGCCGACGCTGGAATATTACAACCAGCCCTCAAAACCCGATATGTCGGCGGTCTGGCGCAAGCTCGCCGAGGTCGACGGGTTCGCGGTCAGCTACGACCAGGTGCGCCATTACCTGGCCAGCGTTCCCGCGATGCTCGGCAAGTGCTCCCCGGCGCGGCTGGGCAAGAACCTTTATCGCCTCACCGAAAAAGCCTACATCCGCCGCAGCACACAGCACGCGCTGGCGGGCGATGTCTACGTCGCCGACGGCTACCGCGGTGACATCTACCTCGCGCATCCTGTCACCGGCGACATCTGGCGGCCCGAATTCACCTGCGCGATTGACCTGAAAAGCCGCGTCCCGGTCGGCTGGCGCGCCGACGAGCACGAGGGAACCTATGCGGTACAGAACATGTGGGCGGAAGCCTTCGCGCGCTGGAACCACGTGCCGCCCTTTCTCTACATCGACAACGGTTCAGGATATAAAAACCGCTTCATGGACGATGCCCTGACCGGCTTTTACGCCCGCGCGGGCGTCCAACAGATCATCCACGCCATTCCCGGCAACCCGCACGGCAAGGGGTGGGTGGAGCGATTTTTCAGAATCGTGAAAGAGGATTTCATCAAGGTGGAATACGCCCGGTTTTATTGTGGCGACGACGCCGCGCCGGAGAACCTGAACGCGGTCGTGCGCGAAGTGAAGGCCGGGCGCCTCGCGCTGCCGACGCTGGCCGAATTCACAGAACGGTTCAACGCCTGGATTGCCCGCTACATCGCCCGTCCGCACCCGGAAGACAAAAACGTCACCCGCGCCGACCTCTGGCGGCAATTGCAGCCGATCCCGCCCGCCGCCACCGTCACCGAATTGAAACGCCAGGCCGTGACCCTCACCGTGCGGCGGGGGAGCGTCAAACACGGGCGGCGCGAATACGGCCATCCCGACCTGATTGCCTGGAACCACAAGAAAGTCGTCCTGGAATACGACCTGATGGACAACGCCGTCGGCGTCATCCGTGATGAAGCCGGGCGGTGGATTTGCGATGCGAACCTCATTTCCGCCATCGACGTGCTCGACAGGACGCGCCTCGACGAAAAGCGCGAACGCCGGGCAAAGGACGCCCTGAAGCGCCTGGAGAAAAAGATGGACGAACAGAAGGCGCGGGCGGGCGTGGTGCTCGACGCCGACAATTTTGCCGACGCGCACGAGGCCCTGTTGCCGGATCGCGCACGAGCCACGGAGCGGCATTTGTCCGCCCCGGACGATGAACTACGCCTCTTCGAGCTGTGAAGGGCCGTTTAAACGGCCTTGCAAGGGGTTTAAACGGGCGTTTCGCCCAAACGCAAAGGAGCTGAAATGGAAACGGAAAACTGGCCCGCGCATTACAGCGCGGAAGACATCGAAAAGATCGGGCGCGTTCGCGCCTTTCTCGACGGGCAAGGCTACAGCTAGGCGGCGCTGGCGCGTCTGGCGCGAATCTCGTCCGCCGCGCTGAACCAGATACTGAAGGGCGTCTATGTTTCGCCGCCCGGCAAGGCCCTGGCGAAGCTCCTCTCCGCCATCGCGCACACGGACGGCGCGCCGGAAGCGTCGGCGCCGGTGCAAACCTCGGTCTGGCGGCTGGCCCACATCGCCTGCGACATGGCGCGGCGCTACCGCAATTTCGCGGTGTTCACGGGATTCGTCGGCACTGGCAAGACCTTCGCGCTGAAGCATTACGCGGCGGCGCATCCGAATACCTACGTCATCGAGGCGACGCCGACCATGACGCCGCAGTCGCTGGTCAAACAACTGGCGCGCGTCGTCTGCGGGCTGGAAAAGGGGTCGATTGCCGACAAGTTCGACCAGATCGTCGCGTCGCTTGCGGACACCGACAGCCTCATCGTCATTGACGAGGCGGAAACGCTCACCCCGGCGCAGTTGCACACGATCCGCCGGGTGCGTGACCTGGCGAACATCGGCGTCGTGCTCTCCGGCACCGAGCATCTTTCCGGCCTGATCCGCCCGGCGCACGGGCAATTCGACCAGATACGGAGCCGCGCCGGGTTCTGGCCGGAGACGATCAAAGGCATCACGCGGGAGGACGCCGCGGCATTGACGCAGGCCGCGCTGGGCGCGGAAGAAGTTGAGGAGGCGGTGATTGATCGCCTGCACGCCTACGCGAAGGGCAGCGCCCGGATGCTCACTGAGGGGCTGCTGGCGGGCATCCGCGAATTCCGTGACGGTCGCGCCCTGGACGTGAAGCTCGTCGACGCCGTGGCCAAACAAGCGCTCTGCCTGTCGGCAATCCATCAAACGGGAGGCCAATCATGACCTGTATTCCCGCCCGCATCCTGCGCGGCATACTCCTTGAAGCCGACGGCAGCCCGGCGCGCATGGGGATTTCGCGGCGGCGCATCAACCAGATACTGGCGCTGGCCTGCATGACGGCGGGTCTCGCGGCGCTCATCATTTTCAGTTGAAGGAGGATCATCAAATGACAAAAGCAAAGAAAACGGCGGCGCACTATGTCTGCCAGAGCCGCGACGAAACCCAGACCGCCATCCGCGAGCTGGGTGACGCGCAGCGCGAATTGACGCGCCTCGAAACCGTGATCAACGACGCCATCGCCGCCATCGCCGCCCGTCACAAGGATAATGTCGATGCCCTGAAAACCCGCATCGACACGCTGACCTCCGGCATCCAGCTCTGGTGCGAGGCGAACCGCGCGGCGCTCTGCGCCACGGGGAAGACGGCGAACCTCGTCACCGGCGAAGTCTCCTGGCGGCAACGCCCGCCCTCGGTTTCCGTCCGCCAGCAGGAAAAGGTCATCGAAACCCTGCGGGCGCTGGGCCTCAGCCGTTTCCTGCGTGAGAAAACCGAGGTGAACAAGGAAGCGATTCTGGCCGAACCCGCCGCCGTCTCCGGCATCGCGGGGATCACGGTGGTTACTGGCGTGGAGGATTTCGCCGTGACGCCGTTCGAGATTGAGGTGCAATCATGAAACTGGACGAACTCCCCGGCGTGCGCGTCCGGGTGCTGCACCGGGGGAGCGAGCACACGGCGCGCGTGATCGCGCCTGCGGGCGTCCGTCTGCGGGCTTCATCCACGTCGGGCGCGTATTTCGCGGTTCTGCGCCTAGCGGAAAAGCTTTTTCCCAACGTCCTGGACGACCTGTTTCCCGTGCGAACGGGCGAATGGCGGAGCGCGGACGGCGGCGGCATCGTCCGCACGGAATGGAGAATCACCTGCCCGGCGAAGGGGGTCGAATGAGCGCCCTGGATAAACATTACCGCCAGCTCCTGGGAATCACCAAAAACTGGGCGGAAAAAAGCCTGCCGGGCTGGGATGACGATTGTCATCGCGATCTCCTGCGGCGGCACGGCGCGCGGATAAGGAACGACAAGGTATCCGCGACCACGATGACGGTAGCCCAGATCGGCGCGGCGCTCGACGATTACGAGCGCCGCGGCTGGCCCAAGGTGAAGAAATTCGCGTCGAAGGCGGGCGAGGCGCGCGCCGTGCCGCCCGGCATCAGTCATATCGTGCGGCTTTGGGGCAAGCTCGGTCAGGCGGGCAAGGTGCAAAACCCCACTCGTCTGGCGCTTCTCGCCTTTTCTTCCCGCTAGGCCGGGCGCGAGGTGGCTGATCTGGACAGCCTCTCCCCCGCCGAATGCCAGGCTCTCATCGAGGCGCTGAAGTCCTAGCTGGCGCGCGGCGGCTGATGGCATGAACGGCGCGCCCGACACGCGGCAGGGCGAGTTGCTTCCCGGCGGCGATGACCGCCAGGGAGCGCTGGTCTGGCCGCGTGTCGATCGGGAGCTGCTTGCCGTCCTGCGCGCCGTCGTCCGCGCCCTGGGGCTGGTCCGCGCGCGGGAGTGGCTCGCCGCGTTTGGCGGCGTGAGTCTTGCCATTCCGGCGCGAAAATCCCACTGGGCGGGCCTCGCGCCGGAGGAAGTCGAGCGCCTGCGCGAGGCACTCGCCTTGCACGCCGACGCCCTGGGGCGCGTGGCGCTCCCCAAGCCGGATAAGCTCCTGACCCGCCACCGCGACGCCTTGATCCGCCGCGACCGCGCTCACATGTCGCTTTCCGCCCTCGCCCACGCCTACCGCCTGACCAGCCGCCACATCCAGAACATCTGCCGCCGGATGGAAGACAACAGCCAGGGCGATCTGTTTTGATCAGGCATCCGGGTTCAGGAATCAGGTATCAGGGATCAGGTATCAGGGATCAGGTATCAGAAGAAACATGCGGCGCGCAGCGCCGGTAACTGCCTTCTCCCCCGCAGGGGGAGAAGGTGGCCGAAGGCCCTTGCAGGCTGCAAAGCCCTTGCAGGCTGCAAGGCCGGATGAGGGGGCCGCCGGAGCCGATGGGCCGCCAAACACGGCACAGACTTTCATCTGATTCCTGATTCCTGTTCCCGCTTTCGCGGGAATGACGTCCTGTTTCCTGTCTCCTGTCACCTAGAGGGGGAAAAGGTTTTTAGATGATGCTTGACATTTCAAAATTCCGGGCTAGACTTGACCGCAATGCCGACACCTCGGCAGGCGGGTGTGGAAACCCGGATCATAGGCGGACGTACCGCCATCACCGAGACACGGCGGTGTTTTTACGTCCACAGGCATGGCCTCCAGTTACGGCGGGCCGTGCGGGAGGGCGCAAGCCCTGCCGGTCCCTATGTCCGGTTTTCCACCCCGCACGGTTCCGCCCCCACCCGTGGAAAGGTGGCGCGGAAAACTCAATCCGCAACATAGGAGTATTGCCATGAACCACCTCATCCCCGCCGAATTTATCGGCACATCCCTTGAAGTCATCGATCACGATGGTCGCCGCTGGCTCACCGGCGAGCAGATCGGCCTGGCGCTGGGCTTCGCGCCGAACAACGCCCGCATCGGCATCATCAGGCTATACAACCGGCACGAGGCCGAATTTACCGACGAAGACACAACTGTGGTCAACTTGACCACAGTTGAAGGCGGTATTGAAAAAGAGCGTGAATTCCGCATCTTCAGCGCCTCCGGCTGCATCCTCCTTTCCTTCTTCGCGCAGACGAAACGCGCGGCAGCCTTTCGCGCCTGGTCAAAGCAGCATCTGGCCGCGCATCTCGAATCCCGTCCGGCGCTCACTGCCGACGAGATTCCGGCGATTACCCGCAAATACGCCGCCGAGCGCGACGCGGCGCGGCAGGCGCTGCTTTTGGCGCGGCCCGATTGGGCAAAGGCCATCCGCTACCGGGAAATGGGGCTGACCTACGCGGAAACCGCCCGGCTGCTGGCCTTGAGTGAAAGCCAGGTGGATAAGCGCTACCGGGCCATCCGCGCCGCCGGCCTGCCGCTCGCCGCGCCTGCCGTGAAACTCGCGGGCGCGGCGCTTCTTGCCCACCAGCGCGCCACGGATCGCGCCCTTCTTGCCGCCGCCCGCCAGGGCGTCCTGCCCTTGCAGCCCGTCAGGGCCTTGCAGCCCGCCAGGGCCTTGAGCGGGGATGGGATCGGTTTTTCTGATTCCTGTTCCCGCTTTTGCGGGAATGACGGGGAATGACGTCCTGATTCCTGATTCCTGATTCCTGATTCCTGTAGAACCGGAAATATTTCCCGCCTGTTTTACGCGCGCGAACCGCCGGATCATGTGGCCATGACGACTGAACTCATCGCCTCTCTTGCCATCCGTCTCGATGCCGCCGACCTGCCGGAGGGCATGAACGCGCATCTCTTTCCCGATGGCGAATTCGCCGCCGGGGATGGCCGTCCGGCGGCGCTGACCGGCGGCAGGCTGCAAGTCTGGAAGATGGGCGCGGCCATCGCCGCGCGGCTTGTCAAGGCGCTGGACGCCGAAAAACCCATCCTCTACGACTACGAGCACGATTCGGCCACCGGCAAGGGGAGCCGCGCGGCGGGCTGGATCGACCGTCTCGCCCATGTCGCCGGGCGCGGCCTCTTTGCCCATGTCGAATGGACGCCGGGCGCGGCGGAAGCGATTGCCCGGAAGGAATACCGCTTCTCTTCCCCTTACTTCGCCTTCGACGCGAAAACCGGCGCGGTGACGCGCCTCATTTCCGTCGCTCTGACCAATGTCCCCGCCCTCGCCGACCTTTCGGCGGTGGGCCTTCATCTTCATCAACCCGTAAAGGAAACCCCGATGGATGCCGAACAACTCGCCGCCCTCACCCTGGAGCGCGACACCCTGAAAACGCAATGCGCGGCGCTGACCGCCGAACGTGACGCCCTGAAGACCGCCGTCGCCGCCCTGGAAGCGGAAAAGACGAAGGCGGATGAGGCTGCGGCCCAAACCGCCGCCGCCGCCCTGGAAGCGGAAAAGGAAGCCCTCTTGGCCGGTAGCGCCGAAAAACTCACCCCGCCCCTGAAGGAATCCCTGAAGACGCTCTCCCTCGACGCCCTGAAGATCGCGCTCGCCGCGCTGCCCGCATCGCCCCTGACGAAAGGGCAAACCGACGGCAAGACGGGCGCGAAAACGGCCACGCTCACCGACGACGAAGCGGCGATGTGCGCCCGTATGGGCGTCACCCAGAAGATTTTCTGAAAGCCAGGGGCGTTCCCGCCTCCGGCAAATCCTGACCGGAGAACACCATGCCTATTACGCAACAGCAGCTCGACGCTTTAAAGACCTCGATCGTCGCCCGTTTCAACGCGGGCCTCGCGGCGGCCCCCGATGACTGGACGAAAATCGCCCGCCTGATTCCAAGTTCGTCGAAATCCAACACCTACGCCTGGCTCTCGCAGTTCCCCGCCTTCCGCGAGTGGGTCGGCGCGCGCGCGCACAAGGCGCTCGCGGAGAAGGCCTACACGGTGGTCAACAAGAAGTTCGAGGCGACGGTGGATGTGCAGCGCACCGACATCGAGGACGACGCCTTCGATCATTATGGCGCGATTGCCGAATCCGCCGGACGCTCGGCCATCGACCACAAGAACAGCCTGATTTTCGAGGCATTGAAGGCGGGCTTTACATCCGAGTGCTACGACGGCCAGTACTTCTTCGATGCCGACCATCCGGTTTACGCGAACGAAGACGGCACCGGCGGCGTGACGACGGTATCCAACCTCGTGCCGCTCGATACGGATGGCGAAGAAGAAGCGTCCGAACCCTGGGCGCTTTTGTGCACCAAGCGGGCGGTAGCGCCCCTCTACCTGCAAGAGCGCGTCCCGGTCGAGTTTGCCGCCAACACCGCCGTCTGGTCGGACAACGTCTTCAACCTCGATGTTTACAGCTACGGCGCGCGCTGGCGCGGCAACGCCGCCTACGGCTTCTGGCAGTGCGCGGTGGGCAGCCAGGCTGTGCTCACCGTCGAGAATTTCGAGAAGGCCTACAACACGATGATGAAGTTCACCGGCGACGGCGGGCGGATTCTCGGCCTCATCCCCGATCTCCTCGTCGTCGGCCCCGACAAGATGGCCGACGCCGAGCGCCTCCTGAAAACGCAGTTCAACCCGGACGGCGGCTCGAACATCCACTACCAGAAGGTCGATCTGCTCGTCACGCCGTGGATGAAGTGATCAGGAATCAGGAATCGGAAACCCGCGCCGCCGTCTGCCGTTTCCTCCCCCGGTTCCCTCTCTCCCGACCTCTCCCCCAAAGGGGGAGAGGAGGGAATTGCCGCCCCTCTCCCCCTGGGAGAGGGGCGGGGGTGAGGGCTGGGGGGAGGATGCCCCGTCAGGGGCAGGAGAGGGCGCGGTGACCGGGACGAAAAACAGAAGGAGCACAGGAATGACACAAAGAACATTGCAGATTCGAGTCAACCCCAGATCGGGCGCGCCGCGCTTTTACCGCTGCGGGCTGGAGTTCACCGGCGAATGGCGGGAAGTCGAGGTCGACGCGGCCACCGCCGCCCGCCTGGAAGCCGAGCAGATGCTGGAAGTGAGGCAGGAGTCAGGAGACGGGGATCAGGAATCAGAAAAACCCGTTGACGATCCCACGCCCAAGCCCGCCGCGAAGAAGACGAAGGCGAAAACGAAATGAAGGCGGCGCAAAGTGAAAACCTACTTTGCGCCGATTCAGTCAGCCGCGCAATCCAGGCAGAGCCTGAATTGCGCGGATGTAAAAGCAACGAAAACCCGTGTGGTCGGGGAGGGTTTTTCGTTGGGTTCAATGGTTTTGAAGCCGAGCTTTGCTTGGCTTCAAAACCCAAACTTCCCCGGCCAAAAGTAATACTTTTGGACGATGATTCATGAAACGTTACGTGCGCATCGCGCCGAAGACTGTGCAGGTCGGCGACCATGTTGCGACGGCGGCCTGGGCGGAACTCGATTTGACGCCGGAAGACGCCGCGCGTATCGAGGCCGACCCGCGCCTAGAGGTTACTGCCGCGCCGCCACAGCCCGGCTATCGCCTGACGGAGACCGCAACCGGCGAAATCTGGCTGGACGGCGCGCAAGTCTGGCGGAAAACCCTCCAGCTCACCACCGCCGCTGCGATTGCCAGCGCGGGCAACCAGGCGCTAGGCCTCCTGGCCACGCTCCTGCCCGGCGCGACCCGCCTCATCGGGGCGGAAACCGTAGACGCCCAGGGCGTCCTGGCGGGCCTGACCTACCGCAACGCGGACGGGACGCTCACCCTTTACAACGACCGCCCCGGCGCGCTCGCGGCGGCAACACAGCTCATCATCACCTTCTGGTACACGAAGGGCTGATCATGCCATTTGCCACCCGCGCCGACCTCCTCGCCCGTGTAAACGCCCGCCGCCTCGCGCAGCTGGCCGTCCCCGCCGACCACGCGATGCCGGTAGAAGAAACGGCGCTGCGCGCGGTCATCGCGGGCGCGGCTATCGACAGCTTCCCGGCGGACGAACAACCGGCGCTCGTCCTGGCGTTGGACGCCATCGACCGGGCGCTCGCGGATGCCGATGCCCTGATCCTCTCCTACGGCGTGCCGCCCCAAATCCAGACGACGCTCCTCGCCCGCCTCGCATCCACTGTGGTGCTCTACTACCTGCAAGGCGCGGAACGGATGACGGAAGACGTGGAGAAGGCATACAAGGCCGTCATCGACCTCCTGAAGGCGTTCGCGAAGGGCGAGGTGGATTTTGCCCCGCCGGGTCCGGACGCCCCCGCACCCGGCGGCCTGGCCAGCATCGAATCCGCGCCACCGCGCTACGCCCCGCGTGGCGGGAAAGCCGCCTGGCCGCTGGAGAACTGGCCATGATTTCGCTCACCCCCCTGATCGCCCGCCTCGCCGAAGCGCCGGAGGGTTTTGCCGCCGCTGGCGCGGTGCAATCCGCTGCCCGCCAGGGAGCCGCCCCACGCCAGTGGTTCCGGCAGGTGGCGGGGGCGGCGGAATTTGCCCAGGTGAGGCCGGAAGCCTTGCCGCTCCCGGCCTGCTGGGTCATTCGCGCCGCCGACAGCGTGCGGCACGCCGGGGAGCGCGCCGAACATGTGACGCTCGCCTTCGATGTGGTGATCGCCATCACGAACGCCAGAAGCCACCGCCCCGGCGAAACCGATGATCTGCTGCTCGCCTACCGGGAGGCGGTCAAGACGCTCCTCCTGGGATGGGAGGCCGCGCCGGATGTGCGCCCGCTCAAGTTTTCCGGCGGGCGCGTCCTCGAATACACCGAGGGCGATCTCTATTGGGCGGATCGCTACGAATACCAGGCGGTCATCACCAATTACCTGCCCGACCCCGCCAACCCCTTCGATTGCATCGATTCCACAGGAGAAACATTGTGACTATTACCTTTTCCGAAGTCCCGCAGGCCTTGCGCTATCCGGGCGTCTACATCGAAATCGACGGCTCGCAGGCCGGGCTGGGCGGGGATTTGCCCGTCGTGCTGCTGGTCGGGCAAAAGCTCGCCGACGGCAAAGCCCCGGCGGGCGAAGTCGTGCGCGTATCGTCTGTCGCGGACGCCGAGAAAAAGGCGGGCGCGGGTTCCATGCTGGCACAGATGGCCGAGGCCTATCGCGCAGCCGATTCGACGTTCGATTTGTTCATGCTCCCCTATGCCGACAATCCGGCGGGGGTTGCCGCGACCGGGACGATTACGGTCACGACGCCCGCTACGGCATCCGGCACGCTCACCCTCTACATCGCGGGCAAGGCGGTCTCCATCGGCATCGCGCCGGGAGAGGCTGCGGCTACCGCAACGGCGATTGCCAGCGCCATCAACGCGGCGGGCGCGGATATCCCCGTTACGGCAACGTCTGACGCGGGCGTCGTCACGCTCACCGCCCGTCACAAGGGCACGTGCGGCAACGCCATCGACGTGCGCCTGGGGCTGTATGGCGAGCCGATGCCGGAAAATCTGGTCGTCTCGATTGCCGCCATGACCGGCGGCACGGGCGATCCCCTGCCCGGCGACCTGGCCGCGCAGATTGGCGAACGCTGGTTTCGCTATGTGGCGCTGGGCATCAATGATGCCGCCACGCTTGCCGCCTGGCACACGGAATCCCGCCGCCGCTACGCGGTGCCGGTGCAGGCGGGCTTTCGCGTCTTCACCGCCTTTCGCGGCACCTACGAGCAGGCGGCGGCCTTCGGCGAGACGAAGAACTACGAGCATATCTCGGACACCTGGCTCGCCCTGAATCCGCCCACCCCGTGGGAAGCGGCGGCGACGATCACAGGCGCCGCCGCACCGAGGCTCTACAACAACCCGGTCATTTCCCTGGAGGGCACGGCGCTCCCCGGCCTGGTGGCGGATGTGAGCTACAACGACTTCACCCAGGGCAACAGCCTCCTCTTCAAGGGCATGTCGATTCTGGAGGTCGGCAAGGACGGCAGTGTTTATGTCAAGCGTTTGATTTCCATGTACCAGTTCCGATCCGACGGCTCCGCCGACGACGCCTAGCTGGACATCAACATCGCCGAGGCGATGGAGAGAATACGCTACGAACAACGTATCGGCGCGATCCAGCGTTTTCGCGGCACGGTGGCGGCAAAGACCAACGAGGGGGTTCCGCCCTGGCCTGCCGATCACGACCGAGGACAGCGTGAAGGCATTCCTCCTCTCCCTCTACAAGAACGTGCTGATGCTGGAATACGGCTGGGTGCAGGCGTATGACTATTACAAGGGAACGCTGGTGGTGGAGCAGGACGCCGATAATCCGAGCCGCTTCAACTTCCTGGACGACCCGGTAGTCAACAGCCCGTTCTACATCCTGGCGGGGCGCTCGCGCTTTCGCAAGGCCGTGCCGACCTTCTGACGCTCCCCCTGAACCCCTTTTGAAAGGATATTGACATGGCGCAACTCAACAACATCCGCACGGTTTCCCTGCCCTCGTTTGGCAAATTGCCGCTCGCAGACGACCCCGGAACATTTTCGCCCTCCGGCGTCAAGCGCGAGCACAAGGCCGGGCGCCTGGCCGAAGACGGCGGCTTTACGGAAACCAGCACCCCGGCGACGCTGGAACTGAATCTGAACCTCTCCGGCGGCATGGATTTCGTCGGCCTGAACGATCTGAAAAACGAGGATGTCACCGTGCGCCTGGCCGACGGCCATGTGCATCTGCTCTCGCAGGCATTTGTCACCGAGGTGGTACAGGTCGGCGACGGCGCGAGCAAGGTGACGATCACCAGCAATACCTCGGAACAGATCGGATAGAGGCGGCGAAAAGTGAAAACCCACCTTTCGCCGGTTCAATCAGCAGGAAAGACCAGGCAAAGCCTGGCCTTTCCTGACGAAAAAACAACGGAAAACCCATGAGGTCGGGGAGGGTTTTCCGTTGGTTTTAATGGGTTTGAAGCCAGGCTTTGCCTGGTTTCAAACCCCAAAACTCCCCGGCCAAAAGTAATACTTTTGGACGAACACCATGAAACTGACATTAAAGCACCCACTCACGCTGGGCAAGACCACGGTCGAGGCTTTGACCTTCCGCGACTACACGACCGCCGCCGATTACCTGGCGTTCGACGTGAAGGGCGGCGTGGCGCAGAACATCGCGTTGATCGCGAACCTCACCGGCACGGACGAGGCGCTGATAAAGCAGTTGCGGGGCGCGGATTACCTGGCCGCGCAGCGGATCGCCGACCGCCTGTTGCTCACGGACAGCGAAGCCGTGGCGGAAGGCGAGACGACAGAAAAAAAGCCCGCCGCGTCCTGACGGCGGTGGCGCTGGTGGCCCGCGAACTCCACTAGCCGCTGCCGGTCGTCAAAGCGATGTCGCTCACTGAGCTTTTCGTGTTCGCCCGCATCGCCGCTGTGATGAGTGGCCGTAAATAGGCGTCGAAAAGTGAAAACCTACTTTTCGCCGGTTCAGTCAGCAGGAAAGACCAGGCAAAGCCTGGCCTTTCCTGACGAAAAAACAACGGAAAACCCATGATGTCGGGGAGGGTTTTTCGTTGGGTTCAATGGGTTTGAAGCCAGGCTTTGCCTGGTTTCAAACCCCAAAACTCCCCGGCCAAAAGTAATACTTTTGGACGAACGATTTAGGAGGACAAGATGCAACCGATTTTCAACTATAGCGCCGCGACGGGTGAATTCACCGGCGCGAGCTACGCGGCGGCCTCGCCACTGGAGCCGGGGGAATACCTGATCCCGGCAAACGCCACGACCAAGGCGCCGCCGGAGGCCGGCGAACACGAGACGCCCGTTTTCAAATCCGGCGAATGGACGCTCCTCGCTGACTGGCGGGGCGTGACGCTCCATGACGTCCAGGGCGGCGCGGAACTGGAAATCACGGAGATCGGGAAAACGCCCGACGATTACCCCGGCCACACGACCACGCCGCCGCCCCCGGTGGGCGAGGGCGAGCGCGCCGTATTCCGGGATGGCGCGTGGGAAACCGAAGCCCTGCCGCCCGCGCGCGTCCTCACGCATTACGCCTTTCGCGGGCTTCTGACGCTCGATGAGCAGGTGATCCTCGATAATTTCGACGTGCCCGAATTCGCGGCGGTGCATCCCAAGCTGGAAAATCTCGGCGTCATCGACCGGGCGAAGCTCAGGACGGCGATGGCATCCTACCGGGATGCGCAGGAAATCAACCTGGACGATCCCGGCATGATGGTCTTCGTCGGTCTCCTCGCGCAACTGGGCTTGCTGGATTCCGCCGATCGCGCGGCGCGAATATTTTCCGGCCAAACGCCAGAGGCGGCGTCATGAGCGTCTTGCTGAACACGGTCATTGCCGCCGACCAGTTGATCAACTGCTGGTTCAGGCTCGGCGGCGAATGGGGGCAGCCGGACGAAACCCTCTCCGCCCGCGCCTGGCGGGTGCGCGAGACGCATCCGGCCTGGGCGAAATGGATTAATCGCGTCATCTTCTGGCAGGCGAACCATTGCGAAGCGGCCTGGCAAAACGAAGTCGCCCGCGCCCACCTGCCGAATGCATACCGGAGCGTGGAAGGCGTCGCAAAGTGAAAACCTACCTTGCTCCGCGCCGCAACCTGCCCTAGCCGATTGATTGGGCGGGCGTCGAACTCATTGCCGCCGCCGAGGGCTGTCGCCTGGCGGCCTACAAGGATGTCGCGGGCGTCTGGACCCTGGGCTGGGGGGAAACCCAGAACATCAGGGAGGGCATGACATGGACGCAATCGGAAGCCGATCAGCGGTTTTGCGAACGGCTCACGGAATTCGCGCGGGAAGTGGATGCCGTGTTGACCGCGCCCGCCGTCCCGTTTGAATTCGCGGCGCTGGTGAGCCTCGCCTATAACATCGGCGCGGCGGCGTTTGCCCGCTCGTCTGTTTTGCGCGCCCACAACCGGGGCGACAAGGCCGCCGCCGCGCGCGCCTTCGCCCTCTGGAACAAGGCGGGCGGCAGGGTCATCCGCGGCCTCGTCACGCGCCGGGCGAAGGAGGCGGCGCTCTACGTCTCCGAACCCCGGAACGCCACGCCGCCGGAAGGCCAGAACCCGGACGCCGATGTCTCCTGCGAAAAGCCCCTGAGCAAAAGCCCGACCGTGATGTCCGGCGTCACGTCGATTGCCACCGGCGGCCTGGCGCTGGCGAGCCAGGCCTCGCCGCAGGTCGGGCAGATCGCGAAGAACCTAGGCGTCTCCCCGATCCTCGTTATTGCCGTCGCCGCCATCGCCGTCGGCGTGGTGGTCATAGTTCGCCGCTATCTGCAACGCAAAAGGGGGCAGGCATGAGCGATCACGCCTGTTTCGAGGGACTGCCGCCCGCCACGCTGGAAGACGCGCGCAAGGTGCTGGAGTTGATGCTTTCCCGGAACGAGGAACTCTCCGAGGAAGCCGCGCTCCTCGCCGCCGCCGTGCGCGTCGAGCGCCTCTACCTGAACCGCGCCCTGGAGGGCGTGAAGAACGCGCAGGAGGAGGAGGAGGATTGACACCAACCCCTGCGTCTCGAAAAAACACGCCGCCATCATGAAGAAGGAGATGACCTCGGCGAAAACGGAGCGCGACCTGAAAGCCATCGCCGCGCGCCACACTCATTTTCTGGTGGGGAAGGACTTGCCGGCCATGCGCGCCGCCTACGCCGACGCGCGCCGGCGGGTAAGGGAGGCGGGCGATGGTTGAGAAGATTACCGCGTTTTTCGGAAACTACGCCCTGTGGTTCCTGGCCGCCGTCTGCGTCGCCGCCGGATTCGGCGCGGGCTGGACCATCAACGGCTGGCGCTGGGAGGCGCGTTCAAACGGGCGAGAGGCCGCTCATGAGGAGGCCTTGAACGTCTCGCAAAATGCCGTCATCGAGGCGTTTGAAAGGGCGCGCGCGGCGGAAGCGCGCGGCGCGGCGTTCGCGCAGTACCAGTTGGCGCTGGAGGCGGCGAACCTGAAACTCGCGAAGGAGAAGGAAAATGCGTTACGCAAGGTCACGACGGGCCGCGTGTGTTTTGGCGACGCTGCTCTGCGGCTGCTCAACGATACAGGCTCCGCCGGTCATTCCGGCCTGCCCCCGCCCGCCGGAGGCGCTGTTGGCCCCGCTGCCGCCGCTCCCTCCGGTTCCGGCGACGCTTCTCCTGACGAATACGCGGCCTCGGATACCGACGTCGCTCTTTGGGCCATCCACGCCAGAGGCGAATACGACCGCTGCCGGGGACGCATCGCCGCCCTGAGAAGTTTTTATGCAAACGACGAAAACCCGTGAGGTCGGGGAGGGTTTTCCGTTGGTTTCAAACTTCCCCGTCCAAAAGTAATACTTTTGGACGTACACTCATGGAAGACCGCCGCGACAATTCGCAGATCATGCACAGCATCGGGGAACTCACCGGCGCCGTGCACGCGATGCACCAAGGGCTGACCGCCCGCATCGACGACATCAAATCCGACATCCGCCGCCTAGAAGAAGCGCAGTCCGAGCGCATGGACCGCATCGAGGACGGCCTGGGGCAGCGCATCGACAAGCTGGAAGCCAGTGTCGGCAATCGCATCGACAGCCTCTCCGCGCGCGTCACCAACCTGGAAGAAGAGGACAAGCGCCTGATCGACAAGACGGCCCGCCTGGGCGCGGTCGGCGGCGGCGTCGGCGGCGCGCTGGCGGCGGCCTGGTCGAACTCATCCGGCGCATGGGGTGATCGCGTGGCCTATAGTGCGGATACCCGCGCCGCCCTGCGCCGCCTCTACATTGAAGGGATGCCGCTCTCTGGCGCGGCCACGGCGGAGAGCATCTCCTATGAAACCGCCCGCGAATGGAAGGCGAAGGCGGCCAGGGCGGGCGATGACTGGGACACGGCGCGCGCCGCCTACCGCGTCTCCGAGCAGGGCGTCGACGACCTGAACAAGGCGCTGGTGGAAGACTTTGCCCGCCAGGTCATCACCACGACGCGCGAACTGGAAGCCGCGAAGATCGCCGCCTCCGACAAGGCGGCGCTCCTCGCGCAACTGGCCGACGCCTACGCCAAGTTCTCCCGCGCCTTTGCCCGCATCAACCCCGCCTATTCGGGCCTTTCGGTAGCGTTGGACACACTCAAAACACTGGCCGATCACCTCGCAGCGCATGACAAGGCGGCATTGAAGGCGCTCTCCCCGCACCTGGAAGAAGTCGGCGCGATTCTGGGGCGAAAGTATGGATGACATACGCACCCGGCGCGATTTCGAGATGGAACTCGCCCGCTTGGGCGAAGAAATGCGCCGTGTCATCGAACTCGAATGCGAAGCCTTTCCCATCGACGAAAAGTCCGCCCGCGCCCGACGCGAACGGGCGAGCCGGGACTACCGCTTTTTCTGCCAGACCTACTTCCCGCACTACGTCCCGACCGCGCATTTTTCGGCCTTCCACGAGTTCATCTTCGCCCGGCTGCCGGAGGTCATCGACGGGATAGCCGACGGGCGCGAGGTGCACGAAGCGCCGCGTGGCGAAGCCAAGAGCACTTACGAGACGCAACTCGGCACGCTCTGGTGCGTGGCGACGAAGCGCAAGAACATGATCGGCATCCTGATGAACACCGAGGAACAGGCCGCCGAGATGTTGGAATCCATCAAGGCGGAACTGGACACCAACCCGCGCCTCCTGATGGATTTCCCCGACGCCACCGGCCAGGGGCGCGTCTGGCAGGCGACGACGGTCATCACGGCGAACAACGTGAAGATCAGGATTGGCGGCACTGGGAAGAAGATTTGCGGCATGAAGCACGGCCCGCACCGCCCCGATCTGATATTTCTCGACGATCTGGAAAACGATGAAAACGTCCGCGACAAGAGTCAGCGCGACAAGGTGGAGCGGTTCGTGCTGAACGCCGTGCTGGGACTTTCCGGCCCTTCCGGCGGCATGGACGTGTTCTGGGTGGGTACGAGCCTCCACTACGACGCGGCGATCAACCGGGTGTCGCGCAAACCCGGCTGGCGGCGGCAGGTGTTCAAGAGCATCACCCGTTGGCCGGATCGCATGGATTTGTGGGAAAAATGGGAGGCCCTCTATACCGGCGGCGCGAACTCGGACGAGGCCAAAACCCAGGCCGAGGCCGATGCCTTCTACCGGAAGAACAAAAAGGCGATGGACGCGGGCGCGGTGGTGAGCTGGCCGGAAGTCCGCCCGCTCTATCGCCTGATGACGATGCGGGCGACCAATCACGACGCATTTAATCAAGAGCAGCAAAACGAGGCGGGGAACGACGACGCCGCGCCGTTTCGGACATTGCGATTCTGGGTCGATCACCGCCGCGACTGGCTCTTTTTCGGCGCCATCGACCCCAGCCTGGGGAAACAAGGCAAGGCGAGAGACCCTTCGGCCATTCTGGTCGGCGGCTTTTGCCGGGAGACCATGACCCTCGACGTGGTGGAGGCCGACATCGCCCGGCGCGTCCCCGATCTCATCATCGCGCGCGCCATTGAGTTGCAGCGCGAATACCACTGCCTCGCCTGGGGCGTAGAGACGGTGCAGTTCCAGGAATTCCTGTTCACCGAGCTGGTAAAGCGCGCCGCGCAAGCGGGCGTCGCCTTCCCCGGCATCGCGTTGCCGGAAAACGTCGAGAAGGCGCTGCGCATCATCTCCCTGCAACCCTACGTGACGAACGGCCAAATCCGCCTGCACCGCAGCCAGTCCGTCCTCATCGAACAACTGAAATTCTGGCCGGAAGCCGACCATGACGACGGCCCCGACGCCCTGGAAAAACTCTGGCGGATCGCGCGCCGCTACAGCGCCGACTGGCACTACACCCCGGCAGGCGCCCGCCGCGACCGGAGATACGCCGCCCCCGCCCCCTTCGACGGGTGGGACGATGATTAATCAGGAGACAGGCATCAGGAGACAGGAGACAGAAAAAACCGTCCCCGCTTTTCCTTCGCCCCCGCCAGGGGGAGAAGGTGGCCGAAGGCCCTTGCTGGCTGCACTGCCGGATGAGGGGTCTCCATTACTCGCGCCGCCGCAACCTTTCGGACGATAACCAACGATGATCAACGAACTCAAAACCGCCCTCGCCCGCGTCTTCAAAGGCGCGAGCCTCAAAACGCCGCAGGCCGCGCCCAAGGCGTCGCAGGCCATTCCCCTGAACTACGCGAGCGTGAATACGCTTGATCCTTCGCGCCTGGCCCGCGCCTTTGCCGCCGCCGACGCGGGCTTCATCACCGAACAGGCGGCGCTGTTTGAGCTTGTGGAAGAGCAGGACGCGCACCTTTTCGCCGAACTGGCCAAGCGAAGGCGCGCCGTCACCGGCCTCGGCTGGCAACTCACGCCGCCGCCGGATGCGGGCCAAAGCGAACTCGCCCGGACGGAAGAACTCGCCGCCATGATCCGCGCCATCGGGCACATCGAGGACGCCCAGTACGATTTGACCGACGCCATTGGCAAGGGATTTACGGCCCTCTCCTACGCCTGGATGCCGGGGGACGTGTGGTTGCCGGACGGCCTGGAATTCATCCCGCAGCGCCTCTTCCAGGTCGATCCCGCCACCCGCCGCCTGCAATTCCTGAAGGACGGCATCGCGGAAGACCTCTGGGAAAACCACTGGATCGTGCATGAGCACCGCGCCAAATCCGGCTACATCGAGGGCGCGGCGCTCTTTCGCGTGCTCGCCTGGTGCTATGCCTACAAAGCCTACGACATCCGCGACATGCAGCGTTTTTTAGAGGTTTACGGACTGCCTTTGCGCCTGGGCAAGTACCCGGACGGGATCGCCGACAAACAGCGCGACGAACTCTTGAAGGCGGTGAAGAACATCGGCCACGATTCGGCGAGCGTGGTGCCGGAATCCATGAGCATCGAATTCGTCCAGGCCGTGAAGACCGGCACCGTGCGCGACTTTCTGGATGCCGTCGAATACTGGGAGCGGAAGCAGTCGCTCGCCATCCTGGGCGGCACGCTGACGAGCCAGGCGGACGGCAAGACGAGCACGAACGCCCTGGGCGAAATCCACGAACGGGCGCGGCGCGAAATTATGTTGCACGACGTGCGTCAGCTTGAACCGACGCTCACCGCGCAACTCGTGCGCCCGATCGCCCTCGTGAACGGCATGTTCCCGGCGGAACGCATACCGGCATTCAAGTACCTGACCGAGGAGACGGTCGACTAGGGCAAGATGCTCAAGGTACTGGCCGAGGCCGCCGCCATCGGCATGGAAATCGATGTCGAATACGCCCATCAGGTGATGCAGATACCCCGCGCCGAGGAAGGCCGTAAAGTCCTCCACGGCGGCGCGGCGGCGGAGAACCGGGCGGCGGAAGACCCCGGCAGCGAAGAACAGGCGCTCACGGTCTCCCCCGCGCTTTTCCCTTCTCCCCCTTGCGGGGAGAAGGTGGCCGCAGGTCCTTGCAGGCTGCAAAGCCGGATGAGGGGGAGCTTTCCTCTACACCCCGATCTCCCCGCCGCTTACGCCGCGCAACTGGCCGCCGCCTGCGCCCCCTTCGAGGAAGCCCTGATCCAACAAATCGCCGCCATCGTCGCCGAATCCAGCGATTTCGACGAGGCGGCGGAGAAGATCGAGGCATTGAGGCGCGACGAGGAAACCTACAAGGCCTGGGCGAAGACCCTCGCCGAAGGCATGACTGCGGCGCATCTGGCGGGCAGGGGGCAGGAGACAGGAATCAGGACGTCATTCCCGCGAAAGCGGGAACAGGAATCAGAAAGGCGTCAGCGCCCTTCGAGCGGTGAGAAAGGAAAACCCTTGTGAGTAGCGCCCATCTCGTCATTGCGAGGCGCAGAGCGCCGCAGCAATCCAGCGCGTCACCCGCAGCGCGAAGCGCCGGTAGCTTCCTCTGATACCTGATGCCTGATCCCTTCTCCCCCGCCGCCTTGCCCTTTTCCGAAGCCATCGCCTACTGGCGCGGCAAAGTCCGGCTGCCGTCCTCCGGCTGGACGGACATCTGGCAGGAACAGCACAGCCACGCCTTCGTGGTCACGGGCGCAAGCCACGACGCGATTCTGGAAGACCTCTACAACGCCCTCGATAAAGCCCGTTCAAAGGGCGGTTACGAAGCCTTCAAAGCCGCGTTTCCCGAAATCGCGAAGAAGCACGGCTGGGCGCACAACGGTTCTCCCGGCTGGCGCAGCCGGATCATCTACGACACCAATATCCGCCAAAGCTACAACGCCGGACGCTACCAGCAACGGATGGCCGCCCGGCGCTTGCGTCCTTACTGGCGCTACCGGCATTCCGGCTCCGAACACCCGCGCCTGGAACACAAGGCATGGGACGGTCTCATCCTCCCCGCCGACGATCCGTGGTGGGACACCCATGAGCCGCAAAACGGCTGGGGCTGCGGCTGCTCCGTCGAATCCCTATCCCGCCTGGAAGCGGAGCTGGCGGGCGGCCCGAACACCGCCCCGCCCATCGATTGGGAGGAGAAAATTGTCGGTAAAAACAGCGGCAATCCGCGCGTGGTGCGCACACCCAAGGGCATCGACCCCGGCTTCGCCTACAGCCCCGGCAAAGCCTGGCTGGAACCTCACACCGTCCCGCCCCTGACTGGCTACGACGCCGTTCTGAAAGAACGCGCCGCCGCCTGGCCAACCGGCTTCACGCCGCCGCCCGCGCCCACGCCGACAAAAATCCCCGCCAACGCCATTCTCCCCGCCAACACCCCGCCAGAACAGGCCGTCGCGGACTTTCTCAACATCTTCGGCGCGACGATGGACAAAGGCGCGCTCTTCACCGACGCGGCCGGCAGCCCGCTCGCCATCAGCAAGGCACTCTTCATCCAGGGCGAAGACAAGACGGGCGACAAGTTCAAGTGGCTGGCAACGCCGGGCAAAGCCAAACGGATACAACACATCAACCTGCTGGCCATGACGCTGGCCGACCCCGACGAGATTTGGTGGGCGTGGGAAAAGAGCCGTGACAATCCCGGAAAATGGCTGCTCAAGCGCCGCTATCTCAAGGCGTTTGAAATTGAAGGGAATGCGCTGAATGAGTACGGAATCGTGGTCTTCGAGTGGGGACGCACGGGCTGGTCAGGCTCTACCGCCTTCCTGCCCACACGGAAGGCCAATCCTGGCAGGGGGAGGTACTTCGATAAGCAGCGTATAGGCCGGATAGTCTTCAAGAAATGAAAACGCGGCACTGCACCGCCGCGTCAGTGAGTTGGATTGGAAGGTCGTATGCAGCGCCATTAGTTCCGTCTCACGCTGATCATTATAGAGCAAACTGAACAAAAGGAAACAAGATGATCTACGAAATCCGCTTCGAGACCGACCGCTTGACGAGGCTTCTGGAAGCCCTGCGCCGGGAAATTTCCGACGACGAACTCCTAACGGCCTTCGGCGAATCCCTCCTGAACACCAACCGCGCCCGCCACCGCGCCGGTCTGGGACCGGACGGCAACCCCTGGAAACCCTTGGCCGCCTCCACGCTCGCTGCCGGAAAGCGCAAGGGTGGCCCCCTGAACAAGTCTGGCCGGATGCTGCAAAACCTGCATTATCAAGTTAGCGGCGCCTCCCTGCACTTGGGTTTTGACGACGGTGACGGATTCCCCGCCAAATTCCACCAGGACGGCTCCAGAGCGCACGTCATCACCCCGCGCCACAAGAAAGCCCTGGCTTTCATGGGCATCGTGAGAAAGCGTGTCCAACACCCCGGCCTCCCCGCCCGCCCCCTGATAGGCTTCCCCGATTCCTACAAGGCGCTGATCGAAGACACCGCCGAGGACTACCTGAAAACCATCCTCTCAACCGTTCGCTCCTGACCTCAAAATTCCCGTCCGAAAATCAACCCCAAACCAAGGAAATTCCCCGTCCGAAAATCAAATCCGATCCGTCCGAAAATCAAACGCGCTCTACTCGTAGGCACGATGGGCTTCATTCTTGCCGTGGTCGTCCATTCGGCCGCTATCCAGGATCGTGCCGGGGCGCGCGCCGCGCTGATCCGGCTGTTTCATCGGATACCGGGTATCCGGAAGG
>JAIRMN010000140.1 GCA_031258715.1 Zoogloeaceae bacterium
TTGAGATACGGCTCTGGCGACAGCAACATGGGTATCCTTCTCCTTGGAAAAATTCCGGCCATACGCATAAACCTGCCAGAAAATGAAACCATAGCGCGATTGCCCCGCAGAGGGAAGCCCTGAATTTCCAGATTACGGTTCTCATCGCGGCCTTTGTCGGCGGCGTACTGGTTTTTGTCGTCATCGGGGCATTCCCGCTGTTGGTATTGGGCATTGTCGATGTCGTGTTTTGCATCGTCGCCGCGATTGCCGCGAGCAATGGAGGGGCATACCGTTACCCCGTCACGTCACGCCTGATCAAATGAATCGGTGATGCCGGGAGGGGCTACCGGGCAGCAATCGCCCGGTAGCCGATGTCCTTGCGGTACTGCATCCCTTTCCAGGAAATCCGGGCGGCAGCAGCATAGGCTTTTTTTTGCGCCTGGCGGATATTCTCGCCCAGGGCGGTGATGCAGAGCACCCGGCCGGCCGCCGTCACGATCTCGCCGTTCTTCGTCGCCGTGCCCGCGTGAAAGACATGAGTGTCGTCGTCCACGCGGTTCTGCGCGGGCAAGCCGGAGATGATGTCTCCTTTTTGGGGCGCGCCGGGATAGTTCGCGGCGGCGAGCACCACGCCCAAAGCCGGGCGACGATCCCATTCGGCTTCGACCTGATCCAACGTGCCGTCGATGGCGTGTTCGATGAGTTTTGCCAGGCCGGATTTCAGGCGCATCAGGATCGGCTGCGTCTCCGGGTCGCCCATACGACAGTTGAATTCCAACGTCTTCACGCTGCCGTCCCTGCCGATCATCAGCCCCGCGTAAAGAAAACCGGTGTAGGGAATGCCGTCCGCGTCCATGCCCTTTATCGTCGGCAGGATGATTTCGCGCATGACCTTGGCGTAGATTTCCGGCGTTACCACCGGCGCGGGGGAATAGGCGCCCATGCCGCCGGTGTTGGGACCGGCGTCGCCGTCGCCGATGCGTTTGTGATCCTGGCTGGTGGCCAACGGCAACACGTGTTTGCCGTCGGCCATGACGATGAAGCTGGCTTCCTCGCCTTCCAGACATTCCTCGATCACCACCCACGCCTTGCCCGGCTTGTTGCCGGAGAGCATGGCGTCGATGGCGGCGTGGGCTTCGGCAAGCGTCGCCGCCACCACCACGCCCTTGCCCGCAGCCAGGCCATCGGCCTTGATGACGATGGGCGCGCCCTCCTTTTCCACGTAATCATGCGCGGCGGCAGCCTTCGAGAAGGTCTCGAAACGGGCGGTGGGAATATGGTGCCGCGCCATGAACCGCTTGGCGAAATCCTTGGAGGATTCAAGCTGGGCTGCAGCCTTCGTCGGCCCGAAAATCCTGAGGCCACGCGCGCGAAAGAGGTCTACGATGCCCGCCGCCAAAGGCGCTTCCGGGCCGACCACGGTGAGGTGGATTTTGTTCTTCAACGCGAAATCCGCGAGTTCTTCCAGCGCGGTCATCGCTAGGTTTTCGACTTCGCGCTCCCGCGCCGTTCCCGCGTTGCCCGGCGCGACGTAGATCTTCTGCAAACCCGGCGTTTGCGCAAGTTTCCAGGCCAGCGCGTGTTCACGCCCGCCGGAACCGATCACGAGAAGTTTCATGGTGTATTGTCCTTGTTGGAAAATTTTGCCGTGAATCTGATGGGATTGCGCGCCGTGGAATCCGGTGCCGCCATCAACTACCGAATGGCCTCGAACACGGAACGAAATGCCTTGTCGTAGCGCCCTTCCAGTTCATCTAGGCGGCGCGATAATTCCTCGTGTTCGCCCAGGATGCGCCACAGGCGCACGAGGGCGCGCATGATTTCGATATTGACCTGCAACGGCGCGGGACTTGCGCAGGACGCTGGAAAGCATGGCGATGCCCTGCTCGGCGAAGGCGTAGGGAAGTTTGCGGGTTCCGCCCCAACTTGAAGTCACAATTTGTGACTTCAAGTCATTCGACATGCACACTGCTTCAACGGAAGGCAAAACCTTTGATTGTGCGGTTTCCAGGTCGTTAAAACCCAATTGAAATATGAAGTCCACATGAAAGCGCGCGATATTGCGCCGGACGGCCTGTATGAGCGCTTTGGCCGGAACGCCATACAAGGCGACCAAATCACTGGACAGCATCACGCGCTGTCTGCGTACGGGGAGGATGGCCAGTTCGATTTCAGTGGGTTCGTTCATCTAAAAACTAACTTCGGTTTGACACCCCGCCCTTCAGGGCGGTGCGAAGGTTGAGACCCCGGCCTGAAGGCCGGGGTTTCGACCGTAGCCATTGGGGAGGGGATGCAAACCCCTTCCCAATGGCGTCAGACCGACAGCCCTGAAGGGCTGTCGCTAATTTCTTGCTGGCGCGTGTTTTTTCCCGCTGTCTCTGTCTGAATGGCGGAGGAAAAGTGGCGCGTTTTTTGCTTTTTCGTTGGAGGCAGGCTGTTTTTTCTCAAGGCGGACAGACTGGATGCCGATAGTGAACTTGTGACGCAGGCCGGGTTGGTTTTCATCGAGGAGTGAGATCATGAACATTGTCTATGACAGTACGCATTATTCCGTGCTGGCCTATCCCGCAGAGGAAGGTTTTGAGTTGTTCGACAAGGACGCTCGCCGCATTCTTTTCCTGCAAGGCGCGTTCGCGCATCATTTTTACAACGCCATCAGCGATATTCCGGAAGCCGAGCGCACCGAGGAAGCCATTGACGCTTTTCTCGACAACTATTGCACCGGCGGCGCGGCGCGTCCCATCGTCTTTCATTGATCGGTTTCATCGCCCGCCTTTTCCTTCCCCGTCCGTCCGGCGGGCGGGCGTCGCTCCAGCGGCGCGGATGAAAACCATCCGTCATTCCTACCCCGTCTCCTGAACCCAGCACGCGACTTTCCGGCCTTTTGCGAGGCTGGTCATGGGCGGGTAGCTTTCCCCGCAAATCGGCATGGCGTCCTTGCAGCGCGGACAAAAACGGCAGCCGGACGGGGGATGGGCGGGGGAGGGCGCCTCGCCTTCCAGGCGGATGATTTCCCTGCCGCCTTCAATGCGCGGCACGGCGGAGAGCAAGGCGCGGGTGTAGGGATGCGCGGGAGCGGCAAGGACGGCGGCGGCGGGGCCGGATTCGACGATGCGTCCCAGGTACATGACGGCAATCTCATGCGCCAGGTATTCCACCACGGCGAAGTTATGGGTGATGAAGAGGTAGGCGATGCCCAGTTCGGCCTGCAAATCCTGCATCAGATTCAGGATTTGCGCCTGCACGGAAACATCCAGCGCGGAAGTGGGTTCGTCGCAGAGAATGACGCGCGGCGAGACCGCCAGCGCGCGGGCGATGGCGATGCGCTGGCGCTGTCCGCCGGAAAATTCGTGCGGATGGCGGCGGGCGTGTTCCGCCTTCAATCCGACCTGGCGCAACAATGCCGCCGAGCGTTCCCGCGCCTCTCGTTCCGAGCGTACCGCGTCCAGCGCCAACATGCCTTCGCGCAGGATTTCGCCGATGTTCATGCGCGGATTCAGGGAGGCGTAAGGGTCCTGGAACACCATTTGCATGGATTGGCGCAGACGCTTCGCCTCGGCCTTGTCAAAGGGATTCATGCGTTTGCCATGCCAGAAGCATTCCCCCGCCGTCGCGGGAATGATGCGCATCAGGGCGCGTCCCACCGTCGTCTTGCCGCAGCCGGATTCGCCCACCAGGGCCAGGGTGCGCCCCGGCGTCAGATCGAGATCGACGCCATCCACCGCCCGCACGAAGCCATGCGTCCGTTGCAGCACGCCCTTTCGGACGGGAAAATGCACATGCAGGCCGCGCGTGGAGAAGATGGCCTCGGAAGACAGGGGAGGAGAGGCCGCAGCGCGTTCCATACCGGGCGCCGCTGCCGCCGGCGGGTCTTCCGTCTCCTGAAAATGGCAGCGTACCCATGTGTCGTTGCCGCGATCTTCCAGCGGGGGCGCTTCCGCCAGGCAGCGGCTGTCATTTTTCTTCTCCGCGCAGCGGTTGGCGAAACGGCAACCGGAGGGCAGGGCGGTGAAGGCGGGCGCCTGGCCGGGGAGGGCGTTGAGCGGTTGGCCGTGTCGCGCGGATTCCGGCAGGGCGGCGAACAATGCGCGGCTGTAGGGGTGTCGCGGGGCGCTGAAAAACGCGTCGCGTCCCGCGCGTTCGACCAGTTGTCCGGCGTACATGATGCCGATCCGATCGGCCATGCGCGCCACGACGCCCAGATCGTGCGTGATCAGGAGGAGCGCCATGCCGTATTCGGACTGAAGGTTTTGCAGCAGATCGAGAATCTGCGCCTGCACGGTCACATCGAGCGCGGTGGAAGGTTCGTCGGCAATCAGGAGGCGTGGGCGGGCGGCCAGGGCGATGGCGATCATCACCCGCTGCTTCATGCCGCCGGAGAGTTGAAACGGATATTCCGAAAGGCGTCGCGCGGGGTCGCTGATGCCCACCTGCGCGAGCAGTTCTTTCGCGTATTCGCGGCGGGCCTGCCCGCTGAGGCCGAGGTGCAGGGCAAGCGCCTCGCCAATCTGGCACTCGATGGTGAGGATGGGATTCAGGCTGCTGGCGGGTTCCTGGAAGATCATCGCCATATCGCCGCCGCGCAGTTTGCGCATGGCGGCTTCGGGCAGGCGGAGCAGCTCGCGTCCCTCCAGGAGGATTTCACCGCCGGTGATGTGGATGCCGGGCGGCAAAAGCCGCATCAGCGCCAGCGCGGTCAATGATTTGCCGCAACCGGATTCGCCCACCAGGGCGAAGGTTTCCCCGGCGCGAATGGAAAAACCGAGATCGTCGATTACCGGCAACAACGCGCCGTCCGCCTGACCTATGCCAAGACTGAGGCCGCGTATGACAATCAGGGGCGCGGTGTCGGACATGGCTATCGGGCGCGGGCGAAAGGGGAGGAGGATTGTCTCATTTTTTTCCGGCGTGTCCGCATCGGATTCCCGCCGTTATCGCCAGCCAGAGCTTGCGGCGCGGCGGGAGGCTGACGCGCTGGTGCAAGACCTGAAAGTTCCCGGCTTCGATTTCGCGCAAGAGGGCGTGATAGAGGGCGGCCATGATCAGGCCGGGACGTTGGCTTTTGCGGTCGGCGGGCGGGAGTTGGGCGAGCGCGCGGGCGTAGTAGTTTTCGGCGCGTTCTTTCTGAAAGCGCATCAGGGCGATGAGGTTTTCCGAATAACGGCCTTCCAGGATGTCTTTAACGGGTACGCAAAAGCGTTTCAGCTCGTCTTCGGGAAGGTAGACGCGTCCCCGGCGCGCGTCTTCGCCGATGTCGCGCAGGATGTTGGTCAGTTGCAAGGCCATGCCCAGATCGCGCGCGTAATCGAGCGTCGCTTTTTCCCGGTAGCCGAAAATCTCGGCGGAGATCAACCCGACCACGCTGGCGACGTGGTAGCAATAGCGCGAAAGTTGGGCAAAATCCGGATAGCGCCTTATCCGCAAGTCCATCTCCATGCCGTCGAGGATGTCCAGGAGGTGCCCGGCGGAGAGGTTGAACGCGCGCCTGGCTTCCTGCAGGGCCAGTCCGACCGGATGCAGCGGGCGGCCACTGCGGACGCGTTCGACTTCCTCGCGCCACCAGGCCAGCTTTATCGCCGCCAGCGCCTCGTCGCGGCACTCGTCTACGAGATCGTCGACTTCGCGGCAAAAAGCGTACAAGGCCATGATGGCGCGCCGCCGCGCGCGCGGCAGAAAGAAAAAACTCAAATAAAAGCTGGAACCACTGGCGGCGGCCCTTTGTCGGCAATATTCGTCTGGGGTCATGTTCGGGGGAGTGGGATCATGTTCAGAGGGAGCGGAAAACAGTAAAACGCGCGAAGCGATTCTCCCACATGGCGCGCCATGCCGACAAATCAGAGGACAGAAGACAGAGGACAGAGGAAATTACCGGCGCTTCGCGCCGCGGGTTTACATCTGGATTGCTTCGTCGCTTCGCGCCTCGCTTTTGACGGTGCGGGTTGGCACGGTTTTTCTGATTCCGGATACCTGTCCTCTGTCTTCTGACCCCGATCCCTGAACTTGAAATATCCCCTCAACATCCCCATTTCCCTTTCATTATCCCGATAATGACAAAGGAGCTTTTCCATGCGACTCGACAAATTGACCACGCTTTTCCAGCAGGCGCTTTCGGACGCGCAGAGCTTGGCGGTGGGCGGCGATCAGCAGTTCATCGAACCCGTGCACCTGCTGCTCGCGCTCATCGACCAGGAAAACGGCGGCGCGGCTTCGCTTCTGGCGCGGGCGGGGGTCAATGTGTCCGCCCTGAAACGCGATCTGGAAGCGGCCTTGAAGCGGTTGCCGCAGGTTTCCGGGCATGGCGGCGAGGTGACGATAGGGCGCGATCTCGCCAATCTTTTGAATCTCACCGACAAGGAAGCGCAAAAGCGCGGCGACGCCTTTATCGCTTCGGAGATGTTCCTTCTTGCCATCAGCGAGGACAAGGGTGAGGCGGGAAAGCTCGCCCGGCGGCACGGGCTGGTCAGGAAGGCGCTGGAAGCGGCCATCAACGCCGTGCGCGGCGGCGCGGGCGTGGAAAGTCAAGAGGCCGAAGGCCAGCGCGAATCCCTGAAAAAATACTGCGTCGATCTGACCGAGCGGGCGCGGGTGGGAAAACTCGATCCGGTGATCGGGCGCGACGACGAAATCCGCCGCGCCATCCAGATCCTGCAACGGCGCTCGAAGAACAACCCGGTGCTGATCGGCGAACCCGGCGTGGGCAAGACGGCCATCGTCGAAGGATTGGCGCAGCGCATCGTCAACGCCGAAGTGCCGGAAAGCCTGAAAAACAAGAAAGTGCTGACGCTCGACATGGCGGGGTTGCTCGCGGGCGCGAAATACCGGGGCGAGTTCGAGGAACGCCTGAAGGCGGTACTGAAGGAAATCGCCCAGGAAGAAGGCCGCGTCATCCTCTTCATCGACGAAATCCACACGATGGTTGGCGCGGGCAAGGCCGAGGGCGCGATCGACGCGGGCAACATGCTGAAACCGGCGCTCTCGCGCGGCGAACTGCACTGCATCGGCGCGACCACGCTTGATGAATATCGCAAATACATCGAAAAGGACGCGGCGCTGGAGCGGCGCTTTCAGAAGGTGCTGGTCGAGGAGCCGACGGTGGAGGCGACGATTGCCATCCTGCGCGGTCTCCAGGAAAGGTACGAGCTGCATCACGGCGTCGACATCACTGACCCGGCCATCGTCGCCGCCGCCGAACTCTCGCACCGCTACATCACCGACCGCTTCCTGCCGGACAAGGCCATCGACTTAATTGACGAGGCTGCCGCGCGTATAAAAATGGAAATCGACTCCAAGCCGGAAGCGATGGACAAACTCGACCGGCGCCTCATCCAGTTGAAGATCGAGCGCGAGGCGGTGAAAAAGGAAAAGGACGAAGCCTCGCAAAAACGCCTGACTTTAATCGAGGAAGAAATCGGGCGGCTCACCAAGGAATACTCCGATCTGGAAGAGGTCTGGAAGGCGGAAAAGGCGCAGGTGCAGGGTTCGGCGCACATCAAGGAAGAAATCGACAAGCTGAAGGTGGAGATGGCCGAATTCCAGCGAAAGGGGCAATTCGACAAGTTGGCCGAGCTGCAATACGGCAAGCTGCCGCAGCTCGAAGCCCGCCTGAAGGAGGCCGAGACGAAGAGCGGCGAGGCGACGCGCCTCTTGCGCACCCAGGTGGGCAGCGAGGAAATCGCCGAGGTGGTGAGCCGCGCCACGGGCATCCCGGTTGCGCGGATGATGCAGGGCGAGCGGGAAAAACTGCTCAAGATGGAAGAACGCCTGCATACCCGCGTGGTCGGGCAGGATGAAGCCGTGCGGCTGGTTTCCGACGCCATCCGCCGTTCCCGCGCCGGGCTTGCCGATCCCAACCGGCCTTACGGCTCCCTCCTCTTTCTTGGCCCCACCGGCGTGGGCAAGACCGAACTCTGCAAGGCGCTCGCCGAATTCCTCTTCGATGGCGAGGAACACCTGATTCGCGTCGACATGAGCGAATTCATGGAAAAGCATTCGGTCGCGCGACTGATCGGCGCGCCGCCGGGTTATGTGGGCTACGAGGAAGGCGGCTACCTCACCGAACAGGTGCGCCGGAAACCCTATAGCGTCATCCTCTTCGACGAAGTGGAAAAGGCGCATCCGGACGTGTTCAACGTGCTCCTGCAAGTCCTGGACGATGGCCGCATGACCGACGGCCAGGGGAGAACCGTGGATTTCAAGAACACGGTGATCGTCATGACTTCCAACTTGGGCAGCCAGATGATCCAGCAGATGGCGGGCGACGATTACCAGGCGGTGAAACTCGCGGTGATGGGCGAGGTCAAAAGCTATTTCCGTCCGGAATTTGTAAACCGCATCGACGAAACGGTGGTCTTCCACGCCCTGGACGAGCGGCATATCCGGGGCATCGCCAGAATTCAACTGGGCTATCTGGAGAAGCGCCTCGCCCAACTGGAGATGGGATTGGAAGTGGACGATTCCGCCCTCGCCGAACTCGCCCGCGCGGGCTTCGACCCGGTCTTCGGCGCGCGCCCCCTGAAACGCGCCATCCAGCAGGAACTGGAAAACCCGCTGGCAAAGGCGATCCTGGAAGGCAGGTTCGCGGTGAAGGATACGATCCGGGTGCGGGAGGAAGGCGGGAGGATCGTCTTCGGAAAAGGATAGGGCGCGATTCAAACGCGCGGCCAGCAAAGGCAATCCCTGCGAGGACGCGCCCCGTGTCTCGCAGGCTTTTGAGCAAATCGGCAAACATCGCGTCATCCATGATGCAGTTCCTTGTCAATACCAGCGGGGCTGCGCGCCCACATCGATCACGGGACGCGCCGACATTCCGACCCGCAGCCGTTTTGCGGCTTCCTGTCCTGGTTCCAGGCGAATGCGTACCGGGAGGCGCTGGGTGATCTTGGTGAAGTTGCCGGTGGCGTTGTGCGGCGGCACGGTCGAAAAACTCACGCCGCTGGCTGGCCCCAGGCTTTCGACATGGCCCTTCAAGCGGACATCCGGCAGCGCGTCGACGGTGATGGCGACCGGTTGTCCCACCCGCACGCGGGCCAGTTGCGTTTCCCGGAAATGGGCTTCGATATAGACGGCATAGAGCGGCACCAGGGTGAGGAGCGGTTCGCCCACGCGGGCGTAGCCGCCGACCCTGGCCTTTTTCTGGGCGACGACGCCGCTGACGGGCGCGACGATGCTGGCATAAGAGAGATCCAAGTCGGCGGCGGCCTTCTCCGCTTCGGCGGAAAGCAACGCGGCGCGGGCTTTTTCCAGTTCGGCGCGAAGAATCGCGGTCTGCTGTTCGGCCAGCCGCAGACCGGCCAAATCGCGCTCGCGCGCCGCGCGTTGCGTATCCCATTTCGCCTCGGCCTCTTGTTGCGCCTGCACCGTGCCGGAACCATCACGCGCCAGATTGGCGAAGCGGTCGCGGTTGGCCTCTGCGAGCTTCAATTGGGCGCTGGAAGCGGCCAGCGCCGCGCGCGCCTGGACAATGACGCTTTGCTGGCGGACGAGTTGCGCTTCCAGGCTGTCGATGCTCGCCTGGGCGCTGGCGAGGCGCGCTTTCGCGTTGTCCACGGCGATGCGCAGGTCGCGCTCGTCGATGCCGATCAGGGGCGCGCCTATCGCCACTTCCTGATGGTCGGCGACGTCCACGCGGGTGATGACGCCCGCGACTTGCGGCACGATTACCGTGAAATCGGCCTGCACGTAGGCGTCGTCGGTGCCCTGTTCCGAGGCGCTGGATTCCGGGCGATTGAGGATCAGGAAGGCGGCCAGGAGGGCGATGGCGGCGATCGCGCTGGCGATGACGCGAAAGCGAAGAGTCTTGCTCATAGAAGAAACTCCATGCGAAAAAGGAATCAGGAGGAAGCCGCCGCTGGCGTCGTGACGAGCGGCGCGGCGGGAGGATCTGGCCTCGTCACGGGCGCCGGGATACGCTGGAGCATCAGGACGAAGGGAATCATGAGGAGCGCCGCCACGGCGAAGACGCGATAGACGTCCGCCGCCGCCAGGACGCTGGCTTGTTCCGCCACCGTGTTGCCGAGCGCCGCCCAGCCCGGATCGTCCGCGGGCAGGCGGGCGAGCCGCTGTCCCGCGTTGTCGAGCAGCATCTCGGCGTGGAAGCGGCCGCGCACCGCCGTGAGTTGGCCGATGAAGGCGCCGCCAATGGTGACGCTGAAGACGCGCACGATATTGACCATCCCGGCGACGAATTGCCCCTCCATTGGCGCAACGACGCTCGTCGTCAGAAAAAGCACCGCGACCATCGCCAGGGGCTGCCCGATCATGTGGAGCGCCTGCGTCCACAGGAATTCCCGCGCCATCCACTCGCTCGTGACGCCGGAGGCCAGCCCGTCGGCGGCGGCCATGCAGAGGAGTCCCGCCGCGAACGCAAGGCGCGCGTCGACCCAGCGCCGGTACAGCAGGAGCGCCACGCAGGGACCAAGAAAGAGTTGCGGCAGGCCGACGATGAGGCCGAACGCGGCGCTCTGTTCCATGCGAAAGTTCTGGAACCCGGCCATCAGGCTGGCGGGCAGGGTGACGGCGGTGTTCATCACCATCAGCAGGACGCCGAAAACGGCAAAGCCAAGCCAGAGGTTGCGCCGCTCCAGCAACTGCCAGCGGACGAAGGGCGCCGGGTGAGGCCATTCGCTCATCAGGAAGAGGATCGTCAACACGCTGCCGGAAAGGAGGAGCGCGACAATCAGCGGCGAATGGAACCAGTCGAGGCGCACGCCCTGATCCACTCCGGCGACCAGCAGCATCAGGCCGGGAAGTCCTAGGGCCATGCCGAACCAATTGGCTTGCCGCAGCCGGGGCAGGGCCAGCGGCATCTTCGGGATGCCCCAGGCGACCAGCGCCGCCGCCAGCAATCCCAGGGGAATCACATGCCAATAGACCCAGCGCCAGTCTTCCAGCCGGTCAACCCATTGGGCGGCAAACCACAGGGCGACATTGGGCGAGAAGGTGGCGACCAGGGCGAAGATCGCCAGACCGTGCAGGCGGATGGAGAGCGGCAGGAAGCGCAGGCAGGACATCATCAGGAGCGGAATCAGCGCCCCGCCAATCAATCCGTGCAGGAGGCGCAAGACCAGGAGCACATGCAGGTCCTGCACGTATGGCATGAGAAGCGAGAGCAGCAGGGTGGCAAAGAGCATCGCCAGATGAAAACGGCGCAATGAAAAGGTGATGGAAAACCAGGTCGCAAAAGGCATTGCGGCCACTTCGCCTGCGGCGTAGGCCGTGGAAAGCCAGGAAGCCTCATCGAGGCCAAAGCCCAGCGCGCCGCGCAGGTCGGCCAACACCAGGCCGGGAACCCGGCCATTCAGACCGGCGACGACCGCAGCCAACAGGATGCCCAGAAGTCCGACGGCCATGCGCGGGCCGAACGGAGGTTGCGGCGGCGCGGAAGCGGGCGCGGCGGACGGCGTTGCCGACAATGAAGCGTTCATGAATCGTCCCCAGCCAGTGTTGTGTTCACCCGCAATTCCGGCGACCAGCCGCCGCCAAGCGCCCGGTAGAGGGCGACCACGGACAAGGCCGAAGCCGTCGCGCAATCGGTCAATTCGGCCTGGCTTGCCAGGAGAGAGCGGCGGGCAATCAGCACGGCGGTGAAATCGGCGGCGCCTTCCTGATAGGCGCGCCGCGCCACCTCCAGCGCGATCTGGTTTTGCGTCAGCGCCTCTCGCAACTGCGCGTGCCGCCGCAATTCGGCGGCGTAGGCGTTCAGCGCGTCGTCCACTTCGTGCCAGGCGCGCAACACGGTCTGCTGGTAGGCGATTCCCGCCAGACGGTGACGCGCCTCGCTCAGGGCCAGATTGCGCTCCAGGCGTCCGCCCTGGAAAATCGGCAGGTAGAGCGTCGGCCCCAGCGAAAAGCGCCGCGAATCCCAACTGCCGAGATCGGAAAAATCGAAAGCCTGAACGCCGATGCTCCCGGTCAGGCTGACGCGGGGATAAAAATCGGCCTTCGCCGCGCCGATGTCGGCAACCGCCGCGCGCAGCCGCGCTTCCGCCTGCAGGATGTCGGGACGCTGGCGCGCAAGTTCGGAAGGAACGCCCACGGGCAAACGTTCAGGCATCGGCGGCAGGCGGGCGTGTTCGATACGCGCTTCCAGCGCGCGCGGCGGCGCTCCCAGAAGAAGCGCGAGCGCGTTCAGGAGGGCGTCGCGCTGCTGTTGCAATTGCGTCAGCCGCGCCTCGATGCCCGCCAGATCGGCGCGCGCGGCGGCGGCATCGTGCCGGGTCGCCACGCCGTTTTGCTGGCGGCTCTCGGTCAGGCGCGCCAGGTCTTCGGCGATCCGGCGGTTTTCCTCGAAAAGGGCTTGCCGCGCCTCGACGCCGCGCAGGAGCAGATAGGTTCGCGCCACGTCGCCGCAATCGACACCTTCACCGCCTCCATGCCGTAGGCGCTGGCGTACAGCCGCGCCTCGGCGGATTCGTTGAGAGAACGCAAATGCCCCCACAGATCCAGTTCCCAGGCGGCCTGAAGCCCCAGCGACCAGTTGTCCGTCGCATGGGTCGGCGCGCCCAGCGCCGCCATCGGCGAATTTTCGCTCAAGGCCGAACGCGCGTAGCTGACTTCCGCGGAAAGTTGCGGCCAGCGCGCGGCGTTCGCCAAACCCAGTTGTGCGCGGCTCTCCTCGATGCGCGCGACGGCGGCCTGAAGATCGAGATTGGACGCGGCAGCCTCGGCCTGCAAGGCGGTCAGGGTTGCGTCGCCGAAGAGTTGCCACCATTCAGACGGCGCGGACGCATCGACCAGGGCGTCTTCATTCGCCACGACCACGGCGCGGGCGCGCAATGCCGCCTCCGGTGACGCCAGCGACGGCGCCCGGACATCGGGCGCCGCCACGCAACCGGCAAGCAGCAACGCCGACATGGGCGCGCCCCGGACGATCCAGCGAAGTCCGCTGTATTGATAAACGCGATTCATGAAAGTCCTCCAACGATGCGACGCAGAGGGTTTGCGGTCATTCCCCTGTGTCGCTGTACCGAACGGTACTATACCGATCGGTACTTTAGCCGCGCCGGGCGCTTCCGTCAACAAGCACCCTGCGAATGTGAAGAAGCGCGACAACATGCCCGCATCGTTGAATCGCACCCGCCGCATGGATTGTCATATCGCTTTGAAGACTGACGGCGTTACAATCTTCCCTTGCCCGTTTTACCGCCTGCCCGGAAAACCTTGCCAGCAGGAAATTAGCGACAGCCCTTC
>JAIRMN010000157.1 GCA_031258715.1 Zoogloeaceae bacterium
CGCGGAAGTCATTTTTTCGTCAAGTGCCTCAAAATCGCCTGGTCGCCGCGCAAGAACAGGCCGAAACCTCATCTTCGGCGCGGATCGCGGAAAGGATAGGACAATCTTCCAGCGGGCCGCAACCCGGACACGCCGCCACCAGGCTGGCGAGCCGGGCGCGGATGCTTTCGAGGCAGGCGATCTGCGCTTCGATTTCAGCCAGACGCCGGCTGGCGCGGGCTTTCACGCCCGCGACGCGGATTCGGCGTTGACCGAAAGATCCAGAAGATCGGCGATTTCCTCCAGGCTGAAACCCAGTTCCTTCGCGCGCAGGATGAAATGTACCCGATCGACCGCGTTCCCCTCATATTCGCGGTAGCCGGAAGCGCCGCGCCGCGGGCATGGCAGCAAACCTTCGCGTTCATAATAGCGCAGGGTATTCGTCGACACCCCGGTCGTCCTCGCCAGTTCCCCGATCGACATGGGCCGGGATAAAGATCGGGGCAAGGGCTGGAACAAGAACTTATCGCTGTGCATGCTCGTCATCATGGGAAGGACACCAAAAGCCGGTTGGGAACACGGTTGGAAAGTTAGCCTTGAAGTTGACTGCAAGGTCAAAGACCGATTGTTGATATGTTGATTACGCCCGTTCATAAGACAAGCGTCGCGCCGCCCGTGGCGCCCAGATCCAGCGCCCGGTCGTGATAGGCGGCGACGCTTTCCCGATGCGCGACGCTGACGATGGCGGCATTGGGCAGGCGCTCTTCCAGCAGGCGATACATCGCCGCCTCGTTGGCGGGGTCGAGCGAGGCGGTGGATTCGTCGAGAAAGAGCCAGTCCGGCTTGTGCAGCAGGACGCGCGCGAAAGCCAGGCGTTGTTGTTCGCCGGGAGAGAGCCTTCTGTCCCAGTGATCGTACTCGCCCAGTTCGCCCGCCAGATGTTCCAGCCTGACCGCGCGCAAAACTTCGGCGCACGCCTCCGCGCCGAAGCCCTGTTCGTCGCCGGGGTAGCACAGGCAGGCGCGCAGCGAGCCGAGCGGCAGGTAGCTTTTCTGGGGCAGGAACATCCTTGTGCCCTCCGGCAGGGCGATTCCGCCTTCGCCGTGCGGCCACAATCCGGCCATCGCGCGCAACAGCGTGCTTTTCCCCGCGCCGGAATGCCCCCGGATCACCCAGCGTTCGCCGGCCCTGAAAGTCAGCTCGTCGATGCGCAGCAGCGTTTCGCCACCAGGCAGGCGCAAATCCAGCGCGCGGAGGGAAAGGCAATCGGGCAGGGCATTCCGCGTGACGGCAATGCCGCCCGCCTCCTTCGCCTTCGTCGCCGCCTCGAACTCGATGAGGCGCAGGAAAACGGAACGCAAAAGCGCCAGATCCTTGTAGGCGAAAATGAACCAGGAGAGCGCCACGCGCACTCGGCTGAAGGAAGAAGTGAGCTGCTGCACCGCGCCCAGGGTGATCAGCCCGGCGAAATAGCGTGGTCCGACAATCAAGAGCGGCAGGTACACGCCAATTTCGATATAACCCTCGTGGAACAGGGTGATCCGTTTCGTGTAATCCATGACGCGCCGCCAGTTCTCCCGGATCGCCATGAACGCGGCGGAAAGCCGCGCGGCCTCCGCGCGTCCGCCGGAATGAAAGGCGATCTGTTCGGCGTTTTCGCGCACCCGCACCATCAGATAACGGAAATGCGCTTCGTAACGCTGCTGGTAATAATCCACCCGCACCAGCGGATAACCGATCTTCTCCAGGAGCCAGGTGCCGAGCAGGGCGAAGATCACCGCCACCCACAACATGTAGCCGGGAATATCGATGGAGAGATCGCCCAGCGCGAAAGCGAGGCTGCCGGAGAGGTTCCAGACGATCACCGCGTAGGAGAAGAGCGTGGCCAGATTGGCGAGCAGACCCAGGAAAAGGCGCAGGCTGTCGCTGGAGAGCATCTGCAAATCCTCGCCGATGCGCTGATCCGGATTGTCGGCGCTGCCCGTGCGGGCGATCCGGTAATAGGCGTTCTCGTCCAGCCAGCGATGGAGAAAGACATCGGTCATCCAGGCGCGCCAGCGCATTTCCAGCGCCTGGAAAAACCAGGTGCGCGCGGTGATGAACGCCGACCAGAAGATGACGATGACTGGATAAACCCACATCAGCTTCCAGAAAGCGGCCATGTCGCGTTCAGCCAGCGCGTCCCAGTAATCGCGCTGCCAGTAGGAAAGACGCACCCCGACATAGGTGTTGCAGATGTCGATGCCGATGATGAGCGCCAGCAAGCCGCGCGCGCGCCAGCGTTCTTCCGACATCCAGTAGGGCAGGATCAGCCGCCAGGCGGAAGCAAGCCACCGGCCAAGCGGCGGCGCGGCGGCGGCGGGCCGTTCCCGCGCCAGGCGGCGGGTCACGGGATCGCCGGACATCGACGCGCGCCGCTGGATTGTTTCGCGCCGCGCCGTCTGCTCGCGGCTGCGACGATGAACCCGCCCCGGTCATTGCGAAGGGAAAAGCCCGGCGGCAATCCATGCGGTTTGCCCCCCTGCCCTTCGCGCCTCTCCCCGCCCGCCTCGATTGCGCGCGCCATCCCATCAATACGCCGCCCGCAGCGTGAGCAGGAAATTGCGCGGTTCGCCGTAGAGGTTGAAGTTGGAGACACTGCCGACACGGGCGTAATAAGTCTTGTCGAACAGGTTGTTTACATTGAGGGAAAGCGTCAGGTTCTTGTCGATGCGATAGGAAAGAAAGGCATGCGCGATCGTGTAGGCCTTTTGCGCGCGCGTCGCCGCCGCCGGGGTGTTGTTCTGCTGTATCCTGCTCGAATGGTTCGCGCCCAGGCCGATGGTCAGC
The DNA here is from genome assembly GCA_031258715.1 of Zoogloeaceae bacterium. Taxonomy (GTDB): domain Bacteria; phylum Pseudomonadota; class Gammaproteobacteria; order Burkholderiales; family Rhodocyclaceae; genus Azovibrio. The sequence continues at coordinate 2,809 of JAIRMN010000157.1, forward strand.
CCGTCCAGGCTTCCGCCGGAAAAGCGGTATGTGCTCCAGAGCTTGAACAGGTGTTCGGGGTTTATGGGGTTCAGGAGCGTGCCGTCTGTCGTCGCGCTGTTTTTCAGGTAAGTCGTCTGCTGGCGGGACCAGCCGGTCTGGATGTTCCAGCCGGGCGCGGGCGAACCCGACACCTCGATTTCCCAGCCCTTGCTTTCGACTTCCCCCGCGTCATAGTAGTAATAGACGCCGCCGCCGGAATGGTCGTTGTCCAGGATCGCCCGGTTCTTGTCCCGCAGCTTGAAGAACGCGATCGAGGCAATCAGGTTGCCGTCGAAGAACTCTCCCTTGCCGCCGATTTCGTATTGCTTGCCGACGCGCGGCTGCACCGTGCCGCCGCCGTATTTCTGGGCCGTCTGGGGCGCGAAGATGTCGCTGTAGCTGGTGTAGAGGGAAACCTGCCGGTTTACGTCGAAGATCACGCCCGCGTAAGGCGTCACCTCGCCATGTTCTTCTCCGCCCGACTCCCAGTCCCCGGTCGGGCCAGCGGGCAGTGGCGTGTCACGGTAACGCCCGTCATAATCACTGACGCGCGCCCCGGCGATGACTGTCAAGGGGTCGGCAAGGCGAAGGCGCAACTGCCCATAATACCCGGACTGGCGATAATCTTCCTCCATCTTCAAGCTATAAGGCAGGTCGAAATCCGGGACAAGATCCGGGTGGCCCAGGGGAATGCCCGTGGCGCTGGGAGCGACAACCCTTTTGTTGGCGTAACGAAGCCGCTCCCGGTTATAGCCCACCGTCGCCCGGTGTTCCCGCCCGAAGAGATGGAAAGGGCCGGAAGCGTACAGGTCGAAGCCGTCCCGCCTGTAAGTGGCGTCGTATGCGGCGCGGGTGTAATTGAGCGTGTTCGCGGCAGGGTTCACGCCGCTGCCCGGATTCGCGTAATGCGCGTCCCAACCCTGCTCGCGCTGGCTCAATTTCGCGGTGACGCGCCAGCCGTTATCGAAGCGATGAGTCAATTCCGCCAGCGTGTCCTGGATATCCCACCTGGCCGTGCCCCAATCCGGGTTGAGATTCGTGCTGCGGGAGACGCCCAGGTGCCGGTTATCGGGGTTCGCGTAGGACGGCAGGCCGGTGAATAGCGCCCTGGTCTTGTCGCTCTGGGAAGCAAACGCCACGGAGAGCGTGGTGGCGGGCGTGATGTCCCAGTCCAGCGCGGCGTAGCCCAGGCGCTTTCTGGTATCCGTCGTGTCATAGAAATATTCCCGGTCGGTAATGGAAGCCACCACGCGGCCCCGCACCGAGCCACTCGCGTTGAGCGGGCCGCCCACGTCCGCCTGGAGGTTGTAATTGTTCCACGATCCGGCGGAAACGCTGGCGGAAAAGGCGCGTTCTTTCTGCCCGCGTTTCCTGACCAGATTGACCACGCCGCCGGGATTGCCCGAGCCCTGGAACAAGCCGGCGGAACCGCGCAATACCTCGATCTGCTCGTAGAGCGCCAGATCCAGTTGCTGCACGCCGGAAAGCGCGCTATAGGCAGGAACGCCGTCGAAGGTCACATTCATGCCCCAGCCCCGCGAACTGTATTGGCTCGCCTGCGTATCATTGGCGAGGACGCTTACGCCCGTCACCTGCCTGAGCGCCTCATCCACCGTCACCAATCCTTGATCCTCGATGCGCTCCCTGGTGATGACGGAGACCGATTGCGGAATCTCCCGCGGTTTCACGGGTTCCTTGCCGCCGACGGACACGTCGCGGATATAGCGCGCGCCCGTGACCGTAACCGGTTCGAGCGTGACCGCTTCCGCTTCCTCTTCCGCCTGCGCCCATGCCGGGGACGAGGCAGCGACGCCAAGTGACGCGAACAGCGCGCAGATTACCCGGCGATCGACTCGGTGGGGGGTAAACTTGCTTTGCTTCTTCGTTGCCATGATGCTCTCTCTTGGAAAATTCCGTTACCAACACAAATTCGGCCAGATGAAGCCGCCGACGCCAAAATACATTTGGAAATCTAGCCTTGAAGTCGACTTCAAAGTCAAAGACGGATAAGTGATATGCTGATTACGCCCAATTCAATATGTTGATTACGCCCGTTCATAAGGCCGGCGCCGTGGGTGGCGATAAGGGCGCGCGCCTGCCGGACGCGCGTGAGCGCCAGATCAAGGGCTTCCAGGCGTGGCGGCAAGGGGCGAAATCGTCGCCCACGGCCGCCATGATCAGCGGCTCGCCGCCCAGCGATTTCAGGTTGTAAGCCAGGAGATAATCCTTCAAGGCTCGTTCGAGTTTTCGTATGGAAAAGCCGCCGGAAAACTGGCGGCCTGGCGGGAAATAACCCCAATTCCCTGCGGATGCCGCGTCACACGACCAAGCGTTATCCCCGCTTTGAGCCGCCGCGTCCAGATTCTATCGTCATAAACTGGTTCTTGCGCGTTACGCGCGCTCCAATTTTCTTGACGCCATCGCGCGTTCTCCCTATAATTGTCTCTTCCTGGCGCGGGGTGGAGCAGTCTGGCAGCTCGTCGGGCTCATAACCCGAAGGTCGCAGGTTCAAATCCTGCCCCCGCAACCAGCGCGCGACGAACCCGGAACCGCCTGAAAGCGGCCGGGTTTTTTTGTTGTCTGCGCTGTTGTCCGCGCGGCATGGGCGACCTTCATCCAAAAACCAACTCCGGTTTGAAACCCCGCCCGATCGAGCGGCGCGAAGGTTGAGACCCCTTTACTTACGGCCGGGGTTTCGACCGTAGCCATTGGGGAGGGGAAAGAAACCCCTTCCCAATGGCGTTAGACCGACAGCCCTGAAGGGCTGTCGCTAATTTCTTGCTCGCCGCAAGGCAAGGCGCGCGCCCGCGGTCAGCGCGGCGCGGGCGCTTCTTCCATTTGGCGCAGGCCTTCCAGCGCCAAATCCGGTATCTGTCGCGCGGGGAGCGCGGCAAGGAAAGGCAGAAGCGTCGGCGCCGCGCCGCCGGAAAGGAGACAGCAGGCGGCGTCCGGCAGGCGGAGAAAAGCGCGTTCGATGGCGCCGACCTGGGCTTCCAGGCAACCGCTGGCAATGGCGTCCGCCGTGTTGCGGGGAAAGGGACGCGCCGCGCCGGAAGCCGTGTCCGGCGATAGCGCCGTGCCCTGCGCGAGCGCCGCCCGCATCATCTGCAAACCCGGCAGGATCAGGCCGCCCATGAAGTTGCCCGCCGCGTCCAGGCTGTCGATGGTCGTGGCCGTGCCCGCCATGACGACCAGGCAGGGACGCGCTTCCAGCGCGCGCGCGCCAATCAGGGCGCACCAGCGATCCACGCCCAGCGTCTCCGGCGCGTGATAGCCATTGACCACGCCCGATGCCGCCGCGCCGCTCCGGATGACGCTGACGGCAAGGCGCGGATAGGCCGCCCGCAGCACAGACGCCAGCATCGTTTCCCGCTCATGGTCGACCACGCTGGCCAGGCGCGCCGTGGATGGCGGCGTCGAAGAAGCGGCGGCAAGCGCCTGGGGCAGATGGGCAATGTCCGGCCAGGACAAAGCGCCCCGGCTTTGCCAGCCGTCCGCGCGCGCCAGGCTCAGCCCCCATTTCAGGCGGCTATTGCCCGCGTCCAGACAAAGGAGCATCAGGCGTCTCCGGCGCGCAGGCTCAAATCGCCCGCCCAGAAAATCTGTTCGCCATCCGCGGCGGCAAGGCGTAACGCGCCGTTGTCATCGACGCCGAGATAGCGCCCTTCCGCCAGTACGCGCCCATTTTCCACGAGACGCACGGATTTCCCCTGGCCGGCATGACGCGCCTGCCAAGCGTCGCGCAGCGGCGCAAAGCCCCGCACGACGAAATCCGCCCACATGAAATCCAGTTCCCGGACTATCGCCGCCAGGAGCGCGGGAGGGGATGCCGGCGTGTCCAGGCAGTCCGACAGCCCCGCCGTCGCCTGTTCCGGCAAGTCGAAAGACTTGAGGTTGAGGCCGATACCGATGATGACCGCGTCGCCCGCGCATTCAATCAAGACGCCCGCGAGTTTGGCGTCCTTCCCGTTTTTCCGGCAAAGCAGGTCATTGGGCCACTTGAGGCTCAAGGCGCGCGCGCCCAGCTTTTCCAGCGCCTGTAAAAGCGCCAGCCCCACGGCAAGGCTCAACCCGGACAGCGTTTCCACGGGCTTTCCCCTGAAGAGCACGGAAAAAGTGAGGCTCTCGCCCGGCGAGGACAACCAGGCGCGCCCGCATCGTCCGCGTCCCGCCGTTTGCCGATCCGCAACCAGCACCTTGCCGGAAGGCGCGCCCGCCTCTGCCTGTTCGCGCAGCAAGGTGTTGGTGGAAGCGCATTCGGCGCGCCATTCCACGCGATCAGGGTTCAGCGTCATCATGCGTCCAGCGCGAGTTCCTGAATCTTGCGCGTGATGGTGTTGCGGCCAATGCCCAGCGACTGGGCGGCCTCGATGCGGCGGCCGCCGGTGTGGTTCAAGGCGCGCAGGATCAGGGTGCGCTCGAAAGCGCGCAGCAGTTTTTCATGGAGTTCCGGAGTAACGGCGGCAAGCAGGCGATCAACTTCCTTTGCCAGCGCGCTTTCCCAGTCGGCGGCTATCTGCGTGGTTGGCGCTTCACGCAGTTCCGGCGGCAGGTCGTTGATTTCCACCTGCTGGCCGGGGGCCATGACCGTGAGCCAATGACATAGGTTTTCCAGTTGCCGTACATTGCCGCCGAATTCCAGGTTGGTCAGGTATTTCAGGGCGGCCTCCGAAAACCGCTTGGCCTCGCCGCCCAGCTCCCGCGCACTCTTTTGCAGGAAATGCCGGATCAACAGGGGGATGTCCTAGCGCCGCTCGCGCAGGGCGGGCAGGCGGATGCGGATGACGTTGAGACGGTGGAACAGGTCTTCGCGGAACAGCCCTTCCTTGACGCGCGCCTCCAGATTCTGATGCGTGGCCGCAATGACGCGCACATTGGCTTTTATCGGCGCGTGACCGCCGACACGGTAAAAATGACCATCGGAAAGCACGCGCAACAGACGTGTCTGTAGTTCCGGCGGCATGTCGCCGATTTCGTCGAGAAAGAGGGTGCCGCCATCCGCTTGCTCGAAACGCCCGCGCCGCTGGTTCTGCGCGCCGGTAAACGCGCCGCGCTCATGACCGAAAAGTTCCGATTCGAGCAAATCCCTTGGAATGGCGGCGGTGTTGATGGCGACGAAAGGCGCCTCCTGGCGCGGGCTGTGGCGATGCAGGGCGCGGGCGACCAATTCCTTGCCGGAACCGGATTCGCCCGTGATCAGGACCGTGGCATGAGATTGGGAGAGACGCCCGATGGCGCGAAAAACTTCCTGCATGGCGGGCGCCTGCCCCAGGATTTCCGGCGTCAGGGCTACGCTCGCGGTAACGCCGGATTGGCGTGTGCTCTCTTCGATGGCCCGTCGTATCAGTTCGAGCGCCTGATCCACGTCGAAGGGCTTGGGCAGGTATTCAAACGCCCCGCCCTGGAAGGCGGCGACGGCGGACTCAAGGTCGGAATACGCGGTCATGATGATGACCGGCGTTTGCGGATGGCGCGTCTTGATGTACTTCAATAATTCCAGGCCGGAAGCGCCGGGCATGCGAATGTCGGAAATCATCGCCTGCGGCTGATCTCCGGCTTCCAGCGCCGAAAAGGCATCGTCGGCGCAGGCGAAGCTGGCAAAGGGAATGTTTTCACGCGCCAGGGTTTTTTCCAGCACCCAGCGAATGGAGCGATCATCGTCAATAATCCAGATTGGTTTCATTGCGGGCTTTCCGTGGGCGCGGGTTCAAAGGGATTCAAGGGCAGGCGAATCAGAAAGACCGTGTGACCGGGACGGCTTTCGCACTCAATTGTACCTTGATGCTGCTGCACAAAACTTTGCGCCAGCGTCAATCCCAGTCCTGTGCCGTCCGGACGGCCGGAAACTAGTGGATAGAACATGCGCTCGCGCAAATCGTCGGCAATGCCGGGGCCGTTGTCGATGATAGCAACATCAATCGCCAGGCGGAAACGCCGCCGGGCAAGCGTGACCTGTCTTGCCGAACGGCTGCGAAAAATGATTTCCCCCTTGCCCGCCATCGCCTGGGCGGCATTGCGGGCAATATTGAGAAAGACCTGGATCAGTTGCTCGCGATCGGCGGTCAGGTCTGGAAGACTGGCGTCATAGTCGCGCAAAATGGAGAGCGTTTCCGGAAACTCCAGTTTGAGCAGGCTGCCCACGCGCTCCAGCGCCTCGTGCACACTCATCCGCTGCGCCTGCAATGTGGCGCGGTGCGGCGAGAGCAGCCGTTGCATCAGGTCTTGCAGACGATCCGCTTCCTGGATGATGACCTGGGTGTATTCCCGCAAGGCCGGGTTGTTGAGTTCGTGTTCCAGCAATTGCGCCGCGCCGCGTATGCCGCCCAGCGGATTCTTGATTTCATGCGCCAGGTTGCGGATCAGTTCCCGGCTGGCCTGCTGCTGCTCGATCAGGCGCTCTTCCCGGCTGGCCCTCAGTTGCTGGTCGATGGGCTGCAATTCCATCAACATACAAACTTCCGGCGCGTCGGGCGACTGCATGGGCGTTACCGTGCAGTTCAGGTGCAACGTCTCGCCCCGCGCCGTCGGCTTGCCGCGCCGGATTTCCACGTTCTGCCCGGTATAGCTCCAGTTGTTGGCCAGCGCCTTGCCCAGCGCCTGCTGGAGCGTCGCGGAATGGTCCATCACATCACGCAACGGTCGACGCGACAGGGCGCGTCCCGTCGCCTCCAGCAGGTTTTCAGCGGCGCTGTTGGCATAACAGATCCGATATTCGGCATCAAGCAGAAGAATGGCGGAGGCCAGATAATCCAGTCCGCCCAAGGGAGGAGGAAAGGCTTTTTGTGAAGTCGCCATGGCGCGGATGCCAGAATCAGCGAAGGCTGCCGAGTTCCCGGTTCAGATCCTCGATGTTGCGCTCGTGCCGGGACACGGCCTCCCGGAATGGACGCAGCCGGGTTTCGCGCCTTTCGGCGTCTTCCATCCCCGCCGGAACTTTTTCCTGCGTCGCCAGTTGGGTTTTCGCGCTCTCCAGCTTTTGTCGTTCGTCGGCAAGTTCCTGGTTCAGAATGACGCGCCGGGCGTCGTTGCGCGTTTTTTGCTCGTCCGCGCTCACCGACGGAAAGTCCGGCGGCGTTGTCGTGGAAGCCGCGCCGGGACGGTGTTTTCCGCTGCCAGTCGGCGGCGGCACGGCGGTATCGGCTTCAATCTGCATTCGTTTGCAATTGACCTTGTCGATCAGGACGTTGGTGATGGTGACGCGCCCCTCCGCGTCCGTGCAGCGATAAACCTGCCCCCAGGCAGGCGTCGACAGCAGGAATCCCGCGCACAATGCCGCAACAGAAAAACGCATCATCATCGCAAACTCCAGACAGAATGGGAAAAGTATAGATCAGCCAACCGTTCAGGGGCAGGGATTCCGCGGCGCGAATGGCTTATCATGGCAACCTTTGTCCGTTCTTCCAAAAAGGTGCAGGCGCCATGAATATCCTTCTGACCGGCGGCATGGGCTATATCGGCAGCCATACGGCCGTCGTCTTGCAGGCGGCCGGGCATGAGGTCACGCTCTACGATAACCTCGTCAACAGCAGCGCCGATGTCCGCGCGCGCATCACGCGCATCAGCGGAAAGCCGTCGGCGCTCGTCGAAGCGGACATCCGCGACACGACATGCCTGCAAGACGCGCTGACGACATACGGCATCCACGCCGTCGCGCATTTCGCGGGACTGAAAGCGGTGGGCGAGTCGGTCGAAAAACCCATCGAATATTACGCCAACAATGTGCAGGGCACGATAAGCCTGCTGGAAGCCATGCGCGACGCGGCCTGCAAAACCCTGGTATTCAGCAGCAGCGCCACCGTGTACGGCGAACCCCGCTACCTGCCGCTCGACGAGGCGCACCCCCTGAGCGCGACCAATCCCTATGGCTATTGCAAATTGCATATCGAGCGGATGCTTGCCGATATAAGCGCTGCCGACCCGGCGTGGAAAATCGCCTGTTTGCGCTATTTCAATCCGGTTGGCGCCCATGCGAGCGGATGGATTGGCGAAAATCCGGCGGGCATTCCCAACAATCTCATGCCCTGCATCGCCCGCGTCGCCAGCGGGCAACTGGCCGAACTCCAGGTGTTTGGCGATGACTACCCGACGCCGGACGGCACGGGAGTGCGCGACTACATTCATGTCATGGATCTGGCCGAAGGCCATGTGGCGGCGCTGGATTGGCTTGCCACGCATCCCGGTTGCCATGCCCTCAACCTGGGAACCGGCCGAGGCTACAGCGTCCTGGAAATGCAAAGCGCCTTTGCCGCCGCCAGCGGGCGTCCCATCCCCTACCGCGTCATGCCGCGCCGTCCCGGTGATGTCGCCATGTGCTACGCCGATCCAGGCAAGGCGGAACGCGAACTCCACTGGCGCGCGACGCGCAGCCTCGAAGAGATGTGTTCGAGCGTCTGGCGCTTCCAGCAACAGATGACGACGGACAACGGCAGCCCGGCTTGAGACGTCCGCTCTCCGCCAACACATACCGCGACTTCAGCCCCCGCTTATCTGCGCTTTTTGCGTGGGAATGAACAGATGGATCAGAAGCGGCTTGCCGCCCTCTTCACGATAGCGATAGACCGCCTGCCTGCCCACCCACTGCGGAGACAAAAGACTGTTTGAAAAAACATGATCCTTTTCGCCAAGGCGGATGGTGGCATTTTGGATGAATCCATAGGTTTTCTGGTTGATGACAATGCTGTTGTCTCCCACCTGTTCGATGGTGCCGTGCAAGATGCCGCTATCCTTACCGGAGGCTTCCTGCGCTTGCAGCGGCAGGCTGGCCGACATCATCAGCAAGGCTGCCCACAGCACGGGTTTCAAGTATTTTTCCATCATTGCCCTATCTCCTTCATTAGCAAATCCAGCGCCAGGATTGACGCCAAGGTTGTCGACAACGTGTAATTATCTTCAGAAGAGGCATTTCCTCCTCCATCCTTTGGGCAGGCCTGTAATTTTACCGTCATGAAGTCAAGAATGGTCAAGCGATATTGTAATAAATGGGAAATTGTTCATTCAGCATTGACTTTCAGCCTAGGTACAGCCGATTGATTTCCTCGCCCCAGAAAAGGGCAATCATGCCGGCGGCGGCGAGATAAGGGCCGAAAGGAATCGGAATATGGCGGCCATGACGGGCAAAAAGGATGAGGGCAATCCCCACCAGGGCGCCGACCAGGGAGGAAATCAGCACGATGGCCGGCAACATGATCCAGCCCAGCCAGGCGCCCAGCGCGGCAAGCAGCTTGAAATCGCCATAGCCCATGCCTTCCTTGCCGGTGACGAGCTTGAAGAGCCAATAGACCGACCACAGCGCCAGATAACCGGCCATTGCGCCAACGACGGCCTGTGAGAGCGGGACGAACTGACCGGAAAGGTTGAGGAGCAACCCGCCCCAAAGAAGCGGCAGGGTAATGACATCCGGCAGGAGTTGGGTATCCAGATCGATCACGGCCAGCGCCAGCAATGTCCAGAGCAAGGCCGCCGCCGCCGCCGCCTGGACGCCGGGACCGAAACGCCAGGCGGCGGCCAGCCCAAGAAGGGCGGCGGCCAGTTCGATCAGGGGATAGCGCGGAGAAATGGGCGCGCGGCAGACGCGACACTTCCCGCGCAGGCAGAGATAACTCAGGACGGGAATGTTTTCCAGCGCTGAAATCGGATGCCCGCAATGCGGGCAACGGGAACGAGGCTTGGCGAGGTTGAAGGCCGGTTCGACCTCATCCTCGCCCTTGCCCGCGTCTCCCTGCGTTTCCGCGTATTGCGCGCGCCACGCGGCCTCCATCATTTTTGGAAGACGATAGATGACGACATTCAGAAAACTGCCGACCATCAATCCCAGTACGCCCAGCATTCCTCCAAAAAAATCGGCGCGTAGCAGCAGGGAAGTCATCAACCAACCATGGCGCCCATTTTGAAGATGGGCAGGTACATAGCCACCACCATGCCGCCGATGAGGATGCCCAGCACCACCATGATGATGGGTTCCATCAGGCTGGAGAGCGCCGCCACGGCATCATCGACTTCCGCTTCATAAAAATCGGCCACCTTGCCCAACATGGTGTCCAGTGAGCCGGATTCTTCGCCAATCGCCATCATCTGGATGGCCATGTTGGGGAAGATGTTGGTGTTTTGCACGGCGGCGGTCAGGCTCACGCCTGTGCTGACGTCGCTCCGGATGTCGCTCGTGGCCTTTTTGTAGACGTAGTTGCCAGATGCCGCGCCCACGGAATCCAGCGACTCGACCAGCGGCACGCCCGCGGCGAACATGGTGGCCAGGGTGCGGTGCCAGCGCGCCAGCACGGATTTGCGAATCAGCTCGCCGAAAAGCGGCAGGCGCAACAGGTAGCGATCCATCGCTATCTGCATGGCGGTCGATCGCTTCCAGGTATAGAAGAATAGCCACAGGCCCCCGACAGGCAGCCCCAGGACGAAGTACCAGTTGGCGACGACGAAATCCGATATGGCGATGACGACCTGCGTCGGCATCGGCAATTCCTGGTCGAAGCTCTCGAAAATGCCCTTGAAGGCCGGAATGACGAATATCATGATGATGGTGGTGACGATCACCGCCACGGCAATCACCGCGATGGGATAAAACAGGGCGGATTTGATCTTGCTCTTGATGGAGAGCATCTTCTCCTTGTAGCTCGCCAGACGCTCCAGGATGCTGTCCAGGATACCCGCTTGCTCACCGGCGGCGACCAGGTTGCAGTACAACTGATCGAAATGGAGCGGGAACTTGCCGAAAGCGGCGGAGAGCGAGTTGCCGACCTCCACGTCCGCCTTGATGTCCAAAAGCAGCTTGCCGACCGAAGGATTGGAATGGCTGCGCCCAACGATGTCGAAAGCCTGGAGCAGCGGTACGCCAGCGCGCATCATGGTGGCCAGTTGCCGGGTAAAGAGCGAAATGTCCTTCTCGGTAATGGATTTTCCCCGCTTGAAACGCTGCGGCGTGATCTTGGAAACGCGGATGCCCTGGCGGCGCAGGTTGTTCTGCACGACGGTTTCCGTCACGGCGCGCATTTCGCCGCGCATCTGTTTGCCTTCCTTGTTCTTGCCTTCCCAGACAAAAACACGTTCCTTGCTTTCAGGATGTTTTGCACCAGAACGGATGCTTGCACTCGTGGCCATATTTCCCCCTTGGTTTCTAATTGGTTGAACTCAGGACTTCTTCCAGCGATGTCATCCCCTGTTTGATTTTCAGGATACCGGATTCACGCAGGGTTTTCACGCCATCCGCCGATGCCTGTTTGGCAATATCCATGACGGTGGCGTGATTCAGAATGAGATGGCGAATCTTATCCGACATCGGCATGACCTGGTAGATGCCGATTCGCCCCTTGTACCCTTTGCCCTTGCATTTCATACAGCCCTTGGGACCGTACATGGTCCATTTTTCCGACAGGTCCTTTTCCGTAAAACCCGCGTTCAGGAGCGCGTCGCGCGGCATTTCCAGCGGCGTCTTGCAATCGGGACAGAGGCGGCGCACCAGACGCTGCGCCGAAATGAGCAGGATGCTGGAGGCAATGTTGAAGACGGGAATCCCCATGTCCACCAGCCGCACCACGGTTTGCGGCGCGTCGTTGGTGTGCAGGGAGGAAAGCACCATATGCCCGGTCTGCGCGGCGCGGACGGCGATTTCGGCGGTTTCCAGGTCGCGGATTTCGCCCACCATGATGACGTCAGGATCCTGGCGCAGGAAGGAGCGCAGGGCGCTGGCGAAGGTCAGTCCGGTCTTTTCGTCGACATTCACCTGGTTGACGCCCGGCAGGTTGATTTCCGCCGGGTCTTCCACCGTGGAGATGTTGGTGCCCGGACTGTTGAGGATGTTGAGGCAGGAATAGAGCGACACCGTCTTGCCGGAACCCGTGGGGCCGGTGGTCAGCACCATGCCGTAGGGACGCCGGATGCTGTCCAGCAAGGTGTTCTTCTGCTCCTCGGTGTAGCCCAGGACTTCGATGCCCATGGTCGTGGTGCTGGAATCGAGAATCCGCATGACGATTTTTTCCCCATACAGGGTGGGCAGCGTGCTGACCCGGAAATCGATGATGCGGGTTTTGGTCACCGCCAGCTTGGTGCGCCCGTCCTGCGGCAGGCGTTTTTCCGAAATGTCCAGCCGGGAAATGACCTTGATGCGCGAAGCCAGTTTCTCCTTGATGTTCAGGGGCGGACTGGTCACTTCCTTCAGTACGCCATCCACCCTGAAGCGAATGCGGTAGAACTTTTCGTAAGGCTCGAAGTGAATGTCGGAAGCGCCTTCGCCGATGGCGTCCAGCAATATCTTTTGCAGGAAGCGGACAATGGGCGCGTCTTCGACATCGGCATCGAGCGAAACGATGTCGGTGCGTTCCTCGAGTTCCTCGTTTGCCAGCGCCGAATCCAGATCGTCGCCTTCCATCTCGCCGGCATCCGAGCGGTTCAACATGCTCTTGGCGTCTTCCGAGAGCCGGTCGGCCAAGCCCACCAGCTTGTCGACTTCCACGACCACGGTATCCAGCGTCATGCCGCTCTGGAAGCGGATGGCGTCCAAGCCGCGCCGATCAGCGGGGTCGGCGGTAGCGATGATCAGGCGGTTTCCACGCTGGCACAGCGGAATGATGGCGTGTTGCTGCGCCAGGTTTTTGTCGATGGCCTGGGGCGCCTGCGCCTCGTCGTAGGCGTCGAGATCGAACAAGGGGACGCTGAAGGTGTCGGACGCTAGTTTCGCCAGTTCGGAGGCGGAAATGATCTGGGCGCTGACCAGGGTCTCCGCAAAGGAGGTTTTGCTGGCGGACGACTGCGCCAGCAGACGCGCCGCATCGCTCTCCTTGATCAGGTTGCTTCGCACCAGCGCCAGCGCCAGCCCGCCCAGGCTCGATGTTGCAACAGATTCGGCCATAACGAAATTCGTCCGTGGAAATGGTTATTGATGATGCAACGTCATGCAAATTTTGTAAAGTGAAAGTCATTGTTTTATCGTATTTTTCTCGTTTTTCCCTCTTTTTGGGTACAAAGATTGCATCCGTTTTTGACCAGGTGCGGGGCAAGCCCTGCCCTTCAGGGCGGGGAAGGATAGCGCGGACGCCGTAGGCGTCCTTGCGGCGGTCAATGTGGCGTTTGTTGTTGTTCGATGTATTGGCGGATGATTTCGATGGGAGCGCCGCCTCAGCTTCCCGCGAAATAAGAAGGAGACCAGAGCGCGTTGCCCCACAGTTTTCTGCGGATGGCCGGGTAATGTTTTTTGCGGATCATCCTGGAAGAGACGCCCTTGAGACTGTTTACCAGCGCCGAGACAGCCACTTTTGGCGGATAGTTCACCAACAGATGCACATGATCGTCTTCGCCGTCGAATTCCGCCAGTTGTGCCTCAAAATCGGCACACACGCTGGCGAAGATGCCGGAGAGGTCGTCAAGGATTTCCTTTGTGAACACTTCGCGGCGGTATTTGGTCACAAAGACCAAATGAACGTGCATGAGAAAAACACAGTTTCTGCCGTGCCGAATATCTTTGTCATTGAAAGTATAATACTGGACAGCAAGAAATTAGCGACAGCCCTTCAGGGCTGTCGGTCTAACGCCATTGGGAAGGGGTTTCTCTCCCCTCCCCAATGGCTACGGTCGAGACCCCGGCCTTCAGGCCAGGGTCTCGACCTTCGCGCTTTTCTTACGGGCGGGGTGTCAAACCGGAGTTAGTTTTTAGATGAAACGACTTCAAGCCTTCAAGTACGAACTGATGCCCAATGGCGAGCAGACGCGAAACATGCGCCGCTTCGCCGGGTCATGCCGCGTCGTCTTCAACGAGGCGCTGGCCTTGCAGAAGGCGCGGTTCGATGCCGGGGAGAAAAAGCTGGGCTGTGTGGGATTGTGCAAGCGGCTCACGGAATGGCGAAACGGCGAGCCGATGCCCTCCGGCCGCTTCGCGCCGTGGTTGAAGGTCTCCCCCGTACACCCGTTGCAGCAAACCTTGAAAGACCTGGAACGCGCATACAGGAACTTCTTTGAGAAGCGCGCCGGCTTCCCTCGTTTCAAGAAGAGGGGGCAAAAGGACGGTTTCCGCTACCCCGACCCGAAACAGATCAAACTCGACCAAGGCAACAGCCGTGTCTTCCTGCCCAAGCTGGGCTGGCTGCGCTACCGGAAGAGCCGGGAAGCGTTGGGCGAATTGCGAAATGCGACGGTATCCCTGTCGGCGGGCAAGTGGTTCATTTCCATCCAGACGGAACGGGAAGTTTCCGACCCCGTGCCGGAAGCGACAAGCGCCGTAGGGATCGACGTGGGGATTGCCCGCTTCGCCACGTTGTCGGACGGTGCGTTCTACACGCCCTCTTGACAGTTTCAGGAAACATGAACAACGGCTCAAACGCACTCAGCGGGCGATGAGCCGCAAGGTGAAATTCAGCCAGAACTGGAAGAAGGCGAAGGACAAAGTCCAGCGGCTGCACGCCCGCATCGGCAACGCCCGCCGCGACTACCTGCACAAGTGCTCGGCCACGATCAGCAAAAACCACGCGATGGTGGCCGTGGAAGATTTGCAGGTGAAGAACATGTCCCGTTCTGCTTCCGGCGCGAAGGATGCGCCGGGAAAGAACGTCCGGGCAAAAAGCGGGCTGAACAAATCCATCCTCGATCAAGGCTGGTTCGAGTTCCGCCGCCAGTTGGAATACAAGCTGGCGTGGAACGGCGGCTGGCTGATTGCAGTGCCGCCGCAAAACACGAGCCGGACATGTCCGGCCTGTGGGCATGTGTCGGCGGAGAATCGCCAGACGCAGAGCCGCTTTCTCTGTGTGAAATGCGGTTTCGAGGAAAACGCCGATCTCGTCGGCGCGATCAACATCCTGGCGCGGGGACACCGCGTTGCAGCCTGTGGAGAGCCGGTGCAGTCAGGCCGCTCGGTGAAGCAGGAACCCGCCGAAGCGATTCAAACCGGCTCAATGCCAGTCTGGACGCCGTAGGAATCCCCCGCCGAAAGAAGGGGGAGGATGTCAAACAGGGCACACCGATTGTCCGCTATTTTCCATCAGGACATCGATACAATGCAAGGCCGCGCGGAAATCGCGCTTTTCGACATTTGACGTTGCCATGAAAACTTTTGATCTCGTCGTTTTCGACTGGGACGGCACCTTGATGGATTCCGCCGCCGCCATTGTCCGCGCCATTCTTGCCGCCAGCCTCGAACTGGGTTTGACGCCGCCCGCGGAAGAAATGGCGCGGCGCGTCATTGGCCTGGGACTGGACGAAGCCTTGCGCCATGTCGCGCCGGGATTGCCGTCGGCGCGTTACCCGGAAATGGCGGACGCCTACCGCCGGCATTATTTTGCCGGCCAGCGCGAACTGGTATTGTTTCCGGGCGTGGAAGACCTGCTCGCGCGGCTTGCCGAACGCGGCTTCCAACTGGCGGTCGCCACGGGCAAAAGCCGCCGGGGACTGGACGCGGCGCTGGACGGTTTTCATCTGCGCGCCCGTTTCCGGGCGCTGCGTTGCGCCGATCGGTGTTTTTCCAAGCCGCATCCGCAAATGCTGCTGGAACTCATGGAAGAATGCGGCGCCACGCCCGAACGAACCCTGATGATTGGCGATACCACTTACGATCTGGAGATGGCGAAGAACGCGAACGTTGCCGCCGTGGGCGTTTGCTATGGCGCGCATCCGGCCTCTGTCCTGCGCGCCGCCGCGCCGCTGGCCTGCATCGAGAGCGTGGCGGCGTTGAGCGATTGGCTGGAGAAAAATGCCAAAACGAAATCGACAGGGATTTGACTTGCGGGTATACTCTACGCGCGGTTCGCGGGTCGAACCGCTTTTTCATGCTTTCTACGGAAAACAACACGATGAACACCGTCAATACGCCCGACAGTCCCCATTCCGGTTGGGAGCGCAAAACCCTGGAAAACCTGGTTTTCGCCACACTGAAAGAGCAGCGCGCCAAACGGCGTTGGGGAATTTTTTTCAAGCTCGCCGCGCTGGCTTATTTTCTCATCCTGCTGGTCATGGTGGCGGGATGGCAGACGGATCGCGAACCGATTGGCGACGCGCGGCACACGGCGCTCATCAACCTGCAAGGCGTCATCGACGCGCAGGGCGAAGTGACGGCGGAGCGGATCAACGCCGCCCTCAAGTCCGCCTTTGAAAACCGGAATACGGCGGGCGTCATCCTGCGCATCAACAGTCCCGGCGGCTCGCCGGTGCAGTCGGGGATAATTTACGACGAGATCCGCCGCCAGCGGACGCTGCACCCCGACATTCCCCTGTACGCCGTGGTGGAGGACATCTGCGCTTCCGGCGCGTATTTCGTCGCGGCGGCGGCGGACGGCGTCTATGTCCATCAGTCCAGCCTGGTCGGCTCCATTGGCGTCTTGATCGACAGTTTTGGCTTTACCGGCGCGATGGAAAAAATAGGGGTGGAGCGCCGCCTGATGACCGCCGGAGAAAGCAAGGGCTTTTTGGACCCCTTCTCGCCCATGAAGCCGGAAGACAAGGCATATGTCGAATCCCTGCTGGCCGAGATTCACCAGCAATTCATCGACGCCGTGCGCGCCGGACGGGGCGCACGCCTCAAGGAGACGCCGGAAATGTTCTCCGGCCTCGTCTGGAGCGGCGCAAGAAGTGTGGAACTGGGATTGGCGGATGCGCTGGGCACGGCGGACAGCGTGGCGCGCGAGGTGATCAAGGCCGAAAAGATCGTCGATTTCTCGGTCAAGGAAAACCTCGCCGAACGCTTTGCCAAGCGCCTGGGCGCGGACGCCGCCACCGGCTTCGGCCAGTCACTGAAAGAACAGATGACCCAGCAAGGGGCGTTGAACTGATTTTTTCCCAAAAAAACGCCAGGCGCAAAGCCTGGCGTTTTTCCTAGTCAAGCTGGATTTCTCAGCGCAGGCCGCTCGCGTATTCGGAAACGGACTTGATGTCGTTGTCGGTCAGGCGTTCGGCGATGGCGCGCATCATGCCTTCCGGGTCGTTGGCGCGTTCGCCGCTGCGAAAGCGTTGCAACTGCAGGGAGAGATAAGCGGGAAGCTGCCCGGAAAGACGGGGATACTGGGCGGGCAGCCCCTGGCCGGACGCGCCGTGACAACCTGAACAGGCGGGGATGGCCTTGGCGGCGTCACCCGCGCGCCAGAGATTCCTGCCGCGCGCGATCAGGTTGGACTCTGTGGCGGCGGAAGGCGTCGCCTGCTGTTTGGCGTACCAGTTCGCTATGGCGCGCGCGTCCTCGTCCGTGGCGACGGTGTAGGCCATGCCCGTCATTTCCGGGTCGCTGCGCCCGGCAGACTTGAAGTCGCGCAACTGCTTGATGATGTAATCGGGAACCTGGCCGGACAGATGCGGGTACTTGCCTGGATCGGCGCTGACGCCGGTTTCGCCGTGGCAGCTTGCGCAAACGGCGCCAACGAGCACGGGAGCCGCATTGGGATCGGCGGGCGGGACGGCTTCCTGCGCCGCAACATTCAAGCCAAAGCCGGCAGCGACGAGCGCCAGCGCCATTGTGCGCATCATGAGGAGACTCCTTTGTGCAAATGAGGCGAAAAGTCCGGATGAGACATTCGTCTGGTCGTTGATATTTACAAACCTGCTATTCTATAGCAATTCGTTGTTCCTGGTCACTGACGATGCCCCTTTTGCAGAATGCCGCTTTTTTCACCACGGTCGCGCGCCTGCGCGATCTGCCTTGCGACGCCACTGCCGAGGTCGCTTTTTCGGGACGCTCCAACGTAGGCAAGTCTTCCGCCCTCAACGCCCTGGCCGGGCGCGTCCGGCTTGCCTTCGTGAGCAAGACGCCGGGGCGCACACAGCATCTCAATTACTTTATGGTCGCTCCCGGCAAATATCTGGTGGATCTGCCGGGCTACGGCTTTGCCAAAGTGCCGGACGCCATCCAGGGTCAGTGGGAAAAGTTGATCGCGCCCTACCTGGAAGGCCGTGCACCGCTGAAAGGACTATTGCTCATCATGGATTGCCGCCATCCGCTGACGGAACTGGATTGCCGCATGTTGAACTGGTTCGCCCCTACCGGACGCCCGCTGCATGTCCTGCTCTCCAAGGCTGACAAGCTCTCCCGGCAGGCGCAGAACGCCAGCCTTGCCGAGGCGCGCGCCACCCTGAAGCCCTTGGGCGCGCAGTGTTCGGCGCAGTTGTTTTCCAGCCTGAAAAAAACCGGCGTCGCCGAATGCGAAAGCGTGCTGGCGCGCTGGCTTGGCCTTGCGCCCCAAGCCGCGTTCTGATTTCTTTTCATGAGGTTCCATTCGATGTCCGTTGCCGCCCATTTTCCCGCGACCCGTATGCGCCGTATGCGCCGCGATGCTTTTTCCCGCCGCCTGATGCGCGAATCCGTCCTCACGCCGGACGACCTGATCTATCCCGTCTTCGTCCTCGATGGCGAAAACCGCGAGGAAACCGTGCCTTCCATGCCCGGCGTCACGCGCCAGACCATCGACCGCCTGCTGAGGACGGCGGAACGCGCCGCGCGGCTGGGCATTCCCGCCCTCGCGCTCTTTCCGGTCATCGACGCTTCCTTCAAGACGCCCGGTGCGGAAGAAGCCTGCAATCCGGAAGGACTCGCGCCGCGCGCCGCGCGCGCCCTGAAAAGCCGCTTTCCCGAACTGGGCGTGATGACCGACGTGGCGCTCGACCCTTACACCAGCCACGGACAGGACGGCCTGATCGACCCGGACGACCCCAGGGGCTACGTGCAAAATGACGAAACACTGGAAATGCTGGCGCGCCAGGCGCGCGTTCACGCCGAAGCGGGCGCCGACGTGGTCGCGCCCTCGGACATGATGGACGGGCGCGTCGGGCGCATCCGCGCGGAACTGGATGGCGCGGGACTTATCCATACCCGCGTCCTCGCCTATTCGGCCAAATACGCTTCCGCCTTTTACGGCCCCTTCCGGGACGCCGTCGGCTCGGCGGCCAACCTGGGCAAGGGCGACAAGGCCACTTACCAGATGGACCCCGCCAATACCGACGAAGCCCTGCGCGAAGTCGCGCTCGACCTGGAAGAAGGCGCGGACATGGTGATGGTCAAGCCCGGAATGCCGTACCTGGACATCGTGCGCCGGGTGAAGGACGCCTTTCTCGCGCCGACCTATGTCTACCAGGTGAGCGGCGAATACGCGATGCTGAAAGCCGCCGCGCAAAACGGCTGGCTGGACGAGAAGGCCGTGGCGCTGGAAGCCCTGCTCGGCTTCAAACGCGCCGGCGCGGACGGCATCCTCACCTATTTCGCGCTGGACGCGGCAGGCTGGGTGAAATCCTGATGTCGCGCCCCGAAACGGAAATGAATGACCCGGACGCCGTCCTGCAATTGAAGCCAAGGCGCTGGAAATACCTTTCCTTCCTCTCGATGTCGTGCGTGTTTTGTGTGGTCGGCGTGTTGCTTCTCATCGGGGATTGCGTCGTGGCAGGCGTCCTGATGACGGTGTTCTTCGGCCTCGCTTCCCTCGTTTTCGCGCTCTCGCTCATGCCGGGCAGCGTCTTCCTTCGCCTGGAACCGGAAGACATGACGATTCGCAGCCTGTATCGCACGTGGCGGGTAAGGCGGTCCGATATCTCGGCGTTCTTCGTCGCGCGGATTGGCGGGCGTGAAATGGTTTGCTGGGACTATTTGCCGACCTACGCGGGACAACGGCACGGCAGGGCTTTCTCCCGCGGATTGACGGGCGTCGAGGCCGGTTTGCCGGATACCTATGGCCGATCGGCCGGGGAACTCGCTGATCTCCTCAATGCGTGGCGCGCGGCGTCCGTCGATCCGCCCCCTGGCAAGTCTGCCCAAACGGACGTCTAGCGGCGCTTTGCGCCGCGGGTCGGGAATCTGGATTGCCCTCGCGGGCTGCAAGCGAGCGTAGCGGGGCAATCCAATTGGACGCGCGGGTGGTTTTGACGTTTCCTGCGACTGAATCGCCGGTTGGATTGCCGTGTAGAATGCGCTCCTCAACCGATACGTTCAATCGCGCCCCTGGAAGCATAAAAAATGCGCCGCTTCATTCCGCTGAATGTAAACTTTGCCTATCCGTTTTCATGGCGTCTGTCTTTTTCGGGCGGCGCGCCTCTATTCGGATAGCCTTCGGGATTTTGGGAAATGGGCGTTCTGAAGTTTTTGGACTGGATTGAAAATAGCGGGCTAGGCTCGTCCCTTTCGCGGATTGGGCGTCTGTTTGTCCTGCAGCTCCTGGCGGCTTTCGTCGTCTATGGGCTGGTCGGGCTGCTTGGCGTCACGCTCTGGTGGCCGATCGCGCTCACCATCGAGTCGTTGCGAACAGCAACGGATCTGCCGTGGATCGCTTCCCTCATCGGAGGCATCGCGGCGCTGATCGCCTGTCTGCTGGGACAGCGGCTTTGGCGAAGCGCGCCGCTTTTACTGTGCCTTCCGTTCTTTTGTTTCGCGTGGCTGTGGCTGGATTCGGCCTTGTTCGGTTGCCTGGCGGTCGGCGCGGCGGCGGCCTTGCTCGCCTGTCTTCTGGACGAGCCTTGGTGGTGGCGGCTGATTCATTTTCTTTTCGCGCCGCTCCTCTGGGTTGCGTTGCGGTTTCCCGTTTCTCCCTTCTGGCATCTGGCGGCCTTCGTGTTGCTGTTTCTGGTGTTTCGCGGCGCGGCGAGCGGGCGGATACCCTTGTTCCTGAGCGGCGAGCCTGCCGCCCGGCGCCTCGCCGCCCTCCTGCCCGCCAACGCGGCCATGCTGGATATTGGCGCGGGCATCGCCAGCCTCTTGTTGCCGCTCGCCCGGATGCGTCCCGATTTGCGTCTCACGGGTATCGAAAACGCGCCGCTACCCTGGCTCATCGGTTGGCTGCGCACCCGCAATACGGGAATAGACTGGCGCTGGGGCGATTTCTGGAAACATTCGCTCGCGTCCTATCTGGCCGTATATGGTTTCCTCTCCCCCGCGCCCATGCCGGATCTCTGGTTGAAGGCCCGCCGGGAGATGCGTCCGGGCAGTCTCTTCATCAGCAACGCCTTCCCGGTTCCCGATGTCGAGGCCGAAACGCCGCCGGAAGCGGAAAGCGGCCTGACGTGGTATGTCTACCGCATCCCCGGCGCGTGTCCGCCGTGAATGGAAGACGCGGCGTGAAGACGAATTGCGCCAACCGCCGCCAGCGCCGCGCGAACCTTTTCCAGCGGACAGCGTCATGCCAGACCCTCCTTGGGCGCGTCCGTCCCATAGTTCCTCGCAATGGAGGGAGGCGAGGCGGAGAAAACGATTCAGCATGATAGCGGGCAGATCGAGGCGTTTCGGGAAATGTGTAACGGGAAGATGGCGCAAGGGTGTGATCCAAGCGGATGGACGCGGCCTTTCCGATGGCACGTCGTCATGAAATGCGCACATCGGCGGGAATCCATCGGTGTTTCTGGTGTTCCCGCAGGATTTCGCGGGTTTCCCTGGGATCGATGGCG
This sequence comes from Zoogloeaceae bacterium, assembly GCA_031258715.1. Classification (GTDB taxonomy): domain Bacteria; phylum Pseudomonadota; class Gammaproteobacteria; order Burkholderiales; family Rhodocyclaceae; genus Azovibrio. The sequence goes on from JAIRMN010000157.1 coordinate 24,166, forward strand.
AAGGTTTTTGCCATTTTTTCGACGGACAGCGTTCTTTTCCCTTCCCTTGTCTCCAGCGCCCCGTTTTCGAGAAGGCGCAGGACGGCTTCGCGCAGGCGGGCTTCTTTTTTCTTCCGTTCGATCATCAGGTGAAGGGAAAAGAGGCTGATCGCAAAAACCGGAAGGGCGAAAACGGCTATCGCGTACGCCTTCCCGGAAGTGAGGAGCGAATACAGGCTGAGTCCCAGGGAGAGGCCAGAGGAGAGCGCAAACAGCAGGAAAATGGCGATGCCATAGGTGCTGTTGTAAAACATGGGCATGGCGCTGGATGAATCAATGCCGTAGAGAGGAACTCGCCACCCGGAAGCCCTCGTCGAATCGCGCGCTGGGCAGGCGGTTGCCGCGGCGGGCGCAGTAGCCGAAGCGCGCGGGCAGCCCGGAGCTTCCGCCGCGCACGGAGCGGTAGATGCCGCTTTTTGGCCCCCTGGGGTCTTTCGCGGGGCTGTGGCGGTAATAATCCCTGTCGTACCAGTCGCTGCCCCATTCGGACACATTACCGAGCATGTCGTAGAGTCCCCAGGGGTTGGGTTTTTTTCGCGCGACGGGGCAGGGTTTCCCGGCAAGGCGTTCTTCCGGGCAGGTTGCCTTGTCGCCCCTGCCTTGCGGCGCGAAGCATTCATGCCGATCCGCGAAGGTTTCGTCCTCGCCGAACCAGTAGCGGCTGGTGGTTCCGGCGCGCGCCGCGTATTCCCATTCGGTTTCCGTGGGCAGGCGGTAGCGGCGGGTTTTTTCGCGCAGGTTCAGGCGTTCGATGAAGACTTGCGCATCGACGTAGGAGACGCCGTGGACGGGAAGCGCGTCGCCCGGATATTTGAACGGGATTTCCGGCAGTTCGCCCATCACGGTTTTCCACATCGCCTGCGTCACCAGGGTTTGCGAGAGGGCGAAGGGGCGGGAGATCGTCACCCTGTGTTGGGGGCGCTCGTGTTCATCCGCCGCGCGGTTTTTCTCCTCCGCGCCCATTTGAAAGTCTCCGGCGGGAATATAGACGAATTTCATCCCCAGGCTGTTGGCAAAGACCCGCGCGCCGGGTTCCATCCGCGCGGAGGGATGAAGGGCATCCCGGATTTTGTTCAGCCAATGGAGCATGGGGGTTTTTCAATCCGAAAACAGGATGACCAGTCCCGCCAGCGGCCAGAGGATGGCCCAGTATTGCAGGGGAATCCAGAAAAAGGAATGGGAATTCCGGCAGGCCAGTCTTTCGCCGTTTTCGGGGTCGGTCAGGACTCTGACCGGCCGGCTGTTGAGCCAGCGCCCCCCGAACCAGAGCGCGCACGATCCCAGGAAGACGCCGATGAGCGAAGCCAGATCTGCTTTCCCAAAGAGGAGAATGCTGTTCATCCCCAGGAGACGGTAGAGCAGGACGTCCATAAGCCCCGCCATGACGGGATGGACGAAGATTGCCAGGAATCCAAAGCCTTGCCAGATCATCCAAAAACGAACTCCGGTTTGAGACCCCGCCCGATCGAGCGGCGCGAAGGTTGAGACCCCTTATTTACGGCCGGGGTTTTGACCGTAGCCATTGGGGAGGGGAGAGAAACCCCTTCCCAATGGCGTTAGACCGACAGTCCTGAAGGGCTATCGCTAATTTTTCCGGGGAACAGGTTGGCACAACCTGCAAGCCGCGGCAATCCAGACGGCGGTTCGGTCTTCTGAAACGTCGAAGCAACTTGAGAGGCTGCCTGGATTGCCGCGGCCTTCGGCCTCGAAAGGACGGTTGGTGAATTGCTGCCGGTAACTTTTCTGTCATCCGTCTCCTGTCTCCCGATCACCATTTCCGCCCGTCGTCCAGTTCGATGAAGGCGTCTTCCTCGTTCGCGTAGAGGTGGAAGATCCAGACATCCTGGATTTGCTGGGAGATTTTCAGGGTTTCGCCGCCCATTTCCCGCAGGTAGACCCTGGCGACGCGCCAATTCCGGCCCGCGTGTTCTTCCTCGCGCATCTCGTTGGTTTCAAGGCGCACGGGCATGGCGGATTCGTCGATGATGCTGCAGCCTTTTTGTTCTTCGAGAATTTGCAGACGTTCGAGGCGTTCGGCGGGATCGATCAATTTATCGTAATTCACCGGCCGCGAAGAAGCGGAAATGGCGTCGATGCTCTTTTGCATGGCTTTTTCAGAACCGCAGAGATGTCCCAGGGAGCGGATCAAGGTGCCCTTGAACTTGGGCGGCGAGGGTTCGGCAAAGAGGAAGCGGACGCCAAGCCCCGCGAAAATCACCGGCCAGAAGAGGATGGGGATGAAAAAAAGCGTGTGTTTGGACTTGATCTCCACGCGCTCGCCGGTCGCCTCGTCGATCAGCGTCCTGCCCTTCCCGCGCTTGAGATAAAGGCCCAGGAGAAGGGTGAGGAAGGCGGCCAGGAAGAGGATGGCCGCGTCCGCGAATTTCCCGTATCCGGCCATGCCGGGCTGGTTGAAAAGAGGCGTGACGATGAGCGCCGCCGCCGCCAGGATACCCACGACCAAAAACCCCAGGCCTTGCCAGATAATCATGAGAGAAATTCTTTCCTCAAAAAAGTCAAGACGGCAGCGAACGCGATTCGCCGGAATGGCAAGAGGACCTGGCCGCTAATCGATGCAACGCAGCGGAACCCAGATTTTGATTCCAACGTCATCGCGCCTGATGTTTTCGTTGCCGGTGCAGGCCGTGGCGTGGAGCTGAAAATACCACCATCCCTTGATGTCAACGTCCGTCACTTTGATGTTTACTGTTTCCTCCGACGCGTCTTTGTCCTGGACTATTCCGCAAATCCGCGCCTTGTCTCCCCAGTCGTTGATGCATACGCTCTGACCTCGGCGGATCCTTCCCATGCGGCGTTCTTTCTCCGCCAGCCGTTGTTCTTCGGCGCGGCGTTCTTCCGCCAGCCGCTGTTCCTCGGCGCGGCGTTTGTCTTCGCAAATCTGGGCGGCCGTGGTTTGCGGCCAGATGATGTTGCCCGCGGCGTTTTGCAAGACAGTCGTATCACAGACCGACGCCAACGCATACGAGACCACAGTCTGGCCGCGCGAATTGATGTAGCCCGATTTGCCATTCACCTTGACCCATGCCAGACCATTGGCGGCGAAGTCCCCTGCACCGTCAAAGCGCGGTGGGATGACTTCCTCGCCCTTGGCGTTGATGTAACCGTATTTGCCATTCACCCAGACCCGTGCCAGACCATTGGCGGCAAAGCCCCTTGCATCGTCAAAGCGCGGCGGGATGACTTCCTCGCCCTTGGCGTTGATGTAACCCCATTTGCCATTCACCTTGACCCGCGCCAGAGCATTGTCGGCGAAGCCCTCTGTATCGTCAAAGCGCGGCGGGATGACTTCCTCGCCCCTGGCGTTGATGTAACCCCGTTTGGCATTCAACTCTCGACCCCCGACCGGCGCCAGAGCATTGTCGGCGAAGCCCCATGCCTTTACAAAGCGCGGCTTGATGACTTCCTCGCCCTTGGCGTTGATGTAACCCCATTTGCCATTCACCTTGACCACCGCCAGAGCATTGGCGGCGAAATCCCCTGCATAGTCAAAACGCGGCGGGATGACCATTTCGCCCTTGCCGTTGATATAGCCATGTTTACCATCGACGTCTATACGAAACAAACGCTCTTCCGCTTTCTGGGCGGCGACGGTTTCTTTCGCTTTTTCCTCTTTCACGAAGTCGGGAGCGCCCGCATCGAACGCCCCTGTTATTCCATATGTCATGACAGCTTGCGTGATCGACAGCAAAGCCACTGCCGCTGGCGTCACGCCGATTTTCTAGGCGAGGCGCTTTTGCTTGTTCCGCCATATCCAGGACAGCGGGACAATGCTGGCGCACACGATCATGATTGTCCCGGTGACGAGGATGCCCGCATCGCTATCGACCAAACGATGGATGAGAAGAACGCTCTCCGCGATTGACAAGAGCAAGGCTATCAGCGCGGCAATGCCGATTTTCCGGGCGAGGTTTTTCCCCTGTCCGGTCATCTCCTGGGCGGCGGACGGAACGGAAGGCGCGGAATTTTTCAAAGTCCTGGCGCTTTCACGACCGGCGTCCGGAACGGGCGCCGCTTCCGCGCCATCCACGGCAAACGGGCCGGGATACCCGCAGTTCGGGCAGAATGCCGCCGCGCTGGAAATCTTTTTTCCGCAATCCGGGCAAGCGATCAGCATGATGCTGTTCTCCATTCATTCGTTGAAAATTCGCGGCAAACCACGCGGCCTTGCGGGGGCTGGCGTTTCCGACGGCCACGCGCCGGACAGTGATGTAGACTGGATAAGCAAGGCGCAATCCGACAAGCAGCCACGCCGTGAAGCGGCGTCGGCCTGAATGAATTGCTAAGCCATATCGCTCGTAGGACTGGCAGCCAAAACATTTTGGTGAAACTCGTTGATGTGCATAACGGCCTTGTGCCCATAAGCGATATGGGGGAGCACAATCTCGCTGGATTTAGTGAAGCGATGACCGATGCGAACAGTGTAAGACTTGAGCAGCCAGCTCAGGAAATTGGGAAAGTAGACTGCGTCCTCGACGTCACGCCATTTGACGCCTGCCATACCTTTTGACTAGGGGAAAATGCCGCTGTACACCCACACACCCTGATCGTCCGTGTAAAGGACGACGCTACGGATGGTAAAAACTTGGACTACGAAGAGGCCAATCCAGAATGCCATGAAAATACCGCCCAACCAGCCATTGACATTAATCAGGGCGTATCCGATGGCAAACATGATGAGAAAAACAATGACAGGACGGACGTAGGCCGTCCATGACATGATGTAGCGCTGGACGACCTCGACGGGTTGCTGCTGTGATTCCATGATTCCTCCTTGGTGTGTGGTGTTGGCCCAACGCTTTGTTACGGACGGTCACGAATGGAGGATAACCATTCTCATATGGGAAATCAAGGACGGAGGGCAGGGGACAGAAAAGCTGCCGGCGCATCGAGCCGCGGGTTGCGGATCGGGATGGCTTCGTCGCCGCGCTCCCGGGAATTCGTGCAGGCTGAAATGCTGGATGTCGAAAACGATGCCCGATCGCGCCGCTTCCCGTCCGGCCATTTTGTCGACCGTTATGCATCGCGGCGTGAAGGGTTTTTCCGATTGCGACCGGCAGGCCGTCGAGGGTGACGGCAAGCGTCACGGTCGACCTGCCATCCCCCCGCGACCGCTCATCGGCGGAATTCTGCGCGCTCAAACGCGAAATCTTCAGCGCGCTGCACGACAACGCCGCCGTGAAACCGCCGGAAGTCGAATATCTCATTTGAGGGCAGAGGATGGAGGACAAACCCCTCGACAATCACGCAAGCCAAATGACGGATGCGCATAATGCGATAAAAGAATCGCTCGACCGGGTTACGGTCCTTGTGCGGATGCCTATCATGCGGGCGCGGAACCCGCCGGTTCTTGCGCGGGGGAATGACCGCCCCGATCTGGCGAACAGCCAAGGCATCGAGAAGATCATCCGAGTCTTTTGGATGCCCCCGCCGCGCGCTGATGCGCCCGCACAATGGCGCTGTCGATGAATGTTTCTTCAAAATCGGCATCTTGGACCAGACGCGCGAAAACCTCCTGCCAGATTCCCTTGCGCGACCAGCGGGCAAAACGCTGGTAGACACTGTTCCAGCGTCCGAACTCTTCCGGCAGGCCGCGCCAGGAACAGCCTGTCCGCGCAACCCATAGCACGGCTTCAATGAATAGCCGGTTGTCGGCAGCCGGGCGTCCCAGATCGCCTTTCTTGCCTGGCAAGAGCGCCTCGACGCGTTGATACTGGTCATCCCGCAGATACATCCATGCCATCTCAATCTCCTGGGTAAAAGCCAAGCCATGAACAGAAAATGAAACGAGTGAATAGTCCACCCGCACCCATTGAATGCGAATTGGAATTTTAATCGGACAAATTATACGGCATCGCGTGGAGGACGGTTGCCAACGGACGCTATCGACCTGGAGAACACAATGTATTCAAGCGATCTGGCGGAAGCCCAATGGAATATGTTGGCGCTCCAAGTCTCCTTCTGACGCCGCGCTCGCAGCCAGACCAGGAAGCTTTCGCCTTCATCCAAAAACGAACTCCGGTTTGAAACCCCGCCCGATCGAGCGGCGCGAAGGCTGAGACCCCTTACTTACGGCCGGGGTTTCGACCGTAGCCATTGGGAAGGGGAGAGAACCCCATCCCCAATGGCGTCAGACCGACAGACCTGAAGGGCTATCGCTAATTTCTTGCTCAAGGCGGATCGGCGCGGGCAAGGGCGACAGATGTCCTGTAAGGGCAGGGCTTCGTCAAATCCGCGCCAGGGCCTTGAGCGCCTGGCGAATGCCTTCGTTCGTGGGGAGATCGGGGGGCAGGAGGCGGGTGGCGGCGAGGGCTTCCTTTTCGGAATATCCCAGCGCCAGCAGGGCGTTCAGCACGTCGTCCGCGGCGGCAATCTCCGGCGCGGACGCGCTGCCGCCCTGGGCGGCGGGGAGTTTGCCCTTGAGTTCCAGAAGCAGGCGTTCGGCGGTTTTTTTGCCGATCCCGGGGACGCGGGTCAGCCGTCCGCTTTCCTGGCGCGCCACGGCCTCGGACAAGTCCGAGACCGAGAGGCCGGAAAGCACCGCCAGCGCCGTGCGCGCGCCCACGCCGGAAATTTTCAGCAACTGGCGGAAGGCGGCGCGTTCATTGGCTCCGCCGAAACCGTAGAGAAATTGCCCATCCTCGCGCGTGACGTGGTGAATCAGGAGCGTCACCGGTTCGCCCAACGCGGGCAGGTTGTAAAACGTGCTCATCGGCACGTCGATTTCATAACCGACGCCGCCCGCGTCGAGCAGGATCTGCGGCGGGTTTTTTTCGGCCAGGAGGCCGGAGAGTCGTCCTATCATGATGTTTTCAGCGCCTCGATGCGTTTTGCCATGCCGCCCAATCCCGCGTGCGCGTGACAGATGGCGGCGGACAGCGCGTCCGAGGCGTCTGCCTGCGGCGCGCCGGAAAGATTGAGGAGGCGCATGACCATGTGCTCCACTTGCCGTTTCGCCGCCTTGCCCTGTCCGACCACCGCCTGCTTGATTTGCAGCGCCGTGTATTCCGCCACCGGCAGGTTTCCGGCCACCAGCGCGGCAATGACCGCGCCGCGCGCCTGTCCCAGGAGCAGCGTGGAATGCGGATTCACATTGACGAACACCTTTTCCGCCACGGCTTCATCCGGCGCGTAGCGCGCCATGACTTCGCCCACGCCGACGAACAGCGTGCGGATCCGCTCCGGCAGGCGCGCTTTCGCGTTGGCGCGGATGCAGCCGCTGGCGACGTAACGCAGGACCGCGCCCTCCTTGTCGATGACGCCAAAGCCGGTCACGCGCAAGCCAGGATCAATGCCGAGGATACGCATGGCGGAAGAGGAAGCAAAACATGCCGGGCAGGAAAGACAGGGAAAGGCCCCGCGACGGCAAGCCGCCGCGGGGTACGGAAGGATTACAGATTCAACAGCGTCCGGGTGTGATGGGCGATCATCCATTCCTCGTTGGTGGGGATGACGAGCACATCGACGGTGCTCTCCGGGGCGCTGATGCGAACCTGGCGGCGCTCGTTGGCCTCGGAATCGAGCCGGATTCCCAGCCAGGCGGAAAGCAGGGTGACGCGGCGGCGGATTTCGGCGGCATTCTCGCCGATGCCGCCGGTGAAGACCAGCGCGTCCAGGCCGCCCGCCGCCGCGGACATGGAGCCGATTTCGCGGGCGATGCGGTAGCAGAACAGATCGACCGCTTCCCTGGCCTCCGGCTTCTCGCTGGCGAGCAGGGTGCGCATGTCCTGGCTGAGGCCGGAAACGCCGAGCAGGCCGGATTCCTTGTAGAGCAGGTTGGTGATTTCCCTGGCGTTCATGCCCTTGTTTTCCATCAGGTAGAGCAATACGCCGGGGTCGATGGCGCCGACGCGGGTTCCCATGACGAGGCCATCCACCGCCGTGAAGCCCATGGTGGTCGCCACGCCCTTGCGCCCCACCATCGCCGCCATGCTCGCGCCGTTGCCGAGGTGGGCGATGACGACGCGGCCTTCGGCGCGCGGCGAGTATTCCGGCAGGACGCGCGCGATGTATTCATAGGAAAGGCCGTGGAAACCATAGCGGCGCACGCCTTCCTCGGTGAAGGCGCGCGGCAGGCCGAAAATCTGCGCCTCATTGGGCTGGGCGCGGTGGAAGGCGGTATCGAAACAGCCGACCTGCGGCACATCGGGCATGAGCGACGAAATGGCGTAGATGCCCGCCAGATTGTGCGGCTGGTGCAGGGGCGCCAGCGGAATGAAGTTCGTGAGTTCTTCGAGCGTCTGTCCTTCCAGGCGCACGGGATGGGAAAAGATTTGCCCGCCGTGCACGACGCGATGGCCGACCGCGACGATCTTCCAGTCGGCGGCCTCGCCGGTAAACCAGGAAAGCAGGAAATCGAAGGCCTTCTGATGGTCGGGATTGGCGACGGGCAAATCGGTGTTGGCGATTTTTTCGCCGTCCTTGTTCTTGGCGACCAGCTTGGCGACCGGGGTGCCGATGCCGTCGATTTGTCCGGAAATGACCGCCGCGTCGCCCAATGCCTTTTCCAGGAGGGGAAAGAGGGCGAACTTGATCGAGGACGATCCGGCGTTGATGGTGAGGATGGCTTGACTCATGGCGGTTAGCTCCTGTTCTTCTGGTTGTTGGCGTGGACGATCAAGGCCGCGATGACGCAGGAGGCCGTGCGCGTTTCGGCGCTGTCGGCGCGGGAGGTGAGGATGACCGGCGCCTTCGCGCCGAGCACGACGCCCGCGGTCAGGGCGTTGGCCAGGTATTCGAGCTGTTTGAACAGCACGTTGCCGACTTCCAGGTTGGGCACCATGAAAATATCGGCCTGCCCGGCGACGGGCGAGACGATGCCCTTAATGGCGACGGCTTCCGGCGACACGGCGTTGTCGAAAGCCAGCGGGCCATCGAGCAGGCCGCCCTTGATCTGCCCGCGATCCGCCATTTTGCAGAGCGCGGCGGCTTCGAGCGTGGCGGGCATCTTGGGGTTTACGGTTTCCACGGCGGCGAGAATGGCCACCTTGGGCGTGTCGATGCCGAGCGCCTTGCCCAGATCGATGGCGTTCTGGATGATGTCCGCCTTTTCTTCCAGCGAGGGCGCGATATTGACGGCGGCGTCGGTGATCAGCATGAGACGGGGATAAGTCGGCACGTCCATGACGAAAACGTGGCTGATGCGGCGGCTCGTGCGGAAATTGTTGGCGCGGGTGACGACGGCGCCCATCAGTTCGTCGGTGTGCAGGCTGCCTTTCATCAACGCGCCGCTTTCGCCGTCGCGCGTCAGGGCCACGGCGGCATTGGCGGCCTCAATGCTGTCCTTGACATCGACGACGCGAAAGCCCTTGAGGTTGAGGCTGAATTCTTCCGCCACCGCGCGGATTTTCGTTTCAGGGCCGACGAGAATGGGATGGATGATGCCGGCCTCCGCCGCCATCAACGGGCCGCGCAGGGATTCCCTGTCGCAGGGATAGGCCACGGCGACGGGGATCGGCGGAATATCCCGGGTGCGGCCAATCAGACGTTGCAGGCGCTCTTTTTTGTCTGCCAGGGGGGGGGTGTCGTTTTGCATAACAAACTCCAGGTGATAAGGGAAAATCAGGGGCAATCCGCCGGAAGCCGCTGGCGACGGCTTTTTTCATCGTCCAGACGTGCAACCCGACGCCGCCCTGAACGCGCATATTAACCCGAATGCGCGATGCCGTGGCGGGAAGAGTTCACGCCAGAACGCCCAGGTTTCCGGAAGCGCCTCCCCGGTTACGCCAGCCGTCGACGGGCAAGCGCGAGGGCGAGGCGCCAGGCGATGAAGGCGGTGGCGATCAGGGCGGCGACATGGATGAGGGGGTCGGGGGGAACATGGCCCTGCAGAAGCGGACGCGCCAGCGCGACGCCGTGGGCGAGCGGCAGCCAGGCGCCCAGGCTGGAGAGCCAGCCGGGCAGTTGGTCGACCGGGAAAAAGACGCCGGAAATCAGGGTCATGGGCGTGACGAACAGGGTGAAGTAATACATGAAAAAGCCATAGGACGAGGCCAGCGTCGTGAAAACCAGACCCAGCGCCGCGAAAGCCAGTCCCATCAGGAAGATCACCGGCAAGACCCAGAGCGCCAGGCTATCCCTTGTCAGTCCCATCAGGGCGATGACCAGCAGGATGGCCGCGCCGGAAAGCAGCGCCTTGCTGGCCGCCCAGACCAGTTCGCCCAGCAGTATGTCGGCAAGTCCCAGCGGCGTGTTGAGGATGGCTTCCCAGGTTTTTTGTTCGTGCATCCGCGCGAAGGCCGAATAGAGGGACTCGAAACTGGCGGCGTTCATGGTGGAAGCGCAGATGACGCCCGCCGAAAGAAAGACCACGTAAGGCTGTCCTTCCAGCGAAGGCAATAATCCCCCCAACCCATAGCCCAGGCCGAACATGTAGATCATGGGATCGGCAAGATTGCCCAACAGGGCGGGCAAGGCCATCTTGCGCCAGACAAAGAAATTGCGCTGCCAGACCGCCACCCAGTTCATCTAAAAACCAACTCCGGTTTGAAACCCCGCCCGATCGAGCGGCGCGAAGGTTGGGACCCCTTATCTACGCTACGGCCGGGGTTTTGACCGTAGCCATTGGGGAGGGGAGAGAACCCCCTTTCCAATGGCGTCAGACCGGCAGTCCTGAAGGGCTGCCGCCAGTTTCTTGCTTTCTTGTCGCGTCTCAACGTCCATGTCAAGGGATGGCCGTCTTTTCGGCGCTGTCACGGCAAGCGCGCCAAACGCGCCATTGGCCGATGCCGGCGGCGCGGCGCTCACCGCTCCGGAATCGCCCGCGCCCACGCGCCGGAAACCGCGCGTTCCTTTCTTCTTCGTGGACAGGACTTTCCCAAGGCGGGAAAACGGACGCAAGTATATCCCAACCTCCAGATCCATGTCCGGGACCCGCGGGACGCGATTCAAACGGGGGCGGAGGACAGGAATCAGGAAACAGAGAAAGTTACCGGCGTATCAAGCCGCGGGTCAGGCATCTGGATTGCTTCGCCGCTTCGCTCCGGAGAATGACGGACTTGGGCGCATGCCAAGCTGCGCCGCGCTTTTGACGAGGCGGAGGGCGCTCTGATTCCTGATCCCTGTCCCTCCTACTGTTGTTTTTTTGCAACAAACTGAACTTTTTTTTGCCGGGGCGCGCGGCTTTTGCTTGGCGGGGGGGTTTTAGCGGCGTTATAGTCCGCCCTGCCTTGATTCCCGTGTTGCGCGCTTTCCCGTTTTTCCTCATGGCGGTTGTGCGGCGCGACGCGGTTTTTTAAACGTAGCACCACCTGTGGAGAAAAATTCCATGCAAAAGAAACTCATCGCGCTCGCCGTCGCCACCCTGGCCTCCGGCGCTGTGCTTGCTCAATCCAACGTGACCGTCTATGGCACGGTCGACGTCGGCTACACCAATCGCGGCGACGCCATCCATAGCAGCGGCTCCACCAACCAAATCAACTCCGGACAATCCGACACCAGCAAGATCGGCTTTACCGGCGTCGAAGACCTGGGCAACGGCAACAAGGTGCTCTTCGTGCTGGAAGCCGGTTTCCACGCGGACGACGGCACCATCAACGACCAACTGTTCAGCGAACAAGCCTTCCTGGGACTCACCGGCAACTGGGGCACCTCCATCGCGGGCCGCCTGGTCGCGCCGCGTCATGGCTTCCTCGCTTCCATCGACCCCTTCGGCGCG
>JAIRMN010000160.1 GCA_031258715.1 Zoogloeaceae bacterium
CCGGAGCTGACGCAGAACGGGAAGACGGCGACGCAGAACCGGTGGATCGCGTACAACCGGATGCGTGGCCAACACATGAGCGCGATGGAACACGCGGTGCCGGAGCAGTTCTGGGTGGATAAATCGCAATGCCGGTATGTGGATGAAAACGGGCAAATCCAGAACCCGGCGTATCCGGACTGCGGAATAGACGCGATCCTGGGTCAGTTCGGTCAAGCGTACATGGAGGACCATCTCGCGGCCCTGATCGTAGGTAAGGGACAGGCCGCTGGGCATCAATGCGGTTGAGTACCGCGCTGAACCCGGTGACGGCAGCCTGGGCGCTGGCATTCTCCATCTTCGCCAGGGTCACGAACAACGGGGCGCGTTCGACCAATGCGCCGATGGCCGAGGCGTTGCGCGCCCCCTTGATCAGGTCGTCCTCCCAATGTCCGGGAAGCAGTCGTTCCTCGACCTCGGCAGGACGTTCATGGATGCTCGTCATGTTGGGGATGACGCTGTGCCGGTCTTCACCGCGAGCTCGCGGGCGGCGGCTTTTGCGCGACTGTCGCGGGCAGGCGACCAGTTCGCCGCGCAACTCGCCGCGCGGCATGACATAGATTGCCGTGTAGATGATCTCGTGGCTGACTTGGAGCCGGGGTTCATCGGGATGCATGCGGCACAGTATGCCGGAAGTTTGTCCTGGCGAATGGCGCGTGCGCAACAGATCTGCCACCAAGGGACCAGAGCGGGCCATCCAACGCCAGCCGGGAGGGGCGACGTGGCGTGGCCGCCAATCCGCTCGACCGGGTCTGCGCAACCGTGGCGCGATAGCCGCCGACAACGCGGGAACGACCGCGAAGCGGGGGCTTCGCGTCTTCTCCAACCGTCACTTTGATATAATCTATAAATTTTGCCTATTCGCCGGGGTTCCTCCATGTTTTTGCTCTCCTCCTTGCGTCTTTTGTCATGGAAGCGTCTGCTGCCGCCCGTGCGGTCGCGGGGTTGGCGGGGCGGCTTGAAACTTGCCGCCGTGGCGATCATGGCAGCCTGGGGGATAGTTTCATATACCGCGCCGGACGCCGAAGCCCTCTCGAACACCGAAATCTTCCGCGCCGAGGTGGACTTTTCGAAGCCGGTCTGGAAAAATGGCGGGTACGGCTACATCGATGGAAAAGGCGAGGAAGTCATTCCGCCGCGCTTTGAAGAGGCATGGAGCTTCACCGCCAATGGCCTGGCGCAGGTCAGGGCGGATGGGAAATACGGCTACATCAATGAAAAAGGCGAAGAAGTCATTCCGCCGCGTTTTGACGGTGCCTGGAGCTTTGAACCCAATGGTTTGGCGCGGGTCAGGGTGAATGAGAAATATGGCTACATCAATAAAAAAGGCGAGGAAGTCATTCCGCTGCGTTTTAACGGGGCAGGGAGCTTTGCCCCCAACGGTTTGGCGCGGGTCTGGGTGGATCATAAAGAGAGCTACATCAATGGAAAGGGCGAGTATGCCATCCCTCCGCGCTTTGACGCGATAGGGGACTTTGCCGCCAATGGCTTGGCGCGGGTCTGGGTAAATCGAAAGGGAGAGGGATACATCAATAGAAAGGGTGAAGAAGTCATTCCGCCGCGTTCCGACAGAAATGTAGGGCGCTTCGCCGATAACGGTCTGGCGCGGATCTGGCAGGCTGGCGAATAGCAGCATGGCGAATCGAGGACTGGCAAATTTGGCTACATCAATGAAAAGAATGAAGAGGTCGTTCCGCCGCGTTTTGACGAGGCGGAGGATTTTGCCGCCAATGGTCTGGCGCGAGTCATGGTAGAGGGAAAAGGCTGGGGCTACATCAATGAAAAAGGCGAGGAAGTCGTCCCGCCGCGTTTTGACGCGATAGGGGATTTCGCCGCCAATGGCCTGGCGTGGGTCAGGGTGAATCGGAAACGCGGCTACGTCAATGCAACGGGCGAGGAAATCATCCCGCTGCGGCGTCTTGACGGGGTAGGTGACTTTTCCGCCAATGGCTTGGCGCGAATCTGGACAGATAGGAAACAGAGCTATATCAATGCAACGGGCGAAGAAGTTACCCCGCGCTTTGATGATGTAGGGAGCTTTGCCGCCAAGGGCCTGGCGTGGGTCAAGGTGGATTGGAAATACGGTTACATCAATGAAAAAGGCGAGGAAGTCATTCCGCCGCGTTTTGTCAAGGCGGAAGACTTTGCCGTCAACGGCCTGGCGCGGATCAAGGCAAATGGGAAATACGGCTACATCGACGAAAAGGGCGAAGAGGTCATCCCGCTGCGTTTTGACGAGGCCGGGAACTTTGCCGCCAACGGCCTAGCGTGGATCAAGGCAAATGGGAAATACGGCTACATCGATGAAAAGGGCGAAGAGGTCATCCCGCCGCGTTTTGACGAGGCGGAAGACTTCGCCGCTGATGGCCGGGCGCGGGTCAAGGTGTATACAAAATTCGGTTATATCGACACAGGGGGCAGGGAAGTCATCCCGCCGCGTTTCAAAGAAGCAGAGAATTTTGCCGCCAATGGCTTGGCGCTGGTCGATGCGGTGGATGGAGGTAGCGGTTACATCAATACAAAGGGCGAGTATGTCATCCCACCGCGCTTCATGCATGCGGGGAACTTCGCCGCCAACGGTCTGGCGCGGGTTTATGTGAATCACAAGTGGGGCTATATCAATAAGGAGGGCGAGGAAGTCATCCCGCCGCGTTTTGAATATGCGGGAGACTTTACCAACGGCTTGGCAGAAGTCAAGACGAAGATCGATGCGCACTATATCTTTATCAATAAAAAGGGCGAGGAAATCGCCATGTCGTATTTTGACGAGGAAGAAGACGGCCTGGGGCCGGGGGATTTCTTCAATGGCTTGGTGTTGATTGCGACGGATGAAAAAACGTTTTACATCAATGAAAAAGGCGAGGAAATCGCGGAATAGGGGGCGTGGATCAGAGGTCAGGGATCAGAAAAAGTTACGGGCGCTTTGCGTCGCTTGAATCCAGGCGACAACTATCTTGACGCTCCGGTATCTGGCGGGCGAAGCGGGGCGGGCAGCGGCCTTGTTCTCATGGACGCCCGTGGCTTCCTCGTCCCTGAGCCTGGCAAGGAATGTCCCGGCCATCGCGTTGTCCCGGCAGTTGCTCCTGCGGCTCATGCCCGGCGCGGAGCCGCGCGCGGCCAGTGTCTTGCCGGGGGCGCCGCTGGCGCGTTGGCTGCCGCGATCGGAGTGGAACAGCCGTCGCCCACCGGAGAGGATGAACAGGCATCTAGGAACGTCTGCCGGGCAGGGCGGTGAGTCCATTCTCGCGCGACGAAGGCGTATGGCAACTCGCTCTCCTCTTTACTGACCGGCTTGCGGTTGGGAAAAGCCAGCGGCTGACCGGCGCGCGGTCTCCAGCCAGTGGCCCAAGGTCTTGGAAGATATGTCCGACTGCCGGGCTGCCCTAGCCTGATCAATCGACTCCGCCAAGGCAACGGCCTGAGTCTTGAAGTCGTCTGTGCAGCGATGACGAGAAATTAACCTCCAGGTTGCAATGGTGACGAAAGCATCGCTTCCTGGCGTCCATTTTAGGGGGGCAACAGGTCAAAACGCCGGCGCTTTGCGCCGCAGGTTAGGAATCTGGATTGCTTTGCGCCGCGCAATGACGAGGCTGGGAATCTGTCTCCTGATCCATAACAACTGAAAACAGATCTGTCCTCTGATTCCTGATCGCTGTTCCGTTCTGGAGAATGGCGATTAATCGGGGTTTTCCTGGTTTTTCTCTGTCTTCTGGCTTTTGGCTTCTGGCGCTGGATCCCTGATTTGGACGATGCGCGTGCATACCGCTTGCAAGTCGTCGAGGTCGTGGGAGACGAAGAGGCAGGTGAGGCGGCTTTGTTCCATGAGGGCGCGCATTTCCGCGCGGATTTCCGTTTTCAGGGCGGCGTCCAGGTTGCTCAAGGGTTCGTCCAGAAGCAGGAGCTTGGGGTTGGGCGCGAGCGCGCGGGCGAGGGCGGCGCGTTGTTGCTGCCCGCCGCTGATTTCATAGGGATAGCGCGCGGAAAATTCCGTCATGCGGATGAGTTCCAGCATGGCCGCCATCCGTTCGCGCCGCGCTTTTTTGTTCTGCCGCCAGAGGCCGTAGGCGATGTTTTGCGCTACCGTCATATGCGGGAAGAGACCGTAATCCTGGAAGACCATCCCAACCTGTCGCGCTTCCGGCGCGAGGCAATGTTCCGCGCTTGCCACAACTTTTCCATCGATGACAATCCGGCCTTTTTGCGGACGCTCCAGTCCCGCGATGAGCCGCAAGAGCGTACTTTTGCCCTGTCCGCTGGGGCCGGAAACGCCGACCCGTTCCCCGGCTTCCACGCCAAGGCCGCAGCCTTCCAGCACCCAGGGACGCCCCTTGCCCGGATAGGCGAAGGACAGATCGTCAATTTCCAGAAACATGGGTTTCGTCTCCTTTTCCCCAAACCTTCGTCAGCAGAAGAAAGACCGCCCCGGAGAGAATGATGCACAGGGAGGGCAGGGCGGTTTCTTCCAGCGCCTCGTTGTTGGCGAAGTGATAGACCAGTGTGCCCAGGGTTTCCGTGTTGAAGGGGCGCAGCAGAAGACCCAGCGGCAGTTCCTTCAGGATGTCGATGAAGACGAGGGCGGAACCGCCCAGGAGGGCGTGGCGAATCATGGGCATGTCCACGCGAAGGAAGGTGGCGGTAACGCCCCGTCCCAGTGTGCGCGAGGCTTCGGCATAGACCCTGCCAATCTTGGCAAAGCCCGCTTCCACGGATTGATAACCGATGGTGAAAAACCGGACGCCATAGGCAAAGACCAGGAGAAAGCTGCTCATGCTCAAGAAACGCTCCGGCAGGAAGGGAAAGATCGCGGCGATCCAGCGATCCGCGCCGGTAAAGAAACTGATGACCCCGATGGCGAGCACCGCCGAGGGAATCGCGTACCCCAAAGTCGCGCCCTGGGAGAGCGGCGCGGAAAGGCGGCTCCGGAAGAGACGGTTGGCGTTCGCCGTGCCCGTGGCCGCGATCATGATGAAGAGGGCGGCTACACTCGAGACGCCCAGGGTATAGAAGAGCGCGCCGCCCAGATCGGCGGTGAAGGCGCCCCGCCAGCTCAGGCGCAGCCAATGGAGCATTTGCAGGAGCGGCGCGAGGAATCCGGCCAGGAAGACGAGGCCGCAAAAGAGCAGGACGCCCGCCTGGGGCCATCCCCGGAGGCGCTGGGGAGAGAGCCATTTCTCCTGGCTGGAGACGACATGGTAACGCCGGGCGTCGTGCAGCGCCTTGCGGATGAGGAGCGCGAAAAAGACGAGGCCGAGCAGGATCAGCGCCAGGCGGATGGCCGTGTCCGCGTCCCCCATGCCGAACCAGGCGGCGAAGATGGCCGTGGTGAAAGTGGTGAGTCCGTAATGGCTGGAGACGCCGAAATCATTCAAGACTTCGAGGCAGACGAGGATGACGCCCGCCGTCGCCGATGGCCACAGGAGCGGTAGTCCCACACGCCGGAAAAGACGCGCGCGTCCGCCCAAAAGGAGGGCGTTTTCGAAAAGCGCCGCGCTCTGGTGGCGCAGGAAGGCGCGGGTCAGGAGATAGACATAGGGAAAGAGAGTGACACCGAACACCCAGATGGCCCACGCCTGCGCCGGGATTTCCGTGGTGAGGCGCGCGAGGGAAAAGTCGAAATGGCGGCGCAGGAAGACCTGGATTACGCCGGTATAACCCAGGAGACCCTCATAAGCGTAGGCGGCGATGTAGGGCGGAACGGCCAGCGGCAGCACAAGCGCTAGGTCGAAGAAGCGGCGACCGCGAAATTCATGGAGGCTCACGACCCAGGCCAGCCCCACGCCGATCATCCCGACAAAGACGCCCGCGCCCAATGTGACGAGGAGCGTTTCCGTGAAATAGGCGCGCAAGAGATGATCGCGCACATAGGGCCAATGTTCGCCGGGCGGCGAAAAAAGTCCGCCCGCAAGCGCCAAGAACGGCAGGAGCACACACAGGAAGGCGAGCGCGCGGATCGCCGTCCAGCCGTTCCAGCCTTCAGCGCGATCATTAAACGAACGCGCATGGCGCGTCACATGCGCCAAAGCGCGAAACGACATGGCAATCCACGCGGCGCTTCGCCACCCGAAAGGCCGTCTGATATGAAACGGTTTTTCTGATTCCTGATCCCTGGCTATTTCCATCCTCCTTCGGCGAAGAAGCGGATGGCCTTGGCGTTATGCGCGCTCAACGCGGAAAAGTCGATGTCCTGCGTCCTGAAGGTTCCCCAACTTTCCAGGAGCGGATGTTTCCTGGCCTTCGGGTTCGCCGGGAATTCGTAATTGTCGGCGGAAAACCGCTCCTGCGCCGGGACGCTGGTCAGGAATTCGATGAAGCGGATGGCGTTCTCCGGATTCTTCGCGTGTTTCGTCAGCGCCACGCCGCTCACGTTGCGATGGGTGCCGGTGGTTTTCTGGTTGGGAAAGAATATCCCCACTTCCTGCGCCGCGCGGACTTCCTCCGGGTCCTTGGAATGGAGCATCTGCCCGATGTAATAGGTATTCATCAGCGCCACGTCGCCCAGTCCAGCCACGATGTCCTTGGCTTGCGCGCGGTCGTTGCCCTTGGGCGGACGAGCGAAATTCGCCGCGACGCCCTTCACCCAGGCGAGCGCCTTCTCCTCGCCGTCCAGGGCGATGAGCGAAGCGAGCAGGGATTGGTCGTAGAGACCGGAAGATGGCCGCGCCACGATTTTCCCCTTCCACTTGGGAGAAGCCAGGTCTTCATAGGTGGAAAGCTGATCAGGCCGCACCCGCGCCTTGGAATAGACGATGACGCGGGCGCGGGTGGTGAGGCCGACCCAGTGGTTTTCGCGCTCGCGCAGGGCGGCGGGCACGTTTTCGAGCGTGATCGGCGAGACAATGGCTTGCAGGATGCCCGCGTTCTTCGCGGTATTCAGGACGCCGCCATCGACGGTAATGAAGAGATCCGCGTTCGTGGACGCGCCCTCACGCTTGATGCGCTCGATGAGTTCGGGCGCGTTGGCGCTCACCACATTCACCTTGATGCCGGTTTCCTTCTCGAAGAGGGCGTAGAGCGTCTTGTCGGATTCGTAGTGACGCGCCGAATAAAGATTGACTTCCTGGGCGAAGGCCGCGGAAAGTCCCAGAAAAACCCACAGCCCCCCCAGGGCGGCGAGGCATTTGCGCACGGAAACGGCTCCGGCAGGCATTTTGGTGTGTGGCATGATGATTTCCCGAAAGTCAATGAATCACGGCGGCAGGGTAACGCACTACTAAATGAAAATCAATATCATTTTACGCACAGGCGTGATTCAGACGGATGACAGAGGACAGAAGCGTTACCGGCGATTCGCGCCGCGGGTTACGAATCTGGATTGCTCTGTCGCTTTGTTCCTCCCAATGACGAGGCGGGAGCGTTCCATGTCGCGCCTCGCAATGGCGAGGGGCGGAGGCCTGTGTCGCGGCGTCTTGCTCCGGAGAATGACTGTCAATCCGTTGTCGTCGTTGCCATTGCCGTTTCGATCTGTTCGCAGGCGCGCAAGGCCATGTTTTCTGTCTGGGGGGCTTTCGCTTCAGGCGGGGTTTCCGTTTTGGGTTCCTCGGTCTTGCAGTAGGCGTCCAGGAGCGGTTTCAGTGATTTGTTGATGGCTTCCCTGTCGACGCCGCGTACTTTTGCCAGTTTATCGCGCAGACCGTTGGCGGCGTCGAAGAAGCCGAGGCCGTAGAGGTAGGCGGCTCTCCGGAAATCGTGGGCATAGGTGTCTTTGGATGTCAGTTCTTCTTTTCCCCGCAGATACCAGATGGCGGTTTCGTTCATTTCCAGCGCGGTCAGCGGGTTTTTCCGGAGGACGAAGCTGCTCATCGAGGAGAGCAGGTGGTAATGGGAAATCAGGAAGATATCTTCTTCGGAAAGTTTCGCGCGCAGGGATTCCGCGTCGGGTTTGAGATGGAGGTTCAGGGCGTCGTTTTTCGTTTCATTCCGAACCGCGTCCAGGTAGTGCAGGGCCTTTGGGTCGCCCATGACCAGAAAGGCGTTGGCAATACCGAGCGACTCCTTGGCGGAAAGATAGCCGCTTTGCCGGAACAGGTATTCCACGGCTTTTTCCGCCGCTTCCGGGGCAGTCTTGAGCACGTTGCCCAGATAATTCTGGCGGCTGAGGCCGTCGCGCGGGAACGCCTGTAGGCTCCAGCTCCAGAGGGTGACGCCATCCCGCCAGAAGGGAATGGTCGTGTGCGTCGTCCAGGCGAGCATGGCAAGCCAGGCTACGACAACGATTTGCGCGAAGAGGCGCGGGGAAAACACATTCATGCCCGCGGCCAGCCGTTGCATGAAGGGCGCGGCAAAGATCGCTTCCCAGCGCGTCAGGGCGGCGGCGATGGACCAGAAGGCCAGCGGCGTGGTCAAGAAGCGTTCGTTCCCCAGGTTGCCGCTGATCTGTATGGGAAAAATATGCAGCACCAGGACGAGATAGCCCATTCCGGCAAGGAAGATCCAGGCGGCGGCGGACTGGCGGCGCAGGGCGTGGAAGATTAGCGCGCCCAAGGCGGCAAGCGTGACAAGGTTGCCGAGGATGTCCGTTACGCTCCACGGGACGAACATCATCGTGAGCGGATGCTGCGGCGTCATCGTGGCGAAAGGAAAGATTGCCTGGTAAAAATAGAATTTCAGGGCTTCCAGCGCTAGGAGGGGAAGGGGATATTTGTCATAACCAACCACGCGCCCCACCGAGACCGCGTAATCGAGATAGGAATTGGCCTCGAATATCAGGCGCGCGACGGCGTAAAGCAGGATAACCGCCAGACTGGTCTTCAGGATCGCGCCGTTCTGGGCGAGACACGAACGCAGATGCGCGCGGGAAAGCGGCGCTTCATGGCGCGTGACCGCGATGGCCAGCGCCAGGCAGAGGATGCCCGGCAAGAGCATGACGCCGGTTTCCTTGGCGAGCGTGGCGAGAAAGGCCAGCAGGGCAAAGGCGGCAAGGGGGAGGCGTCCGGGGCGCTGGCTCAGATAGACCCGCGTCGCGCCCAGGATGAGCGTGGTGGCCAGAATGTCGAAACGTCCGGAAATCCACGCCGTCGTTTCCACCATGACCGGGTGCAGCGCGTAGATGAGGGCGGCGGCGAAAGCGCGCCAGAGGACATGCGGACTGCCCAGGATTTCCGCCAGGCGGCGGCAGATGGAAAACACCAGGAAGACATTCACCAGGAACAGGGCGAGATTCAGCGCGTGCAAGAATCCCGGACGATCGCCGACCAGCATGACATCCAGCCAGAAGGAAAACAGGGTCAGCGGACGGAAATAACTCATGGACAGAAAGGGACGAAAGAGCGTGTCCAGATCGAAGGCGTCCAAGAGCGTGGAGATGCTGCCCTGGAAAATGAAGAAGTCGTCGTACAGATACTAACCTTTCTGTTAGTAGAGACAGTTCCCCAGCCAACGAACAAAGGAAAATCAATGGGTTACAATATATAAAATGACTTTATTAACGAAAAAGTTAGTAACCATAGCCGACGACGCGCGCGTAGAGGGAGAAGGCGGCCAGGACGGCAATGCCGGAAAAGAGTCGGGTTTGCGTGGTGCTCTGCATGTCTGGATGTGCGCCGAAGCGTTTTTCTGAATGAAAAGGTTTGCTTTGAGAAAAATTCGTGTATAATAACAGTTCTCATTTTCAAGTCAAGGATACCGAACCCCGTTTCGGGGTAGAACAAGCAGTCGTGTTACCAGCCGCCATCTGAATCAATCGGCTTCGTCGAGGTTGGCGTAGGACAAACTCTCCGGGTACAGCGCGGACAACTGGGACAATGTTTCCTGGACT
>JAIRMN010000174.1 GCA_031258715.1 Zoogloeaceae bacterium
GAAGAATGCCGCCGCTTTTTTCAGGATTTCGCGCGCCATCCCGATCGTGGCGTTCTCAATCAGCAGCCGGATTGATTCGCTCTCCATCTCACTGACCGGCTTGCGACCGGGAGAAGTCAACGGCTGACTAGCGCGGCCTCCAGCCAGTGGCACGGCGTCTTGACCGGCATGTCCAACTGCCGGGCCGCCCTGGCCTGACCAGCCGGACTCCGCCAGGGCGATGGCCTGAGTCTTGAATCGTCTGTGTAGCGACGACGGGAAATGGTGCGCACGGGAACCTCCAGGTTGCAATGGCGGTGAAACTATCGCTTCCTGGCATCCATTTTTTTGGGGGGAGGGGGGGACAGGTTCACTCTGTCTCCTGTCTCCTGATTCCTGATCGCCCTCTCCTCTGGTACCATCGCGCCTTGTCGTCACGCCACGGGGAATGCGCCTCATGAGCAGTCTTGCCACGCTTTGGAATGGGCCGGGAGGAACGGGGCTGGTGTTTGCCCTGTTGGTGTTGCTGGCGTTGGTGTTTCTGTTGCGTTTCGTCCTGCCCGCCTTGTTGTTGCAGGCGCGGTTGCGGCGGGCGATTCGAGCGTTGTCGGCGATTTCTGGCAAGGAAACGCCGACGCCGGAACGGATCGCCCAAGAGGTGATGACGACCGCGCCCCTGCGTCACCTGTGGCGCGAATACGCCCAAACCCTGCACCGGCAGGGCGGCTCCGGCGGCAGATTGCGCGCGACCGCCGTTGCCGGACAGTTCCTCACGCCCATGGCATTGGTGGATACGCCGTTGAACACCGGGTTCTATCGTCATCTTCCCGGCATACTCACTGGTATTGGCATCATCGGCACCTTTGCCGGACTGATTGCGGGACTGAGCCATTTCGAGGTCAACAGCGATACCGACACGGTGCGCCTGAGCTTGGGGAATCTGATCCAGGGTGTCGGTCACGCTTTCCAGGTTTCCGCCCTGGCGATCACGCTGGCGATGCTGGCGACCTGGACGGAAAAATCGCTGGTGACGCTCGCCTACCGCCTGACGGCGCGACTGGCCGAACAGATCGACAGCCTCTTTGAAAGCGGCGTGGAAGAAGAATATCTCTCGCGCCTAGTGGCGGCCAGCGAACAGGCGGCACGACAGGGCGAGGATTTCCTGCGGACGCTGGCGGACGAACTCCACAAAAGCCTGGCCGCGCCGCTCCTTGAACAGCAGGCGACGCAAACGGCCTTGTGGCGGGAGATGAGTGCGCACATCGCGGAGAGCGTGAGTGAAGCGGTCAGCAGGAATCTGCGCGAACCCCTGGCACGCATGGCAGCGACGGTGGAAGCCGCGGGCAGGCATCAGGGCGAAGTTTCCGCCCGCGCGCTGGAACCTTTGCTTTCCGGCTTTGCCCAGCGCATGGAAGCGCAATGGGGACACGGCAGCAGGGAACTGGAAGGCTTGCTCCTCCAAGGCGCCGAAGGGATGCGACGCATGACGCGCGAGCTAGATCGGATTGTCGCCCGCATCGACGGTATGAGCCAAGGCGCGGTCGGCGCCGTTACCGAAGGACTCTCCCGCGTGGGCAGCGGCGTCGGCAAGGCGGCGGACGATTTCGCCCAAGCCAGCGCCCAAGTGAGCGGCCAGTTGCTCGCGGCCTCGTCCGCCCTAGCGCAGGCAGCGACGGAAGCCAGCGCGGTGATGCATCATGAGGCGCGCAACCGCGAGGCCATCGCCGCGATGCTGGTCGAATTGCGCGGCATTGTGCAGCAATCCCGCCGCGAGGCGGCGCTGACGGACGAACTGACGCGACGCATGGAAGCCGCCGCGCAGTCGCTTTCCGCCGCCAAGACGGAGGCGAGCGCCTATCTGGAAGGCGTAAACCAGGTGTTGGGCGAAGCGCACCGGCGGTTTGCCGAAAATATCGAACGCACACTGAGCGCGGGCAACCAGCAGTTTCACAAGGAAGTAGCGATGGCGGTCGATTATCTGAAAGGCGCCATTGAAGCCCTGGGCGACGCCTTGGAAAACCTCGCGGCAGAACGCAAATGACGCGCCGTCCATCGCCGCCCGCGCCACATCCCGACACGGCGGAACAACCCTTCTGGATCTCCTTTTCCGATCTCATGACGGCGCTGATGGCGCTCTTCCTGGTCGCCATGAGCGTGGCGCTCCTAGCCATCACCCAGGACATCGCCCGGAGCGAAGACCAGAAGACGGGGCGTGCGGAGGAAATTGACGCCTTCATGGACGCGCTTTCGCGTATCGCTGCCGATTTTCCCGGCGTCAGCGTGCGAGGACGGGTAGTGGATTTTGGCGAGCGCGCGCGATTCGAGACCGACAGTCACCGCCTGTATCCCGAACAGGTGAAGCTCCTGCGCGAGATGACGCCGCAGATTCTCCGCCTGGCGCGCGAGCCGTTGGGCAAGAAATGGCTAAAGCGCGTGGTGGTGGAAGGTTTCGCCGACGCGCGCGGCGGCTATCTCTATAACCTCAATCTTTCCCTGCAACGCGCCGAACGCCTGCTGTGCGTCCTGCTTTCCCCGGAGGCTTCCGCCACACTGAGCGCCGAAGACCGGCGCATGGTGCGCGATTTGTTCCTAGTCAGCGGCTCTTCCTTCAATGCGCTAAAGGCCGATCCGAAAGCCAGCCGCCGCCTTGAATTGCGCCTGGAATTCTTGGAACTGGGCGAAACACGCGCCATCGGCCACGACCTGCCGCTGGAGGAAGAGGCGCGCTGCCCCTTGGATGGATGATGAACGCGCCGTTGAATGACCTGGAAAAACGCCTCTCCGCCGCCCTTGCCGGACGCCCGCGCCAGATACTGTTCGGCGCTTCGGCGCAGATGCGCGCCAGCCTGGAAGGGACGCGCGACCTAGCGGACAACCGGCGCGGCGCGGCGGAAACGGAGCGCGTAACGCAGGGATTGATGGCCCTGCGTCTCCAGGAAAACCCCGATTTCGTGCGCCTGAAATACGCCTGCCGGGGTCTGGCGCGCGCTGTCGACTGGGATTCCCGGCGTGTGCTGGCGGACAGCGCCCTGCTAAAAAAACTGCTTTCGCGGGTTGCCGCCCTGAAAAGCGACGAACGCCGCTTCCAATCTTGCCGCCGCGCCCTCCTCGTCGCCCTGGAAGAAGCCGAGGCCCTGCCAAAATCCTCCTACCCAGAAGGCCGCGCCCTCCTACGCCGCTTCCTGTCTAGGGCGTGTTCACACTAGCCCAGAAAAATGATATTCTACGGTAATGGAAATTAGCGAAGCGCAATATCAGCAAATTGAAGACTGCCTGCCGCGCCAGCGTGGCAATGTCAGCCTGACGAACCTCCAGGTGCTAAATGCCATC
>JAIRMN010000024.1 GCA_031258715.1 Zoogloeaceae bacterium
AAGCATCAGCGCATTTACTTCTCTCCGTGAAGCATTTCAAGCCTCAGCGCGCCAGCACAAACCAACGCGCCAAACCCCAAAACACCCACAAATATCGGTCGTCTCATTGTTAAAGAACATTCTCTGGCGGCGGCTTCCGCCTCCAAAGAGCCGCGCATTCTACAGAAGGAAAAAAGACTGTCAACCGCAAAACCCGAAATTTTTTTTGCGAACGCCCGCCTGCGTCCCGGCAATGGCGCAATACCGGAACGCAAGCGCCTCCGCGCGGCCTTCGATGCCTGCGGGCAAATCTATTCGGACGCCGCCTCCGCTTCGATGGACTGCAACGCATCCTGCAACGCGCGATTCGTGCCCAGCAACGCCCAATTCGCAAGTTCGGCAACATCGCAGGCGACAGCTTCAGCATCCTTGGCGCAGAGGGATTCCAGCGCCGCCTTCGCCGCTTCCGTGCCGATCTTCGTCATATTTTCGCAGCCTGAACGCACATCCGCCGCGCAGACCCGCTGATAGAATTCCAGCGCGCCATCCCAATCGCCCGCCAGGGCCGCCGAATGCCCCATGCCGTTGCAACCCTGTACGCCGCCGCGTTCGCAGCACGCTGCCATGCTTTCACCAGCGTGGCAATCCGCCTTGAGTTCGGCTTCACGGTAGCGGGCAGGCGCGGCGCACCGCTCCTGCCCGCCGTCGCGGCTGTAGAGCGCGTAACGGTTGAAGCTGTCAAGGCCAAGCAAGCGGCCATCGGCAAGACGGCGCAGGACGAAATCCCCTCCTCTTTCATGGCGGATGCGCACCAGTCCGTTTTCCAGGCGGGCGCGCAGCGTCACGCCAAGGCCGACGCCCACGTTGCCGTTATCGGTAAAGGTGAGTTCCGAAATCAAGCCTGTAGCGGCCAGATAATGACCGCAGGGCAAAATTTCCGTGGCCGGCTGCGCCAGTGCCCCCGCATCCAGCGCGGCAAGCGCCTCGGCTCCGGCGCAGACGGAAGCGTCATCGATCGGCGCGGCGCAGGCGTGGCGCAGACTTTTTGCCGCATCGAGATAACGTCCGCCATCCCAGAGTTTTTCCGCGACTTCCTGACACAGGGCGCTGGAAGCGTTTTCCACGCACAGCGCGGGCAGGCGGTCGAGCGTCCCGGCGGCAAGCGGCTTGGCGGCATCCGAGGAAAGAATCTTCGCAAAGCTCACGGCAATCGCCTGCGCGACAGCGGTTTCACAAGCGGTCACGTCGAAAGCGGGATCGCCTTCACGACAGACGGCGGGAACTTCTTCACCCTCCGTTGCGTTCGCGGCATCCTCGTAACGCTCGATCAGCATCAGGCAGGCAAAGGGCAAATGATCCGCGCACAACGCTTCCAGGTCTTCCTGGCTCGCCTGACGGGACTTTTCCTTGCACACGCCGATGTCCTGACGACAGGCTCGTCCCGCCGGATTCGTCGCCACGTCTTCCGCGCCGCAATCCAGGCGTTCGTTGCGCTGGAGCCGAATTTCCCCATCGAACATGTTGGAATAGCGCAGGACGCGCCCGTCCCCGGAAAGCGTGAATTCCAGGGGATCGCCATAAACGGCATCCAGATTCTCGGCCTTCAGGGTGTTGCCGGAGCGTTGATAGAGAAAAAACCTGGGGGCGATATGCGCGTCCTTGTAGCGCATTTCCATGCGGTTCGCGCTGACGATACGCGCCGTCGCATTCCGGGCTTCATCCTGAAACACGCCGCATACGCCCCTGGGCGCGGCTTTTGCGTCCGTCATCATCCCGCCCGCCATTACGACGCAAAGCCCCCAGAAAAGCATCTTTGTCATGAAAATCTCCAAATTGAAAAACAAGGCCGTATTATCGCCGCATCATGCCTTTATCGTCACGCTTGCGAACTTGCGTTTGCCCACCTGCAATACCACCGTCGCGCCCGCCGGCAGCAGCAAATCCTTGTCGTTGACGCGCTCGCCATCGGCCTTGACGCCGCCCTGCCGGATCATGCGGATGGCTTCGGAAGTACTGGCGGTCAGTCCCGCCTGTTTCAGGGCGTAGAGGATGGAAAGTCCCGCGCCTTCCGCCTTCAGGACGAATCCGGGCATGTCGTCCGGCAGGACGCCCTGGCGAAAACGCGCCGCGAATTCCGCTTCCGCCGACCTGGCGGCGGCCTGGCCATGAAAGCGGGCGACGATTTCCACGGCCAGCGCCGCCTTGAGATCGCGCGGATTCCGCCCCGTTTCCACCTCCGCCTTGTCACGCGCGATTTCCGCCTCGCTGCGGAAAGAAAGCAGTTCGTAATAGCGCCACATCAACGGGTCGGAAATGGACATCAGCTTCCCAAAGATCTCCCTGGGCGGCTCGTTGATGCCAATGTAATTCCCCAGCGACTTGGACATCTTTTTTTCTCCATCCAGTCCTTCCAGCAGAGGAAGCGTCAACACGCACTGCGGCGGCTGTCCGTAATGCTTTTGCAATTCGCGCCCCACCAGGAGATTGAATTTCTGGTCGGCGCCGCCCAGTTCCACGTCGGCTTTCAGCGCCACGGAATCGTAGCCTTGGCACAGCGGATAAAGGAATTCGTGGATGGCGATCGGCTGGCCGTCCGCATAGCGTTTGGCGAAATCGTCGCGTTCAAGCATCCGCGCCACGGTATGCTGCGCCGCCAGGCGGATCATGCCGGGCGCGCCCAGAGTATCGAACCAGGCGGAATTGAAAAGCACCTCGGTCTTTTCCGGGTCAAGTATCCTGAACACCTGCTCCTGGTAGGTCCTGGCGTTTTCCAGCACTTCCGAGCGCGTCAGCGGCGGGCGCGTAACGTTCTTGCCGCTGGGATCGCCAATCATGCCAGTGAAGTCGCCGATCAGGAACAATATCCGATGCCCCAGATCCTGGAAGTGCCGGAGCTTGTTGATGAGCACGGTATGCCCCAGATGCAGGTCGGGCGCGGTGGGGTCGAATCCGGCCTTGACGCGCAGTGGACGCCCTGCTTGCAGTTTTTCCCTCAACCCGCCCTCCGGCAGCACTTCCTCGCAGCCGCGTTTGATCTGGCGCAGGCGCGCTTCCAGTTCTTGCATGTTTGTTTCCCCTCGGTTCAGGCGTAGAATTCAGGGCTTTCCGTCACTTACAGCGACAGCGGGAAACGCCGCGCCAGTATTTTCGGGCGGACGGTGTTTCAAACCTGAGTCAGTTTTACGATGAAGCGCAACATTCTAAACCACCCCTGGATACGCGACCACTTTCCGCGCTGGCGCGGGAAGCTGGCGCTCGCGGGCGTCGCGCCGATCCTCGGCGTGGTCACGGCCATCGCGGTAACGCCCAGCCCCACGCTGCCGCCGGATGTGGTCACGGATGTCGTGGAAGCCCTCGACATCGCCTCCGGCACGCCAATCGACCAGGGCAACGATCGCTATCTGCGGGAGGCGCGCATCAGCCGGGGCGATACCCTTGGCGCCCTGCTCGCCCGGCTGAATATCGAAGACGAAGAGGCCCGACGCTATCTGCTTTTCGCGCCGGAAACGCAGATACTGCATCGCCAGCTCGTGCCGGGGCGCGTGGTTATTGCCCGCACCACGGGGAACGGCCTCCTGCTCGATTTCCACTTTCCCATGAACGGCGGCAACACCGCTACCCTCGTCGAACGTCAGCCCCAGGGGTTCGTCACCCGCGAAGAGACGATGCGCTACGAAAGCCGGCAGGTGATAAAAACCGGTGAAATCCGTTATTCGCTCTTCGGCGCGACCGACAGCGCGGGCATCCCGGACGGCATCGCCGTCCAGATGGCGGAAATCTTCTCCGGCGACATCGACTTCCACCGCGATCTGCGCAAGGGCGACCGCTTTACGCTGGTCTATGACATCCAGCGTTATCCGGGACAAATCGTGCCGCGCGCGGGACGCATTCTTTCCGCCGAATTCGTAAACGACGGACGGACGCATCAGGCGTTCTACTACGAGGAAAACGGCAAGAACGGCTACTACAACGCCGATGGAAAGAGCCTGAAAAGAGCATTCTTGCGCTCACCGCTGGCCTTTTCCCGCATCACTTCAGGGTTTTCCCAACGCCTGCATCCCATCTTCAAGACCTGGCGGGCGCACAAGGGCGTGGATTACGGCGCGGCCATCGGCACACCCGTTCGCGCCACCGGCAACGGCGTGGTGCAGTTCGTCGGGCCATCCGGCGGCTATGGCAACTTCGTGCTGCTTTCCCACGCGGGCAACCACCAGACCGCCTACGCGCACCTGAGCCGCTTTGCCCAGGGACTGAAAAAGGGCGATCGGGTAAACCAGGGCGACATCATCGCCTATACCGGCAATACCGGCTGGTCTACCGGACCGCATCTGCACTATGAATTCCGCGTCAATGGCGTCCAGGTGGATCCGATGCGCCAGAGCATCCCGGAAACGCCGCCCCTGGGCGAGTCGCAACTCGTCTCGTTCGACCAGGCGACACGGACGCAACTCGCCCTACTGCGACTCATGCGCGATACGCCCGCCACCCGCTTCGAATAGCCCCCCGTCCTCGCGCTGCCCTCACGGCACCCTCAGGCCGCGAAGGACGAGCCGCAACCGCAGGTGGACGTGGCGTTCGGATTGCGGATGACGAACTGCGCGCCTTGCAGCCCTTCGCTATAGTCGATTTCCGCGCCCACCAGGTATTGATAGCTCATGGGATCGATCAAGAGGGTCACGCCATTTTTTTCAAATTGCGTATCATCTTCGTTTACGCCCTCTTCAAAGGCAAAACCGTACTGGAACCCGGAACAGCCGCCGCCCGTAACGAACACGCGCAGCTTCAGTTCGGGATTGCCTTCTTCCGCAATCAGCTCGCGCACCTTGTCTACGGCGCTGTCGGTAAAAATGAGGGGAGATGGCGTGTTGTCGTTCATGGGGGGAACTCCTGTAAAAAGAGGGCACATTATGGGAGCGGGAAAGCGGCAAGGTCAATCCTGATCGAAAAGGCCGGGGATCAGAGGACTGAGGACAGATGAAACCCATCGCTCGATCCACCGTCATTGCGAGGGGACTTCATATCCCCGCAGCGATCCAGAAGCCGCCTCGCGGGCGCGAAGCGCCCGGTAGACTGAGGACTGTCACCGGCGCTTCGCGCCTCGCTTTTGACGAGGCGAGGGCATTCGGTCTCCTATTTCCCGATCGCCCGCAACATGGCGGGGAGGGAAGGCGCGAACCTTGTTTGGCTCGCGTCTGGTTGGAATCATGCCTCTTCGTCCGATTTTTCGGGCTTTTCGGGCTTTTCGGTTTTTTCCGCCAGCGGTTCTTCCGTCTTGCCTGCGGATTCGGGCGTCAGGCGCAGGAGTCTGCCTTCGATGACCGCGCCCTGCTGGATTTCGATCATGCCGTATTCCATGTCGCCTTCGATCCTGGCCTTGGGCTGCAACTCCAGAAACTCCGTCGCCCGCACAGGGCCATTAATGCTGCCGTTGGCGACCAGATAAGTCACTTCCACATGTCCGTTCACGACGCCGTGCTCGCTCAACACCAGGGTTGTCGACGGAGCTTCGCCTATCACCTTGCCGTGAATTTCGCCATCCACGCGCAACCCTCCGGAAAAAAAGAGGTTGCCTTCGATTTTCGTGCCCTTGCCGATCAGGCTATCGATCTGGGTGGCCGCGCCTGTCGTCGTTTTTTTGTTGAACATGCCGATAATCTCCTGTCAAAAGGTAAAAGTCGCGGTGGCCCGTATTGCGTTGTCCTTTAAGAGGCGCAATTCCGCCTTGTTCAGGACATCGCCTTCCGTGAGGAACAAGACGCCTTCCTTGCGTACCCAATGATGGGTCTTGACCTGGTATTCCGCCGAAGACGCCGTCGGGTTTTCCGGCCAGCGGATCTCCTGCGGCCGCCCTTCTCGCGTCACGAAGAGGACGAATTGCAGCGTCCCTGTGAATTCCTGCGTCTGGCGTCCCGCGTGATAGCCCGCCAGTACGCTGTAACGATAATGCCGCGCCATCGCCGGATTCGTCTGCGTCGAAAGCGGGTCGGGACGCAGAACGAAACGTTCCAGCCGCACCTCGCCCTCACGCGCGCCTGCGGGCACCAGATTCAGAAAGTAGGCCAGATCGTCTTTCAATACCGCCTGTTCGCCCAACTGCACCCTCAATTCATCGGCCAACTGCTGATTGGCGCTGTGCGCCATTTCCAGACGAGTCGACACGCCATCGCCCTGCAAGGCGCGCGTTTCCAGTTCCGTCAGCCGCGCCCGCAGGACATCCACATCCCGCTCCTGCGGCGACCGCAACAACTGCGTTCCGAAATGCGCCAACACCACCAGCAGCAACATCCCCGCCGCGCCCAACGCCGTGTGGGCGCACCAGATTGTGCGCGGACGAATCGCCATGTTTGGCGCATAGATTCCGAAATACCGCCGCAGCCGCCTGCTCCACCGCATATCGTCTCCTCAGGGAAGCCGGATGATACATCAGGGATCGAGAATCAGGAATCAGAAAAACCATGGGGCGCGGAGCGCGAGCGCGTCGGATTCCCATGGATCTGGCGGGCGAAGCGAGACGGGCAGCGGCCTTGCTGCCATGGACGCGAACGTATCGCTTCTTGGCGTCTGTTTTGGGGGGCGGGTTCATGGTTCCCGGTCTCCCCGTCACCGGGTCTCGACGCTGTTGCCCCGTGTAAAAGTCCAGGTGCGGGTGATGACCACTTGGTCGGTGTCGCGGGCGATGGCGGGCGGGAAGGGCGCGTAGGGGCCGGCGTCCTTGACGATGCGGTACGCGGCGTCGTTGAGGACGCTGTGTGGCGAAGGATGGTCGATGTGGATATCCAGGATGCTGCCGCTCTTGTCCAGGGTGACGGTCAGCACCAGCGCGCCGTAGAGTTTGCCGCGCGCCGCTTCCGGGTAATTGAGGGCGCCCCAGCGTTCCACTTTCTGCCGCCAGTCCTCGATATACTGGGCAAAGCGATATTCCTGCGTACGCGCGCCGATGAAGACCTTGCGCGGACGTTTGTTGTAGGCGTCGGTATTCCGGGCGATTTCGCCTTCCAGCCGCGCCATCGCGCGGGCGGATTCGAGCAGGTCTTCTCCGGCGGCGGGCGGGGCGGACTGCGGATCCAATACATCCTTTTCCCGCCTGCGGGTCTTGAGGCTGCTGGAGGCGGCGGTGAGTTCGCGCTTCTGGGCTTCCAGCGCCTCCGTCCGCCGCCGCGTCTGTTCGAGCTGATCGCCGGTCTGCGTCTGCCGATTGGGCGGCAGGGGCGTGGCGACGCGCCGGTTTTCGCCGGTATTGCCGCCGCCTTCCAGATTCGTCTGCGCCAGCGCCTGGACATCCTCGGCATTGGGCGCGCTGGCGCTCTTGCTGTTGACCAGGATGACTTCCAGCCCCCGATCCCGCACCTGCTTCCTGGGTTCGCCCCCCGGAAAAAAATAACTCTGGCCGACAGGCAGCGCATGGGCAAAAAAGGAGAACGCAAAGGCCAGTCCCAGGGAATGCGCCTGTGCGAACTGGGAAAGACGAAGGCCCAGGGACATGGTTCAGAAGGGCGCGGACGCGGCGACCGCGAGAAATGGAGGCGGGACAGCGGCTTCCGGCAACAGCGCCTCGTCCTCCGCCGCCGCCAGCGACGCGCCATCCAGCGATTCCAATGTATGGCAATGCGCTTCCAGCGCGAGGAAATCCAGATGGTCGATGGACACTCTCAGCCGTTGACCGGAGGGAAAATGGATCGCGCCGGGCAGTCGCACGAACAGGGGCAGGGTCTCGAAACGCGCCAGTTCGTCGCGGCGCACGACGACCACGGCTTCCGCGCAGGATTCCTGCACCAGATGACGCAGGCACCAGTAACGCTCCATGCGCCGCTGGAATTCGGCATAGGCGGCGTAGGTCGTTTCAAAATCGCGCAGGGCGGCGAAAAGTTCGGCGGAGCGCGGGGCAAAGGGCGGCGGCGTTCCGCGCAGGGCGGCGATCAACTGCCATTGATTCACCAGATCGCAATAGCGGCGCAGGGGCGAGGTCATCCAGGCGTATTGCGGTACGCCCAGCCCTTCATGCGCCTGCGGCACGGTCGTCATGCGCGCCTTGCCGCCGGCCTGCGCGCGATACAGTCCGGCAATCCGGCATTCGGCAAGCAAGCCGCCCCAGGTGGCGTTGGCGATGATCATCAGTTCCGCCACCAGCTTGTCCAGCGGGCCGCCGCGCTTCCGGGCGGCGATATGGACGCGGCACGCCTCTGGGTTGGAGAGGTCGCCCGTAATCTCAAAGGTATAGTCGTTCGCGCCCTGGATGGCGGAAGGCTTGCCGCGCCGCGCTTCCGCCGCGTTGGCAAAACGCCAGAGGAACGCCAGTTCGTCACGAAAGGGTTCGTTCGGCAACACGCCCCGCACACTCGTTTCGTTGAACCAGGGTTCGATTTCGTGATGGCGCAAGTTGGCGGCAATACGCACCCGTTCGAGGCGGGACTCGTGCGCGACGATATTTTGCGCCGCGTCGACGAAGAGATAGAGCGATACCGCCGGACAATCGCGTCCCGCCGCCAGCGTGCAGGCTTCCACCACCGCTTCCGGCAACATGGTGATTTTTTGCCCCGGCATGTAGACGGTGGAAAGACGGGCGCGGGCAATGGCGTCGAGCGTGTCGCCATGCGCCAGCGCCAGTCCCGGCGCGGCGATGTGGATGCCGATGCGCCAGCCGCCATCCGGCAAGACAGCCAGCGAAAAGGCGTCATCGACTTCCGTGGTGCTGGCGTCGTCGATGGAAAAGGCGCGCACGCCGGCATCCGGCAAGTCATCGGGCAAAATGGGCGGGTCGAAGGGCGGAAATCCCGTGCCGCGGGGAAACTGCTCGGCCAGGAAATGTTGCAGATGCACATCATACGGCGACTTCAGCGCGCCGGTTTTCAGCAGCAATTCGGGCAAGGAACAGGAAAGCGCGTTGGCGGCGGCCTCAAACGCCTTGATTTCCGGGCGATTGCGGTCGGGTCTGGCGAGCAGGCGGGTCGCGTGGGGCGCAAGTTCGGCGGGCAGTTTCCCGGCGGTCAGGGCTTCTACCCAACCCTCGATGGCGAGCGCTTGTTGACGCTTTTTTTCAATACCGGCCAGAGCGGCGCGGAGAGTGTCGGCAGCGGCCTTGCGGAAAATCCCCTTGCCTTTGCGCTGGAAGTAAACCGGCGCGCCGTGCAGGGCAAGCAGCAACGATGCCGCTTCAGGCGCGGCGGGCTTGTGGCCGTAGTACTCTTCGGCCAGATCAAGAAAAGCAAATTCGCCTTCACCGGCAATCTCCCAAAGAAACGCGACATCAATATCCGCCGCCAGCGGCTCGGCCTCTTTCAGAAGCTGTCCCGGCGCGGGATCCCGAAAGCGCAGCAATATCTGCGACGCCTTGATTTTACTGCGTTTTCCGCCTGGCAGTTCTACTTGCAAGCTGGCGTCGTTATCCACAAGGACGCTGCCCGCCCGGAAGCTCCCGCTTTCTTCAAAAAGTACGTTTTCGTTCATCGGCGCATTATAAACCGGCGAATTCAAGGATTTGCGGGATGAAATCGGGAAGCCGGGCAGGTGGCGGATCCGCTCAATCCGCCGTCCATTCTACCCAGCCCATCCCGGCTGTCAGCAGCACCACGCCGCCAAAGGCGATGCGGTACCAGGCGAAACCGTTGAAGGTATGGCGGGAGACGAAATAAATCAGTCCCTTGACGGCCAGGAGTCCAAAAACGAAGGAAGCGGCGAAACCGACCGTAAACACGGGCAAGTCCTCCGCGCGCAACAGTTCCCAGCTTTTCGCCACGTCATAGCATGTGGCCGCGAACATGGTGGGAATCGCCAGGAAAAAGGAAAATTCCGTCGCCGTCTGGCGCGACAACCCGAACATCATCCCGCCCATGATGGTCGCGCCGGAACGCGATACGCCCGGCCACATGGCGATGCACTGGGCAAAGCCCACCTTCAGCGCGTCTGGCCAGCGCATGTCGTCTACGGTGTGTATCCGGATCGCCTCCGGACGCCGCGCCGCGCGCCGCTCGATGCCGAGCATCAGGAGGCCGCCGCCGATCAGCGCGCAGGCGACGGAAAGCGGATTGAAGAGATGGCCCTTGATGAAAGTATGCAGCAACACGCCCAACACGGCGGCGGGCAAGAAGGCCAGAACCAGCAAGCGCCAGAAACGCCGCTGTACTGGGTCATGCCGCCAGCCGCGCAGGGCCAGCGCGACGCGCGCGCGAAAATGCCAGCACACCGCCAGAATCGCCCCCAATTGGATGACAATCTCGAACACCGCGCTTTGCGCGTCCGTATAGTCCAGCAGGCTTCCGGCAATGATCAGGTGTCCGGTGGAAGACACCGGCAGGAACTCGGTCAGCCCCTCGACAACGCCAAGTATCAGCGCCTTGAACAACAACAGGAAATCCATGGGAAGCAGACGATAAAAAGAAAGGACGAAGGGTATCAGGTATCAGGGGACAGGTATCAGGGGACAGAAGACGGAGGACGGAAAAGTTACCGGCGCGTCAAGCCGCGGGTTTCGGATCGGGATGGCTTCGCCGCTTCGCTCCGGGGAATGGCGAGGCGGGAACGTGCCGCCTTGCTGCGCGCTCCTGTCCTCCGCCCCCTGCGCGCGCCTTGCTCAATCCCCGCCGGAGCGCGTGTCGCGGGGCGCGTCGCCGCCCGCGAAAACGAGGGCGCGGGCGGTTGCCCATTGGCGGCGGCTGATGGGGAGTTTGTCGGGAACCTGGCGAAAGAGGGCGTAGCCGTAGGCGTCATTGTCTTCGCGGGCGCGTTCCAGTCCCGCCAGGGCGCGGCGGGCGACGAGGGAAGCGCGGTGCAGGCGGATGAAACTTCCGGGGAATTCCGCTTCCAGTCCGGCGATGGTCTCGTCCAGCACGTATTCGCGTTCCTGTGTGCGGGCGATGACATATTTGAGGTCGGCCCTGAAGTAGAGCACCTCGACGAGCGGCACCAGCAAGAGGCGTCCCCGTTCGTGGCAGGGCAGATAGCGGCGTCCGCCGCTGACCTGCTGTTGCAGGGACACCAATTTGCGCGAGGTTTCCTCTCCTTCGCCCGGTTCCTGCCGCACCCTTTCCAGCGCGGCCAGCAAACGCTGGACGCGCACCGGTTTCAGGAGATAGTCGACGGCATGGAGTTCAAACGCCTGTACCGCGTGGTTGTCATAAGCGGTGGTAAAGATGACGGCGGGCGGCTTTTGCAGTTTTCCCAGGTGTGTCGCCAGTTCCAGGCCGTTCATGCGCGGCATGTGGATGTCGGTCAGCAGCGCGTCCGGCAGTTCGGCGGCGGATTGCAGCCAGTCGAGCGCCGCCAGGCCGTCTCCCGCTTCGCACAGGACGCGGGTGGGACAGGCGTTGGCGATGTCGCCCAAGAGTTCCCGCAGGCGCGAACGCGCCAGGTCTTCGTCATCGACTATCAGGAGGGTCAGCATTTGCATGGCGGCGTCGCGTCAAACGGAAAAATTGCGCGTCCGGCAGGGACATTCGACGCGCACCCGGTAGAGGCCGTTCTTGACGCCGTGTTCCAGCGTGGCCTCCATGTCATAGTATAGCGCCAGGCGCTGGCGGATGTTTTCCAGCGCCATGCGGTTGCCCGGCCGGTCTTCCTGGCCTTCGCCGGGATCATCCGGGTCTTTCATGGTGTTGATGACCTCCAGCCGGAGCCGGTCGTCTTTCATGTCCATGCGCACCTGGATTTCACCCGCCTGCGCCGAAGGCTCGATGCCGTGATAGACGGCGTTTTCCAGCAGGGGTTGCAGCATCAGGGGCGGCACCAGCGTATCCTGCGGCAGGACTTCGATGTCCCAACGCGCTTGCAGGCGCTCGCCCAGCCGCAGTTTTTCCAGTTCCAGGTATTGCCGTCCCAGCGCGATTTCGGCGGAAAGCGGGGTCAGTTCCTGGGTATTTTTCAAAAGCGCGCGAAAGAGATCGGAGAGGCTTTCCAGCGCGTTTTCCGCGCCGCGCGGATCGCTGCGGATCAGGGCGATGGCGGCGTTCAGGGCGTTGAACAGGAAATGCGGGCGGATGCGGGCGTTCAGCGCCGCCAGCCGCGCCTCCGCCAGGTAGGGCAGGAGCGCCTGGGCGCGCAGTTCGAAATAACCGAGCGCCAGCGCGGCGCAGCCGACGGCGAGCAGGACCGCGCGCCATATCAATCCATCCTGGGTCAATCCGAGAAAGCGCCAGCTATCCTGCAAGAAAATGGCGCTGCCGGCAACGGCCAGGAGCACGACGCCCTGTCCCAGGCGGGGCGGACAGCGCCAGAGCGCGTCACGCGCCAGCGCGAGAAAAAGGAGATTGGCCAGCAAGAGCGGTTCGACCCAGGCGGCGTTTTCCATGAAGGCCGCCAGCCAGCCCGCCGGCGTATGCGCCTCAACCAGCGCCGCGCCCAGCGCCAACAGGTTGACGCCGATGATCGCGCGCCAGAGCACACCCTGGTTGCGCCAATCCGGCAGGAGATGGCGTGTGTTTTGCCGTATACTTTCCATCCTTGTCCCTCCTGTTTCATCGCCAGCATGAATCCCAGTCCAGCCCCGCAATATACATGGGCGGGTCGTTTTTCCGAACCCGTTTCCGATTTGGTCAAGCGTTATACCGCTTCCATCGCCTTCGACCAGCGCCTGTGGCGGCACGACATGCAAGGGTCGCTGGCGCACGCCAGGATGCTTGCCCGCCAGGGCATCATCGGCGCGCGCGACCTGGAAGACATCGAACGGGGCATGGCGATTATCCGGCAGGAAATCGAAAACGGACAGTTCCAATGGTCGGTCGATCTGGAAGACGTGCATTTCAATCTCGAAAAACGCCTGACCGCCCTGATTGGCGACGCGGGAAAACGGCTGCATACCGGACGTTCGAGAAACGACCAGATCGCCACCGACATCCGGCTCTACCTGCGCGACGGAATCGACGGCATCCTGGCCTTGCTGGCGGTTTTCCAGGCGGCGCTGATCGCGCTGGCCGAGCGCGAGGCCGCCACGCCCATGCCGGGATTCACGCATTTGCAGGTCGCGCAGCCGGTCACTTTCGGGCATCACCTGCTCGCCTATTTCGAGATGTTCCTGCGCGACGGCGAACGCTTCGTCGACTGCCGGCGGCGCGTGAACCGGCTGCCCCTGGGCGCGGCGGCGCTGGCGGGGACGAGTTATCCCATAGACCGCGCCTTCGTGGCCGCGGAACTGGGGTTCGAGGCGGTATGCGAAAACTCGATCGACGCCGTTTCCGACCGCGATTTCGCCATCGAGTTCTGCGCCGCCTGCGCGCTTTTCATGACCCACGTTTCCCGGCTTTCCGAGGAACTGGCGCTGTGGATGAATCCGCGCGTCGGCTTCATTCGCCTTGCCGACCGTTTCTGCACCGGCTCCTCGATCATGCCGCAGAAGAAAAACCCGGACGTGCCGGAACTGGCGCGCGGGAAGACGGGGCGGGTGCAGGGCGATCTGGTGGCGCTCCTCACCCTGATGAAAGCCCAGCCGCTCGCCTACAACAAGGACAACCAGGAAGACAAGGAACCGGTGTTCGACGCGCTCGACACCGTGACCGACACCCTGCGGATTTTCGCCGACATGCTGGCCGGCGGCATCCGCGTCCGCGCGGACGCCATGCGGGAAGCCCTGCGGCAGGGGTTCGCCACCGCCACCGATCTGGCCGACTACCTGGCGCGGAAGGGCGTTCCCTTCCGCGACGCCCACGCCATCGTCGGCGCGGCGGTGAAGGCGGCGGAACAAAAGGGCGTGGACTTGCCGGAACTGACCCTTGCCGAACTGCAAGCCTTCTCGCCGCTCATCGAGCGCGACGTCTTCGCCGCGCTGACCGTGGAAGGCTCGCTCGCCGCCCGCGACCACGTGGGCGGCACGGCGCCGGACCAGGTGCGGGCCGCCGCCGCGCGCGCGCGCCAAAGACTGGAGCCGTTCAAGCCCCCGCCCGCCGCGGCCGCCGCGTAACGCCCATCCCGGCGATCGGGAGAAGGCGCGCCCGCCCTCGCCGCGCCCGGGCGCGGGGCGGCGAAGCCGTCCCGGCGCCCGGCCCGCGGCTTGACGCGCCGGACGCTTCTTCCGTCTCCTCTTGCCGTCTCCCGATGCCTTTCGTCAAGAAATCCAAAAACTTATTGCACTTTTGAAAGACATTGGGTTACATTGTTGGCGGCTTGCCCTCCTGCCGGATATGGAATATCCATGCGAATCGATGATTTATTCTGCTATCATGCGCAACGCGCAACGCGCAACGCGCAACGCGCCTTCCCTCCTTCTAACGCCTGACTTTCCGTCCGTCCCGCCTCGCGCGCGCGAGGCGGGTTTCCGTTCGTCTTTTCGATCCGCCGCGCCGCGTCCCTCGCGGGCGCGGTTTCGTTTCGCACGCCCGTTCCCGCGTTCGCGGCGCGGGCTTTTTTCATCCCGCTCCACACCTGAAAGGAAATCGCCATGAAACCCTCGGACAAACTCCGCCCCCACCGCCTCACCCCCATCGCCCTCGCCCTCGGCCTCGCCTTCTCCGGCGCGGCAATGGGGGCGTCGCAAGAATGGACTGGCAACAATAACCGACAATGGCTTGACAACGCTAACTGGTATTCGTCGTCGGTTCCCGCCGTGGGAG
Organism: Zoogloeaceae bacterium; assembly: GCA_031258715.1. Taxonomy (GTDB): domain Bacteria; phylum Pseudomonadota; class Gammaproteobacteria; order Burkholderiales; family Rhodocyclaceae; genus Azovibrio. Next base: position 14,514 of record JAIRMN010000024.1, read on the forward strand.
ATGTCGTCACGATAGCCCCCACCACCGACCAGAGCGCCTTGCCCTTGATTGACAGCATAACGGGCGACGTTGTCGTCGACTCCGTGACCCTCGCCACGGCTGGCAGTAACGACATCACCAGCCTGACTTTGAACGGCGGCAGCCTGACCACGACGGCGGATCTGCAGTTGACGGGAAGCGATGCCAGTTCTAGCGAACAGGTGAATCTCCTCATAGGCAGCCGCGTCAATGTTGGCGGCGACCTGACCGCCGCCAGTGGAACGCAGAGCGCGGTGGGGGTGGTGATAACGGGCGGCGGATTGCACGTCGCTGGCAGCGCGAATTTCAGTGGTGACGGCGCGATGCTGTCCATCCGTCATATCGGCACGGCCACAGTGGCGGGGTCACTGACGATCAATGGAGCAAACACGTCGCTGGAAGTGGTGGATGGGTCTTCCCTCACCACCGGCAAGCTCATTGTCGAGAGCGGCGACGTAACCCTGACCGCCGAGGACGGTTCGACCCTCGCGTTCACTTCCGCCGACGGCGACGCGCTTTCCATGACGGGCGGCAACCGCGCCATTGAAGACGCGACGCTCGATTTCACGAACGGCGGCGGCGCGGCGCTCGACGGCGCGGCGCTCACGATCGAGACCGACAGCGCAATCCGGAACGCGGGGACGATCACGCTGGAAAATGCCAGCGCGCTGACCGTGGAAACGGGAGACTTCGGCGTCGGGACGGTGGCGGGCGGAACGGGCGGCGGCGTCAATACGCTGACATTCAACTCCGCTCACGCAAGCTACGGCGTCAACACCGCCGCCCATCTGGACGTGACGATCGCGGATGACGCCACGCTCGGCGGCGCCTTGCGCCACGAGGGCGAGACGGCGGTCGAGGACGGCAAGACCCTGACCCTGACGGGCGACGGCGATCTTTCCACTTCTTCCGGAGTGGATTTGTCCGCTTCCGGAAGCCTGGATCTTTCCGGGATCGCGGGCCCGACCGCCACGGTGAACAATCTGGCGAGCACCGGCGCGAGCGAGGTCGTCATGGGTCATAAAAACCTGGCAATCCAGTTGACGGCGGACACGGCCTACGCGGGCGCGATCACCGCCAGCGGAGGCCAGCTCACGGTGGAAAGCGCCGATGGGACGACTTCCCGCGCCTACACCCTGGACGGCGATCTGGGCTATAGCGGCGTCATCAACGTCGGCCCCGCGGCCAACCTGACGCTGGGCGCCAGCGGCGACATTTCCGACGCCGAAGGGCTGAACCTGAATGGGACGGCCGGCCATGCGGCCACGCTGACGCTGGGCACGAACGCCACGGTCAACAACCTGAGCGGCAACGCGTCCAGCGCGGTGAATACCGGCAATGGTTACTACACCCTGACCCTCGAAAACACGCGCGACATCGAGTTCGCGGGCACCCTCTCCGGTAACGGCGAGGTCATCCAGAAGGGCGGCCATGTCCTCACCCTGAGCGGCGAGAACACCATCACCGGCTCTCTGGCCATCGGCGACGGCGGCGCGCCGGGTCACGTAGTCCTGACGGGGACATGGGGGAGTGGGAGTGACGGCAGCATCAGCGTCATGGCCGGCAGCATCCTCGATCTGGGCGACAGCGAGAGCGACGCGGTAAATGGCGGCGTGGTCGTTGGCGCCGTCGATCTAGCCAACGGCGCCACCCTCAACGTCCGGGGCGTGAGCAGCATCGGCGACCTGGATGCCGACACGCCTCCCGCCCAGGTCAACTTCTACCTGGGTTCCACTGACCTGAAAGGCCAAGCCGCCTTCCTGACCGTAACGGACTACACGCAGGGTAATCTCGATCCCCGCACCGTCGTCACGATCAACGCGGCGAGCGGCGTCAACCTGACGAACGGTTTCCAACTGGTCGATGGCGGCGGCGACCTCGCGGACGACCTTATCGCGCTGGACCGCCCCATCACCGGCCGGCTGGGCGTGACCGCCACCGCGGTCTATGAAGTCCTCGATCCCGCCCTCGATGTCCTGCCGGGCTTTGTCAGGGTCTCGGACGTCACCCTGGCGCCGGAAACCAAGGCGCTCGCCGAGGGCTTCTTGAGCGGTCTCGCCTTGCTGAACCAGGGCGCGGACGCCGCGCACGGCGAAGGGATCCATCGCGCCGTCGCCGCCGCCGCCCAGGCCGACACCAGCGTGGCCTTCGGCGTCGTCACCGGCGGGGACGTGTCGCACGAATCCGGCTCGCATGTCGATGTGGACGGCTATAACCTCCTCGTCGGCGTCGCCAGGGGCTTCAGGCTAGGCGCGGGCAAAGCCACCGGCGGCCTCTTCTTCGAATACGGCAACGGCGACTACACCAGCAGCAACAGCTTCAACACCGGCAAGGTGAAAGGCAGGGGCGACACCGACTACACCGGCGGCGGCATCCTCGCCCGCCTCGATCTGGCAAGCGGTGCCTACGTGGAAGGCGCGGCGCGATTCGGCGAAGTGGAAACCGACTTCAGGACCGCCGCGCTGGGCGGCGCGAGATACGACGTGAAAAGCCGCTACTACGGCCTCAGCGTCGGCGGCGGCTACATCGCCAAGCTGGGCGAAACCGGAGAACTGGACGTCTACGGCCGCTACGCCTACAGCCAGCAGAAGGGCGACAAGGACATCCTGCCCACCGGCGAACCCCTGAAATTCGACGCCGTGGAATCCCAGCGCCTGCGCCTGGGCGCGCGCTACACCAACGCCTTCTCCAGCACGGCGAAAGGCTACGTCGGCGCGGCCCTGGAACATGAGTTCGACGGCGAAGCCAACGCCAGGCTCACCGTGGCCGGGTTCGAGCGCGAAATCGACGCGCCGGAACTGAAGGGCACGAGCGGCATCGCCGAAGTCGGCCTCACCTTCACGCCCTCCGCCAACAACGCCCTCTCCCTGGACATCGGACTGCAAGGCTACGCCGACAAGCGCGAAGGCGCGACCGGCAGCGTGCAACTGAAATACGCGTTCTGACCCCCCCCGCCGGGAAAGGAGGAAAAACCGCCTTTCCCCGCCCCCCACGACTCCGGTGCCGCGCCGGAGTTTTTTTGGGGGGCTGCGCTGTCGCGTTCGCCAAGCGCCGCGAACGCGTCGTAAAACACATGTTTTATGACACTTGCCGCGCTTGCGCGTTTTACCTGAACAGGTATAAACTACCGCCATGATCGACAAAGAAAAACCGCTCGAATGGATCGCGGGCAGCTACAAGGATCTGATGGCATTGCCGCCCGGCGCGCGCCGGCGCTTCGGCTACGCGCTGTCGCTGGCACAGATGGGCGACCGGGATGACGCGGCGAAGGCGCTCAAGGGCTTCGGCGGCGCTGGCGTGCTGGAGGTCGTCGAAGACGATGCCGGCGGCACATACCGGGCGGTCTACACGGTCAAGTTCGCGGAAGCGGTGTTCGTCCTGCACTGCTTCCAGAAGAAGAGCAAGCGCGGGATTGCCACGCCAAAGGCGGACATGGACATCATCCGCGCCCGGCTGAAGGTGGCCGAAGCAATGGCACAGGAGCTACGAAATGCAAAAACGCATCATTGAAGGCGTCGAGGTTTACCGCGGCTCGGACAACGTCTTCGCCGATCTGGGACTGCCCGGCGCCGGGAAACTGAAGATCAAGACCGGCCTGGCGATTGAGATCAGGAAGGCAACGCGCGCGCTCGGTCTGACGCAACAGGCGGCGGCCAAGCGCATGGGCATCCCGCAACCGAAGGTGTCGGGCATGATGCGCGGCGACTTCACCAACCTGTCCGAGCGCAAGCTGATGGACTGTCTGAATCGCCTCGGTTACGACATCGAAATCAAGGTTCGGCCGACGACCGAGCCAGTCGGGCGCCTGACGCTCGCCACCGCCTGACCAGGGGCGCCAATGGCCGCGCGTATCGCCGACGAGCGAGAAATTTCTTGCTGTTTAATTTTTTTTCAATTGCCGTTCCCTCTTTCGCGTTTGCTGCTATAATCGCCCCCATGCCTATGTCCTTCCTTACCTCCGCCGCCCTCAGCGCCATTCTTGGCACACTGTTCAACGCGCCTGTCGAGCTTGCCGACCCGTCGCAGGAAATCGCCGTGCCGTCGGTTGGCCGTTCGTTTCCCTCGGGCGCGCGCCTGGGGATATTGAAGACATCGCCCGTCTATGGGGAGGCGATCATCAACGATCTCGCCTTGCCCATCGCGCCGGGCCTGCAGATACGCGATGAGGCCAACCGGGTCATCCTGCCCACCATGCTGACCGGCTCCAACTTCCTGGTGCTCTATGAGATGGACGCCACGGAGAACAACGTGTGGCGCATCTGGATACTGACGCCCGAGGAAATCGCGGCCATCAAGGCGGGAGTCCAGGTCGTGTCGCAAGAACCCGTGAAAACGGAACCTGCGGCGGATTCGACGCAAACCGCAGATTCCGAAACCTTCGCGACTGAGTAGCGTCCACGCCGTTTGCCCGCTGGTTTTCCCCAATGCCCAAAAAGCTGTTCGTCCGCACCTTCGGGTGCCAGATGAACGAATATGATTCCGACAAGATGTTCGACGTGCTCGCCGCCAGTGAGCCGATGGTCAGGGCAGCCAGGCCGGAAGACGCGGACATCATCCTCTTCAATACCTGTTCCGTGCGCGAAAAGGCGCAGGAGAAGGTGTTCCACGACCTGGGGCGCGTCCGTTCCCTGAAAGGGAAAAATCCGGCGCTGATAATCGGCGTGGGCGGCTGCGTCGCCAGCCAGGAAGGCAGGGGCATCGTGGCGCGCGCGCCCTATGTCGATCTGGTCTTCGGGCCGCAGACCCTGCATCGCCTGCCGCAACTCATGGCGGAGCGCCGGGCGAGCGGCGCGCCGGTCGTGGATGTTTCCTTTCCCGAAATCGAAAAATTCGACGCCCTGCCGCCCGCCGACGTCCGGGGCGCGTCGGCCTTCGTCTCCGTCATGGAGGGCTGCTCCAAGTTCTGCGCCTTCTGCATCATTCCCTACACGCGCGGCAACGAGATTTCCCGTCCCTTTGCCGACGCGCTGGCGGAAGTCCGGCGACTCGCCGCCAGCGGCGCGCGCGAGGTGACGCTGTTGGGACAAAACGTCAACGCCTACCGGGGCGCCTTGCCGGAAGGCGATGTCGAGGCCGATCTGGCGATGCTGATTGAGGCGGTCGCCGAAGTTCCCGGCATCGAGCGGATCCGCTACACCACTTCGCATCCGCGCGAGATGACAGACCGGCTCGTCGCCGTCTACGCCCGCGCGCCCAAGCTGGCGTCGCATCTGCACCTGCCGGTGCAGTCGGGTTCCGACCGGGTGTTGGCGGCGATGAAGCGCGGCTATACGGCGCTGGAATACAAATCCATCGTGCGAAAACTGCGCGCCGTCCGTCCCGGCATCGCCATTTCCTCCGATTTCATCGTCGGCTTTCCCGGCGAGACGGAGGCCGATTTCGAAAAAACCATGAGCCTCGTCGAGGAAGTGGGCTTCGACGCTTCCTACTCCTTCCTTTTCAGTCCGCGTCCCGGCACGCCCGCGGCGGAAATGGCGGACGGCACGCCCGCCAGGGTGAAATCGGCGCGGCTTTCCCAGCTGCAAAAACGCATCGACGAACAGGCGCAAGCCATCTCGAAGGCGATGGTGGGGACGACCCAGCGCGTGCGGGTGGAAGGCGTCTCCAAAAAAAATCCGCAAGAATTGGCCGGACGCACGGAGAACAATCGCGTCGTCAATTTCGTCGGCAATCCGCGCCAGATCCATCATTTCGTCGAAGTGAAAATCACCGGGGCATTGCCGCATTCCCTGCGCGGCGAGGTGTCGATTCGTGAATGACCCGTCCCCGCGACCCGCGCGCGTAAGATTCTCGCCGACGGACAACGCGCGACTCGCCCGGCTGTGCGGCCCGCTGGACGAAAACCTGCGCCAGATCGAAACCGCGCTGGACGTGCGTATTTCCCGGCGCGGCGCGCGCTTTGCCGTCGAAGGCAAGGCGGCGGCGGAAGCGGCGGCGGCGCTGGAGATCTTCTACCGGCAGGCCGGCGATCACCTGGGCATCGATGCCATCCAGTTGGGACTGATCGAATGCCATAACGCTTCCCTTGCCCGCCGCGACGCGATGCCGGACGCGGCGCGAACCCCCGCCGGGGCCAGCCCGTCCGGCAGCCCGAAACTCCTCACCCGCAAGGCCGAACTGCACGGGCGCACGCCGCGCCAGGTCGAGTACCTGAAGCAGATCCAGTCGCATGACATCATTTTCGGCATGGGGCCGGCGGGAACCGGCAAGACCTATCTCGCCGTCGCTTCCGCCGTGGATACCCTGGAGCGTGAACTGGCCGAGCGCATCATCCTCACCCGTCCAGCGGTGGAAGCGGGCGAGCGCCTGGGTTTCTTGCCCGGCGATCTGGCGCAGAAGGTCGACCCTTATCTGCGTCCGCTCTACGACGCCCTCTACGATCTGATGGGGTTCGAGCGCGTCACCCGTCTCTACGAAAAAGGCGTGCTGGAAATCGCCCCGCTGGCGTTTATGCGCGGGCGCACCCTGAATCACGCCTTCGTCATCCTCGATGAGGCGCAGAACACCACGCCGGAGCAGATGAAAATGTTCCTGACGCGCATCGGCATCGGCGCGCGCGCCGTCATCACTGGCGATCCGTCGCAAGTCGATTTGCCCAGGGGGCAAAAAAGCGGACTGGCGGAAGCGGCGGAAATCCTGGGCGAAGTGCGCGGCATTGCCTTCACCCGGTTCCTGAAGGAGGATGTGGTGCGCCATCCCCTGGTGGCGCGCATCGTCGCCGCCTACGAACTGCGGGAGCAAGGCGCGTGAGCCACCGCCTGAACCTCTGTGTGCAATACGCCTGCGAACGCGCCGGACTGCCAGCGCGCGCGCAGTTCTTCGCCTGGGCGCGGGCGGCCTGCGCGGGCGGCGGCGCGCTGACCATCCGCCTGGTCACGCCGGAAGAAAGCCAGCGGCTGAACCGCGACTACCGCGGCAAGGATTGCGCCACCAACGTGCTCTCCTTCGCCTACGCAACCGAACCTTCGCTTTGCGGCGATTTGGTCCTCTGTCCCGCCATCGTCGCCCTCGAAGCCGAGGCGCAGGGCAAGACGCCGGAAGCGCATTACGCCCACCTGACCGTGCACGGCATCTTGCACCTGCAAGGCCAGGATCACGGAACGGCAAGGGCCGCCGCCGCAATGGAACGAGACGAACGCGATATCCTCGCCATTCTGGGCTATCCTGATCCCTATCTCTGACTGGACGCGAAAAGACTATGGGACGACCCGGTTTATTCGAGCGGCTTTCCTCGCTTCTCCTGCGCGAACCCGAAGACCGCGAACAGGTGCTGCTGCTCCTGCATTCCGCCTTCGAGAGAAATCTCATGGACGCGGACGCCCTCTCCATCATCGAAGGCGCGCTGGCGGCCTCGGAAACGCGCGTGACGGACGTGCTGATTCCGCGCGCGCAGATGGATGTGCTCGACGTCCACGCGCCGCTTGCGGAAATCCTCCCCGTCGTCCTCAAGACCGCGCACTCGCGTTTTCCCGTGGTCGATGGCGACCGCGACAACGTGCAGGGCATCCTGCTCGCCAAGGATTTGCTGCGGATACAAGGAGAGCCGGAATTCAACCTGCGCGACTGGCTGCGTCCGGCGGTGTTCATTCCCGAATCCAAGCGCCTGAACGTGCTGCTCCGGGAGTTTCGCGTCTCGCGCAACCACATGGCCATCGTCGTCGATGAATACGGCGGCGTCGCCGGACTGGTGACGATCGAGGACGTGCTGGAACAGATCGTCGGCGACATCGAGGACGAATACGACTTCGACGAGGCGCACGACAACATCCGCCAAGACGCCGCCGGACGCTACCGCGTCAAGGCGCAGACCGAAATCGAAGACTTCAACGCGGCCTTCGGCACGCGCTTTTCCGACAAGGACTGCGATACCATTGGCGGCCTGATCCTGCGCCACCTGGGACGTGTGCCCCAGCGCAACGAACTGGTGGACATCAGCAGCCTGCGCTTTCTCGTCCTGCGCGCCGACAGCCGCCGCCTCTATACGCTGGTGGTCGACCACCTGCCGCAGGATGCCGCCCGCGCGAACACGGCGGCGCGACAGGAAACGCCCGGCGCGGGAACGTCCATGTCATGACCCGGTAAACACAAGATTGAAAAACGCCGCCTCCCCTGTTTTTTCCCCTTTACGCCAGTGGCTGTACGCCTTGCCCGATCGCCTGCAACGAGGCCCTTCGGCGCTCTTGCTGTGCGCCTTGGCGGGCGCGCTCGGCGTATTGAGTTTTGCGCCGCTGGAACGCTTCTGGCTCATGCCTTTCCTGCTGGCGCTCTTGTTCCACCTGTTGCGCCGCGCCGACAACTGGCGGCAGGCCGCGTGGCGGGCGACGCTCTTTGGACTCGGACTCTTTCTCGCGGGCGTCTCCTGGGTCTATGTGAGCATGTACGTCTATGGCGGGCTTTCCATGGTCATGGCCGCCCTGCCCACGCTCCTGCTCTGCTTCATCCTCGCCACGGGGCACCCGATGCTGGGCGGCCTCTTCCACTACTACATGCCGGAAACGCCGGGGCGTCAGGCGCTTTTTTTCGCCCTGCTCTGGGCGAGCATCGACTTGCTCCGGGGCTGGGCATTTACCGGCTTTCCCTGGCTGGCGCTGGGCTACTCGCAAACGCCGCCCAGTCCGCTGGCCGGATTCGCGCCCATCCTGGGCGTCTATGGCGTCTCCTTTTTCACCGCCCTGGTTTCCGCCTGGCTCGTTTGCGGATCGCGCAAACGCCCCTGGCCCTGGATTGCCGCGCTCTTCGTCCTGCTGGCGGGCTGGGGATTGCGTCATTACGCCTGGACGACGCCCGTGGGCGCGCCGATTCGCGTGGCATTGATCCAGGGCAACATCGCGCAGGGACAAAAATGGCGGCCGGAAAATTTCATCTACACCCTGAACCTCTACCGCGATCTGATCACGCAAAATCCCGCGCAGCTCACCGTGTTGCCGGAGACCGCCATCCCCGTCTTCTATGACAACATCGACAAGGACTACCTGCGCGAACTGAAGTCGCTGGCGATGCGCGAGAACGGCAACCTGGTGATGGGCGTGCTGACCCGCGCGGACGCGAAAACTTACTGGAACAGCGCCGTCAGCCTGGGCGTATCGCCCAGCCAAGGCTATTCCAAGGCACATCTGGTGCCGTTCGGGGAATACGCGCCCTTTGGCTTCGACTGGTTCCTGAATATCCCGATGGCCAGCTTCAGCAGCGGACCGATACGGCAACCGCCGCTCGAACTGACGGGACAAAAAATCGCCGTCAACATCTGCTACGAGGATCTGTTCGGACACACCCTTTCCGCGCCGCTGCCGGAGGCGACCTTGCTGGTCAATATGTCCAATACCGCCTGGTTCGGACGCTCGCTGGCGCAGAGCCAGCACCTGCAAATCGCCCGGCTGCGCGCGCTGGAAACCGGGCGCACCATGCTGCGCGCCACCAATACCGGCATGACCGCCGTCATCACGCCCGACGGCATGGTAGAAGACGTGCTGCCGCAATTCACCGTCGGCGTCCTGAAGGCCACCGTGCGCGGCCACGCGGGATCGACGCCCTACATCCTCTGGGGAGACGGCGGCGTGACGCTCCTGATCCTGCTGGCGCTCTACGCCAGCCTGAGGAAAGGACGAAAGACAAAAGCGCGCGAAGCGGACGGCGGCCGCGCCGCGAATCCCTCCGCGGCTCCCGTCCGCTGACCCATCAGAACGGCAGTTTGTCGCGCAACCCGGAAAGTCCGCGCCAGCCGCGCCACAGGCTTTGTCCCCAACGCGCCAGCCGCCAGATGCTGCGCAGGCGCGCGGGCCTGGCGAGCACGAAAAGCGCCGCCGCGCCGCTCACCAGGAGCGAATGCCGCCTGACCCAGTCCCTTCCGGCTTTCACCCTGTCCGCCAGCGTACAGACCTGCCTCAGGACGGGCGTGTATTGCGCAGCCAGTTCGCGCCGCTGCCGGGCGCAACGCGCGCGCAACAGGCCGCGTTCCTCACGCAGTTCAAGCAGCCGGGGATTCATGCGCGTCTCCGGTTTCGCTGGCGTCATTTTCGGTATCGCCATCGCGCAGGCTGGCGATGTCACGCCGCAATTCCGTCAGCGTCGCGGCAAATAACGGCTGACCTTGCCGCAAGCTGGCGCGGCATTGCCCGACCAGGATGGCCGCCAGCGCCAGAAACGCCAGGCTGCCCGCGCCCAGGAGCAACAAACGGCTTTCCCAAAAAAGGAGCGTCAGAAACGCGACCAGCAACACCACGCCAAGCCCCAGGCAAAAGAGCGCCAGGAAGCAAAGGGCAAACACCCGCACGAGACGGATCTTTTCTTCTTCCGCCTCGTTTGCGAGCAGGGACAGGCGCGTCTGCCCGATTTCCAGCAGCGCGCGCAGCAGACGTTTGAGCGTCTGGAAAACTCCCGGCTTATCGCGCATGGGATCAGGCATGAGTCAGCGGCGACCGATCAGGACACCCAGCGCCAGACCCAGAAAAGCCGCCACGCCGACGGCTTTCCACGGCTCTTCATGCACGAAATCATCCGTCGCGCGGGCGCAGGCGCGGGTTTTGTCGACCAATACCGCTTCCGCGTCTTCTAGGCGCAGCCGGACATCTTTCAGGCGCGCCTCGATTTTTTGCCGCGCGCTCGCTACTTTCTCGCCCGCAATATCGGCGGTGCTCTTCAAAATATCTTCCGCGTCCGCGACCACGGCTTTCAGATCGGTGACCAGTTTGTCTTTGCTGGAAACAGGAACAATTTGTGACATGGGAAAACCTCTTTGACTAAAAAACACGATGAACAACGAAACCCGTACAACGGATGGAAGGTTATCTTTTTAGGCGCAGGAAAGCAATGCGTTCCCGCGATGACGGACATCCAGGATTGCCGCAATTTTCCATCCCTGTCATCATGGCGCCTTTCGTTGGCCGGAAGCATCCCCCAACAACGGTTATTTCAAAGGAGAATAATGATGTCGTTACCCTGTTTTCATTGGCGCGTCCTGTGTTTTTTGCTTGCCTTGTCATTGTCGGCCTGCGCCAGAGCCGATGAATTCCTGCCCCAATTGAACCTGGACTTGGGCGAAACCACGGTATCGGGCATTTCTTCCGGCGCGTTCATGGCGGTGCAACTGGCGGTGGCGCATTCCAAAGACATTAAGGGCGTGGCCTCGACCGCTGGCGGTCCCTATTTCTGCGCCGGAGAAGCCTCGTGGAGCGGCGCGGCAGCAGAAAAGGCCATCGCCCGCTGTATGCAGGGCGATCCGGCCTTCGGCGTCGCGCCCATCACGCCGGAAGACATGGCGGTCATGCAAGGCGCCACTGAAAGCTGGGCAGGACGCGGCCTGATCGATCCGCTGGAATCCCTAGCGCGGCAAAAGGTGTGGATTTTCCACGGCTATAACGACGGCGTCGTCAAGGCTCCGGTCAGCGAAGCCTTGCGCGCCTATTACCGCGCCTTCCTGGAAAATGAGGGACAAATCTTCTACAAGCACGAACTGCCCGCCGCGCACGCGCAGATTTCCGCCAGTTGCGGGGCGGGCGCGGAGCCGTGCAACGCCTGTTCGGAGACGGGCGGCCATTTCATCAATTCCTGTCTCGTCGGCAGGACAGCCTACGACGCCGCCGCGTCCGCTCTGCAATTCTTCTACGGCCCCTTGAAGCGGCGCACCGCCACCAGGGATTTGAAGGGCGAAATCCTTTCCTTCAACCAAGGGTACTACACCCTGCTGGATGAAGGAGACGACATCGATCCCATCCGCGTTTCAATGGCCGACACCGGCTATCTGTACGTGCCGCCCGCCTGCGGGAAGGGCGAGCCGTGCCGCCTGCACATTGCCTTCCACGGCTGCCGACAGGGCGCGGAACACGTCGGCATGGCGTTCGTCAAGGGCGCGGGATTCAACGAGTGGGCGGAAAAGAACCAGCTCGTCATCCTCTATCCACAGGCCGCGAGCACCTCCCTGCTCCTCGCGGGAACCGGCGTGTTGCCGCTGAATCCCAACGGCTGCTGGGACTGGTGGGGTTATAACGACACCGGCGACAAGAAAGCCGGACATTACGCCACGCAACAAGGCGCGCAGCTTGCCGCCGTCTGGCGCATGGCGCAGGCGATGACCCGTAGCGCGGACATGGCTGATGACAACACCGCGGCGGCAAATATCGCGCCCTCCGAAGAAACCGGGGAAAAGTCGCCGCCGCCCGCGAAACTGAAGCGCGCGCCATCCCTCAAGGTGGGCGACGTGAGTTCCGATCAGGTCATGCTGCTCTGGCCGTCCGCGCCCAACGCCGCGCGTTACGCGCTGTATCGCGTGGAAGCGCCCCGGCGCGGCGCGGCGAGGAAAATCCCGGATGAAACGAACGCGCAACTGCTGTACACGGCAGAAGGCGCGGAACTGTCCTCCTTCGTGAGCTTCGTGGATCACGGGTTGCGAGAAAAAAGCGCCTACCATTACCAACTGGTCGCCGTCGGCGCGGCGGAAAATGACATTCACGCCTCCGCCATCCTCTCCGTCACCACCGCCGCGCAGGAACCCGCCTGCGATCCGTACTTTTCCATGCTGGACAAAAAGCCGGTGACGCGAGATGGAACGCCCGCCACCGGCGTTTGCCCCTGATCCTTACGGACGGGGCACGGGACAGGCAACCGCTGGCGGCTACCGGCGCAAAACGCCGGTGACTTTCTCTGTCTCCTGTCTCCCGTCTCCTGATCCTCCTCCTGTTTTCTGGAATGTCGAAGTCAACTGAACGTCCGGCTGGATTGCTTCGTTCCTTGCAATGACGGGCTTGGGAGCGTTCCAGGACACACCGGACATTACAATAACGCTATTCCCTCGTCATTTCGAGAAGCGAAGCGACGAGGCAATCCAGATTCGTAACCCGCGGCTTGATACGCCGGTAACTTTTCCGTCTTCTTATATATTGAGTTTGCCCCCATGCCTCAGTGTTTGGGGGCATTTCGGGAAGCGCGGTACAGCCTGTCTCTTCTGTGGGTTTAAAGCCCGGAGGACAGTTTTTGGCGTAC
>JAIRMN010000029.1 GCA_031258715.1 Zoogloeaceae bacterium
CGTCGCCTCAATCGCGACTACGAAATCAACCCGCGATACTCCGAGGCCATGATCCAAATCGCCATGATCCATCTGCTCCTCAAACGAATTTCTAATTTTTAAGACAGCTTCTAAGAAGATAGAGCGGTTGCCGGCGCGACTTGGAACGCGCTTGACCCGTCATTCTCCGGAGCGTAGCGACGAAGCGATCCAGGGGCGCAACTTGCGCGAGAAAACCGAGCTTCGTCCCATCGATTTCCAGTATTCGCGCCACATCCGCTCCCGGTTCGAAATGGCGGTGTTCATCGAACACGTTGTAGGCCGGTAGCAACTGTTTGGCATAAGCGAGGACGATTTCGCCATCCCTGAACACAAGGAGACTGTTTTCCAGCGCCTTGCCCGGCCCTGTCTGCGGGTGGGCGCGCCCGCGACCCAGTAGAGGCCGGGCGTGACGCGGCTCGCGCCGAGCATCGCGGCCAGCGCCGCGTCGGCGCGCGCGAGGAAACCCGCCTCATCAAGCAGGTCGCCCGGAGGGTAACCTGTGAGCGCGAGTTCGGAGAAGACGACGAGCCGCGCGCCTGCGGCGGCGGCCTGCCGGGCGGCGGCGGTCATCAGGGCGATGTTGCCGGAGAAATCGCCGATGGTGAAGTTGAGCTGGGCGAGGGAGAGGGTGAAAGATTTCATGTCGTGTTTTTTGAAAGAGGGGTAGCGTTTTTCGTGCGAGGCACCTTTATCGTGCGGCATGTTCCGGTTTGAAACTGTGGTCATGATTCGATGCGCCATTCAACAACCCGGCGAGTTCGGTCAGGGTTTCTTTTTCAGGAAGACCCATGAGACTGATCTGTATCCAGTTGCGCGCGCGGAGATAGGCGCTGCGGTAGCTCAACAGAAACCCGGCTTTTTCCAGTGTTTTGCCGGTTGTCCAGGCATTGCCGCCAGCGCGGGGGACGAGCGTGACGATGGCCGGGCAGGCGCATGCTTCCGACGCCAGCACGGTAAAGGAGGTGTCTTTCAACGCATCGAGCAGCCACCGGTACAGCGCGGCAAGCCTTGCGGGACGTTCCGAAAAATCCTGCTCGCCGAGCGTCGCGGCCAGCGCGGCGACAAGGTTTGAGGAATGCGTAAAGGGTACGCCTTTGTTTGCTTCCCAACTGCCGATGTCCAGATACGAGGGCATGTCACGCGAAATGCCGGACAGCAGTTCCCGGTGGAAAACGATGCCGAGACCGGGATAGCCGCACAATCCTTTGCCGCTCGTTGCCGTGGCAAGGTATGTCCTGTCGAGCGAGAGCGCGACATTGCCGATCGAACTGATGACATCCGCGCATAGCAGCAGGCCGTGTTTGTCGGTAAGCGCCTGCCACTCATGAAGCGGATTGAGGATGCCGGTGGACGTTTCGTGGTGTACGCCCCATACCCAGCTTCCGGCGGGAAGTTGGGCGCAGGCGCGGCGCACTTCATCCTGATCGAGCGGCTGGCCCCATTGGGCGGAGACGATGCGGCAATCGAGACCGGCACGGCGGGCCTGCGCGGCGATGCGCTCACCGAATTCGCCATTGACGAGGACGCAGCCGGGGCGTCCGAGCGCCCGCAATTGCCAGGCAACCATGTCGTTGGCGAGCGTGCCGGAGCCGGGAATGATCTGGCAATGGCGGGTTCCGGTAAGGCGGCAAAGCTCGGCATGCACATTGGAGATCAAGGCATGAAAGGCCTCCGATCGGTGCCAGAGCGGCGCTGCGCGCATGGCTTTTCGCACGAGGCGCGATACGGGCACCGGGCCGGGAATGAGCGACACCCGAACTTCCGGGCATCCGGGCGCGCCGCCGGGAAGTTCGGTGAGCTGCGCGCGCAGGCATTCGGCTTTTGCCATGCGCAGATACATGGGCTGGAAGCGGGCGTCGCCAGTGCCAACGAGCGCGGCGAACGGTTCAAAGCCCATATGCCCGTAGAGCTTTAACTGACGAACGGTTGCCGAGATGACGGCAAGATCCCATCCGTGTGTCCGGGCAAGGGCGAAAGTCTCATCCATCATCATGCGAAACGTCACCCGGCCGCGAAAATCGTGCTCGATGGCGAGCAGGCGGATTTCCACCGCGCTTTTGTGCGGCGGCAGATAGCGGTCGAAATCCGGAATTTTTGCATCCATCGAGAAAGGCCGATTGTCACGCAAGGCCATCATGCCGACGACGCGGGCGCGATGTTTGACAACGAGATAGGTATTTTCGTGGTGAAACTTGTCGACAAGCCGACGTTCTGGGTTAGGCGAATGTTGCGGGATTTCCTCAACGAAGGTTCGATAATTGAGGCGATGAATCTGCTCGATTTCATCGGGAGAATCCGCGATTTTGCAGATCAACCCGGCGGTAACTTCCGTGGCCGCCGACCTCAATGCTGGCGGGGCGTCCGTGCGCAGGGCTTCGCCAAGATGCGGGAAGGGGGAGATGCGGCTCATTGCTTTCTCCAGATCAAATGATGTTTTAGGCGGAATGTTTGGTGAACTGGTTCAATCCAGCCTGCGCGCTTCGTATGCAATGCCAGGGCTGCCGCCTGCTTCGGCGATCGGCGCGTTTTTCGCGGACGCAACGGCTTTTGTGAAGAGGGTTTTCATGATGATTCGTCCTTTACGCTGCCGGATGCCCAAACACCTGTCGCAAATACCCAAGGAATGTTTCGTCGTCGCACAGCGTCTTTCCTGGCGAATCCGAGAGTTTGGCGACGGGCTGGTCGTTGCAGGCAACGAGTTTCATGACGATGTTGAGCGCCTTTTTCGGAGTGTCGTTGGTGAGGTTGGTGCCGATGCCATAGGCGGTTTTCACGCGGCCACGGAAGTGCTTGTAGAGGGCGATGGCGCGGGGAATGTCGAGGCCGTCCGAAAACACCAGCTGTTTTACTCGCGCGTCGATGCGTAGTTTGCGGTAATGGGCGAGGGCTTTTTCGCCCCATTCGACCGGATCGCCGGAATCGTGGCGCAGGCCATCGAAGAGTTTGGCAAAGTAGAGATCGAAGTCGCGCAAGAAGGCGTCCATGCCGACGACGTCAGTCAGCGCCACGCCCAGATCGCCCCGGAATTCCTGTACCCAGCCTTCGAGCGCGGCTTTCTGGAAATCGCGGAGACGCACGCCGACCGCCTGATAGGCTTGCAGATATTCGTGCGCCATCGTGCCGATGGGCGTGATGCCGAGCTTTTTGGCCAGGTAAACATTGGACGTGCCGCGAAAATATTGCGGCAGTTCCGTGGCAAAGGCGCGCACCACTTCTTCCTGCCAGAGGCCGGAATAGCGGCGGCGCAGGCCGAAATCGCTCATGGAAAAAGCGTCCGTCCCGTCCAGTTCGCCTTCCTCGCGGCGCAACAGCGTGATTTTCTCCCGCAGGCGGCGGCGCGCTTCGGCAAGCGTCGCGTCCATCTCCCCCAGACGCCGGAAATACAGTTCGCTGACGATATAGAGGACGAAAATCTCAAAGCCCATGACGTGGACAATCGGCCCTTTCGCGCGGATTTTCAGGGTTTCTCCTGGCGCATCCACCGTAATGAAGCGGCGTTGGAAACGGAAGACGGAAAGAAAATCGACGAAATCGCTCTTGATGAAACGCAGGGAACGCAGGTAATCGAGTTCTTCGAGACGAAAGGTCAGGGCGCAAAGCCGGTCGAGTTCGATTTCCACCGCGTCTTTCAATTCGGCAAGCGGAAAGGCGGGCGCGCTGCGGCAGACGAAGGCGTATTCGGCCTCAATGCCGGGATGGCTGTGCAGGAGCGCCTGCCACATGGTGAATTTGTAGAGGTCGTTTTCCAAGAGGCTTTGCGCGATGGGCGGATTGGGATTCATGCGGAGGCTCCGGTTTTCAGGTAATCCTGGCTCACGTTCTTGCCAAAAAGCGCGTCCAGGTAGCGGTTTACGTAGAGGATTTCGATGCGCGAACGGGCGCTTTTGAGGTCATAACGGGCGACGACCTGGCCCCACGAAAATTCCCTTTTCCTGCCGATTGTCTTGTCCAGCCATCGGTTGTAGCGCTGTTCATCGCTCAATTCTTCTTCTTCCGACCAGTCATCCCATGACCACGGTTTTATCTTCCCGGCGTGGTTGACTTTCCCCCATTTCATGAACGCGATTTCCGCGCAGAAGAGGCGTCCCTGGTAGAAGCAAAGGGAAAAGTTGATATATTCCCTGTCGATGGGAATCCGGTAGATATAAATCCATTTGTAGCCAGTTTCAACATCCCATACGGTATTCCTGTCCGGCGCGAGAAGCAGGGTTTCATCGAAGGTCGCCGTTGCGGGAATGTGAATCTCGCCGATGTGGAGCGCGCCGTTTTCAGCGTCGATGATCGTTGTATTCATGCCAAAAAAGCGTCCCAGGCATCGAGGATGGCGCGCAGGTCGGCATCGAGATAGCCCAATGCCGTCTCCGCCAGGTCGTCTGGGACGCCGTAGAAGGCTCCGGCGATGGAACCCGCGATGGCCGCCAGGGTGTCGCTGTCGCCGCCCAGGGAAATGGCGGCGCGCAGCGTGTCCTCGAAGGAAGCGGATTCCAGGAAGGCGACTATCGCCTGCGGTACGCTCATCTGGCAACTGACGTGGAATTTGTAGGCCGGACGGATTTCGTCGAGGGTGAAATCGAGTGGATAGTAATGGCGCTGGATGGCGTCGCGGATGTCGTTTTTGTCCGCGCCGGCGCGGGCCATGAAGATGGCGATGGCCGTGGCTTTCGCGCCCTTGAGTCCTTCCGGATGATCGTGCGTGACGGCGGTGACGATATGGGCGAGGCGGAGGGCTTCTTCCCCTGTCCGGGCGGCGAGGGCGGCAGGGCTGACCCGCATGGCCGCGCCGTTGCCGTAGCTTTGGTAAGGCGCGGGATGCGCGCTTTCCAGCCATTGCGCAAAGCGCGCGCCGAAGCCGCAAAAGGGATATTTGCGTCCAAGCGTTTGCATGGCGCTGACGGTGGCCGCCGCGAGCCTTTCGCCGTCTTCCGCGCCAGCGGTCATGATGGCGTTGGCAACGGCCAGGGTCATGACGCTGTCGTCCGTCACGCGGCAGCCCGGAGCGAAAAGCTCGAATTCCTTGCTGCGGTGATTATTGAATTCGAACCGGGAGCCGGCGATGTCGCCGAGGATTGCGCCTAGCATGGGGCTTTTCCATTTTCAGACGAGCGTTGGCAGGATTTCCGCGCTCGTGGCGATTTGCGCGCCGCGCGCGCGCATGGTTTCGATGAATACCCGCTGCGCGGTTTCGAAGCCCGTGACCGGACTGATGCAGTCGGTGAGCAGCGCGATGCGTTTTGTCGTCTTCGGGCGGTATTCGATGAGGTCTTCGACGGTGCCTTTGGCGCAATGGCTGCCCGCCTCGCCCGCGATCAGAATTTTGTCCGCGGCGGCCAGACGATCGAGCAGGGCGTCGTTTACGAGCGTGTCGGGTGAGTCCGGATCGGGGATTTCGGCGCGGATGGCGCTGAAGTGTTCCGTCCAGGGGTTCAGTCCCTTGAGGATTTTTTCCACGGTGTTGCCGGTGGTTTCTTCCCAGCGGTTGTAGGCGTGGCGCACCGCCCTGTGGGCGTTGTGTCCCCATGAGCCGAGTTCGCAATGCACCGGCCAGACCATGTGGAAATAACGATGGGCGTTTTCCAGCGCCTCCAGATAGGCGATGACGCGCGGCAAGGCGTCCGCGCGGCGCGGCAGGAACTGGCCTGTCCTGACGTTCGCGGCGCGGATTTGCGTGAAGGGCGCGACGGGACTGCCGTCGCCCTGCCGCCAGAAGCCCGGATGCGCGATGTCCAGGCGCTGATGCGAATCGAATGTCACCGTGATTTCCGTGATGCCCCCGCCGCCCTGTTCGATCAGCGCCGCCAGGCGCAACATGTCAACGTGCGCGCCAGGAACGGGCAGGGCGGGCGTATTGCCGCCACGTTCGTCATCGGGCAGGTCGCAGAAATCGTTTTGCGGGTCGATGATGAGAAGATGGATATGCCGTGCCATGCTGTGCCGTCCGTCATGAAATTTGAAACCGGTCCTCATTTTAGGACGAATGCGCGAGAAGCGAAGAGAAAAATTCGCCGCAACAAAATCTGGAAGGCTTGCCGCCAAACGGGTAGCATTCCGATCCTGGGCGCACGACGCGCGGTCCGGCGTGCGCAAAACTTTCAGGCAAAGGCGGATACTCTATGATCGAACTGGGCGTCAATATCGACCACGTCGCCACCTTGCGCCAGGCGCGCGCCACCTGGGAGCCGGACCCGGTATGGGCGGCGGTGGAAGCGCATCTGGGCGGGGCGGACGGCATTACCGTGCATCTGCGCGAAGATCGGCGGCACATCCGCGACGAAGACGTGCGCCGCCTGAAGGAAAACACGCAGGTGAAGTTCAACCTGGAAATGGCGGCGACCGATGAAATGGTGGCGATCGCCTGCCGCATCCGTCCGCAGATGGCGATGCTGGTGCCGGAGGGCAGGGCGGAAATCACCACGGAAGGCGGCCTGGACGTGGCCGGGCAGGAAGCGCGACTTTCCGAAGTCGTGGCGCGGCTGAAGGCGGCGGGCATCGTCGCCAGCGTCTTCATCGACGCCGAGACGCGCCAGGTGGAAGCCGCCGCGCGCGTCGGCGCGGAAGTCTGTGAACTGCATACCGGCCCCTACGCGCACGCCTTCCACGCAAATGGCCGGGATGTCGCGGCGCCCGCCGTGCGGCGCGAGCTGGAGCGGCTCTCCCGGGCGGGCGCGCTCATCACGCGGCAGGGTATGCGCTTCAACGCCGGACACGCGCTCAATTATTACAACGCGCGTCCCGTTGCCGGATTGCCCGGCGTGCGCGAGCTGCACATTGGCCACGCCATCGTCAGCCGCGCCGTGTTCGTCGGTTTGCGCGAAGCGGTGCGAGAAATGAAAAAAATCCTGGCCTGTGCCGCGCGGGAGGCCGCCGCATGATTTTCGGCGTGGGCGTGGATATCGTTGCCGTTTCCCGTCTGGAAGCGTTTTATAGGCGGCACGGCGAAATGGGGCTGGAGCGGATACTGACTTCTGCGGAACGATCGGATTTCCTGCGCGTCGACGAAAAACAGCGGGGACGCTTTCTCGCCCGGCGCTGGGCGGCCAAGGAAGCCTTCGGCAAGGCGCTGGGCACGGGGATGCGCCCGCCCGCCGCATTTGCCGCCATCGGCGTGAGTCACGACGCGCGGGGCAAGCCCGGTTTCGTTTTTTCGCCGGAACTCCAGGCGCGGCTGGAAGCGCCGGGGCTTCTTGCCCATCTTTCCATCAGCGACGAGGCCCTTTACGCCATCGCCTTCGTGGTGCTGGAAGAACGACAAGACACATGACCTTCCCCCTGAAACCCGCCGATTCCGGTCCCCTGATGATCGACATCCAGGGGACGCGGCTCGATGCGCAGGAACGCGCGCGGCTTTCGCATCCGCTGGTGGGCGGCCTGATTCTCTTTGCCCGCAATTACCATTCCCCGGCGCAATTGACGGCGTTGACGACGGAAGTTCGCGCCCTGCGCCATGCCGCTGGACACGCGCCGTTCCTCATCGCCGTCGATCAGGAAGGCGGACGGGTCCAGCGGTTTCGTTCCGGTTTCACGCCATTGCCGCCCATGCGAGCCTTGGGCGAACAATGGGATCGTGCGCCAGAAGCGGCCAAGGCGGCGGCAAGGGCGCTGGGGTTGACGATAGCATCTGAACTGCGCGCCTGCGGCGTGGATCTTTCCTTTACGCCGGTGCTCGATCTCGATTACGGCCATTCCGCCGTGATTGGCGACCGCGCCTTCCATCGCCGACCGGAAGCCGTCATTGCCCTGGCGGGCGCGTTGATCGCGGGGTTGCGCCAAGGCGGCATGGGCTGTTGCGGCAAGCATTTTCCCGGTCACGGCTGGGCAAACGCCGATTCGCACGTCGCCCTGCCGGTGGATGACCGGACGCTTGCCGAATTGCAGGAAGACCTGCATCCCTACCGGGCGCTACCGCTTGACGCGATCATGCCCGCGCACGTGGTTTATCCCGCCGTGGACGCCGCGCACACGGCTTGCTTTTCCCGAAAATGGCATACCTACCTGCGCCGCGACATCGGATTCAGGGGCGTGGTCTTCAGCGATGATCTCTCCATGGAGGCCGCCAG
This sequence comes from Zoogloeaceae bacterium, assembly GCA_031258715.1. Lineage (GTDB taxonomy): Bacteria > Pseudomonadota > Gammaproteobacteria > Burkholderiales > Rhodocyclaceae > Azovibrio. The sequence continues at coordinate 8,076 of JAIRMN010000029.1, forward strand.
CGTCGCCGGTGACACCCTCGCCCGCGCCCGCGCCGCCCACGCCGCCGGCTGCGACATGCTACTGCTCTGCAACAGCCCCCAAAGCGCCCGGGATCTGCTCACGGCACTCGAAAAGACGCCCTTGGGACGGAGGGCAGAGGACGGAAGACGGAAGACGGAAGACGGAAAAGCTACCGGCGCTGCGCGCCGCCTGTAACGAATTTGGATTGCTTCGTCGCTTCGTCCTTCGTTTTTGACGAGGAGGGGAGCGTTCCAAGTCGCGCCGCGCAGGAGGATGACAGGAGACGTTCTCTTTCCTGTCTCCTGATCATTGGGCGCCGCCCGCTTCCAGATAGGCGTCCAGTCCCGACACTTGGGCGCCGGGGGTAATGCCTTTTTCGGCAAACCAGTCCTGGTTCATTTCCAGCGCGAAGCGGGCGGGCGCGGCGGCGCAGTGATTGTTTTCGGTTTGCGGTCGCATGTTGCGAATGTTGATGATCCGCCCTTCCGCGTCCAGGAAGGCCACGGACAACGGAATGAAGGTGTTTTTCATCCACATGCAGTGCCGTTCGGCCTTCGGGAAAACGAACAACATGCCTTCGTGCCTGCTCATGGTGCGCCGCCCCATCAATCCCGCGCCGCGTTGTTCCGGCGTTGCCGCCACCTCGGCCAGGATGCGAAACAGGCCAATCGAAAATTCCGCGCGCGGCATGGCCGTCTGCGCCCGCGCCGGCATCGACGCGCCTAGGATAAACAGGAAAAGGACGAGCATTCTTTTCATCGTGAAACACACTCCTGCTCAAGGCTTTTCGGGCATCGACAACCCGAAGGCGTCGTATTCTATGCCCAAAATCTGCGGACGATGTTCGACAGGCACTTTCTTTTCCGCCGCGCGTCACATGAATGTCACAAACCATCGCTAGAGTTGGCGCTTCCACTTTCAATACGGGAGCACGAAAATGCAAAACAGGAGATTACGGTTTTTCCGGGCGGCTTCGCTCGTGGCCTGCATCGCGACGGTCGGCAGCGCCGAAGCCTGGGCGCAGGCCGATGTGACGGGCGCCGGGGCGAGTTTTCCCGCGCCGCTCTACACCAAATGGGCGGCGGAATACCACAAGGCGACGGGACACCGGATCAATTACCAGTCCGTGGGTTCCAGCGCGGGCTTGAAACAGATCGAGGCGAAAACCGTGGATTTCGGCGCGTCCGACGCGCCGCTCACGGACGCCGCCTTGAAGGAAAAGGGGCTGCTCCAGTTTCCCACGGTCATTGGCGGCATCGTGCCCATCGTCAATCTCAAGGGGGTCGCGCCCGGCCAGCTCAAGCTCGACGGGCAGATACTGGGCGACATCTACCTGGGCAAGATCACTCACTGGAACGATCCCGCCATCGCGGCATTGAATCCCGGCCTTCCCCTGCCCGCCACGGCAATTGCCGTCGTCCGGCGCGCCGACGGGTCGGGCACCAGCTTTGGCTTTACCCACTATCTGAGCCGGGTTAATCCCCAATGGAAAGAGAAGGTCGGCGAAGGCACTTCGGTGAACTGGCCGGTCGGCGTGGGCGGCAAGGGAAATGAAGGCGTGGCGGCCTTCGTGGGGCGTTTGCCGGATTCCATCGGCTATGTCGAGTACGCCTATGCCGAAAAGAACAAGATGGCGCATGTGCAATTGAAAAACAGCGCGGGACGTTTCGTGCAGCCCTCGGAAGCCAGCTTCAAGGCCGCCGCCGCGGGCGCGGACTGGAAGACGAGTTTTTATCAGATTCTCACCAACCAGCCGGGCGAGGCTTCCTGGCCCATCACGTCCGCGACTTTCATCCTGATCCACAGGACACAGGAAAAGCCCGTTCAGGCCGCCGCGACGCTCGACTTTTTCGCCTGGGCCTACGGGAATGGCGACAAGCTGGCGCTGGATCTGGATTACGTGCCCATGCCGCAGGAAGTCAAGAACATCATCGCCCAGTCCTGGCAGGACATCAAGGACGCTTCCGGCAAGCCCGTCAAAAAGCCGTAAATCCGCCAACCCGACGCGCTTTACGCCCCGCAACCCCAACAGGGTCGCGGGGCTTATTCTGACTATCAGTCTGTCGGACTTTCCCCTCCAATGCGATAATCATCGTCCCAGACATCGCCAGAGGGCGCGATGAAGCTCACAGCCGATTGATCGAGAGACGGACTACCTGCTTCCCCCTTCGGTACAGGAGTGGTTGCCAGAGGCCCACTTGGCGCGCTACGTGGCGGAGGTTGTCGAGACGCTGG
>JAIRMN010000033.1 GCA_031258715.1 Zoogloeaceae bacterium
AAGCATCAGCGCATTTACTTCTCTCCGTGAAGCATTTCAAGCCTCAGCGCGCCAGCACAAACCAACGCGCCAAACCCCAAAACACCCACAAATATCGGTCGTCTCATTGTTAAAGAACAAAATCGCTGCCGTGCTACAGCAGCGAAGAGCTGAGATTATGGCGAGCCTTGTCCGCGCTGTCAACGGTTTTCGTGATGTTTTTTTCGTCGCCCACGCCACAGGGCAAATCATCGAGCGGCCAGCGGGGTTTGATGGCGAACACGCCAGCGGGACGCGCGGCTTCCACGCCGGACTGCAGGCGCAGGGCGGCGGCAAAGGCGATCATCGCGCCATTGTCAGTGCAGAATTCCAGCGTCGGATAATAAACGCGGCACCCCCTTTCCTGCGCGGCAGCATCCAGCGACTGGCGCAATCGTTCGTTCGCGCCAACCCCGCCCGCCACCACCAGACGCCGCATACCGGCATGTCGCAACGCGGCGAAGGATTTTTGCGTCAACACCTTGACCACGGCCTCCTGGAAGGCATGGGCAATGTCCGTCCTGAAACGCGCGTCCGCCCGCGCTCCTTCCTTGCGCACACGCGTCGATACCGCCGTCTTGAGGCCGGCAAAGCTGAAATTGAAATCGCCGGAATCCAGCATGGGGCAAGGCAGATCGAACACGCCGGGGCGTCCCGACCTTGCCAGCCGGGAAAGCGCCGGGCCGCCGGGATAAGGCAACCCCAGGAGTTTGGCGGTCTTGTCGAAGGCTTCGCCCGCGGCATCGTCCTGCGTTTCGCCCAGACGTTCATAACGTCCGACGCCCGCCACCGCCATCAACTGCGTATGTCCGCCGGATACCAGCAAGGCGACGAAAGGGAATTCCGGCGCGCCGACGGCCAGGAGCGGCGAGAGCAGATGACCTTCCAAATGGTGCACGGGCAGCACGGGCTTCTCCAGGCTGATCGCCAGTCCTTCGGCAAAAGCCGCACCCACCAGCAACGCGCCCGCCAGCCCCGGCCCCTGGGTGTAGGCCACGACATCGATGTCTTGCAGGACACAGTCCGCCCGGCGCAAAACCTCGCGCATCAGGGGGATAAGACGGCGGATGTGGTCGCGCGATGCCAGTTCCGGGACGACGCCGCCATATTCGGCGTGGAGCGCAATCTGGCTGTGCAGCGCGTGCGCCAGCAACCCCCTCTCCGTGTCGTACAGTGCCAACCCGGTTTCGTCGCAGGAAGATTCGATACCCAGAACCCGCATGTTTCCGGCGTCAGGGATCGGGATTCGTCAGGCGATACACGAACACCATCACAATCGCCAGGATGGTGACGTAGCGCAATATCCGCCACCAGATCAGGAAATGCGCGGCGGGCAGCGTGATTTCATCCCGCACGTTCTTCCGCGACATGATCCAGCCCACGAACACGGCGATGGCGAGGCCGGAAAGCGGCATGAAGATGCGACTGGTCAGATAATCCAGTTGGTCGAAGAGATTGAGGCCGAAAAGTTTCCAGCCGCTCCAGTCGTTCAGGGAGAGGCAGACCGCTACGCCCAGGAGCCACACGGCAAGGCCCGTGCCCCAGGCGGCGACGGCGCGATGTATGCCCAAGCGTTCCGTCATCCAGGCGACGAAAGGCTCCACCAGCGAAATGGCCGAAGTCCAGGCGGCGAACAAGACCAGGAGGAAAAAGAACGCGCCGACCACCTGGCCGCCGGGCATGTGCGCAAATACCAGCGGTAGAGTCTGGAAAACCAGGCCGGGGCCGGAAGACGCTTTCAGCCCATGCGCAAAGGTGAACGAAAAAACCGCCAGTCCCGCCAGCAAACCCACCAGCGTGTCCGCCAACGCGATCCAGAAGCTGTTGTGTGCGATGCTGGTGTGTTTGTCCAGATAGGAGCCATACGCCATGATCGCGCCCATGCCCAAGCTTAGGGAGAAGAAGGCGTGTCCCATCGCGGAGAGCACCACTTGTCCCGTCAGGAGTTCCGGCTTGAAATCGAACATGAAATGCCAAGCGGCGCGCATATCGCCGACCATGCCGCCCCAGAAAACCAAGAACAGCAAGATGATGAACAACGCGGGCATCAGCAGGAGACTGGCGCGCTCGATGCCGGAAAGCACGCCGCGCGCCACCACGCCCACCGTCAGCGCGAGAAAGATCGTGTTCCAGAAAATCAGCTGCAACGGGTCTGCCAGCAAGTCGTCAAAATGTTGTTTCGCCGCTTCCGGCGTCATGACTTTTACGCCTGAGACGGTCTGGTAGATGTAATCGACAATCCAACCTGCCACCACGCTGTAATAGGAAAGGATCAACAAAGCGCCCAGTACGCCAACCCAGCCCAGCAAGCCCCACCAAGGCGAAGCGCCGTTTTCTTCCGACACCTTGAGCATGGCGGAAATCGGATTGCCTCGTCCGCGCCGCCCGATGAGGATTTCCGCCATCAGGAGCGGCAAGCCCACCAGCGCCACGCACAGGAGATAGACCAAGACGAAGGCGCTGCCGCCCTGCGCGCCGGTCATGTAGGGAAAGCGCCAGATATTGCCCAGCCCGACAGCGGAACCCACCGTCACCAGAATGAAGGCCCAGCGGCTCGACCAGATGGAACGCGGCGCGGCGGCAGACATGGGGTCAGTCCTTGCCGCCTTCTTCTTGCAATTTTTTCTGGTTGATCTCTACCGCGTAACGCTGGCGCAAGGCCGCGAGGTAGGCGTTCGTCTGTGTCTGCGCGTTGATGCGGGAAAGTTGCTGGCGCATATTCGCCAGGTCCTCGTCCGACAGTTCGCCCGCCGTCACGCGATTGATTTTATAGAGCGCATACCCCGTATCGGGCAATTCCACGCCCGCGTAGAATGGCGGTTTTTGCTCGCCGGACGCGCGAAAGATGGCGTCGATGGACAAGGGATGCAGCTTGCCGGGGTCCTTGCGGGAAATGGATTGCGGCTTGCTCCATTTCAGGTTCAGCCGGGCGTTCAGGGGTTTGAGGGGCGCATCCTGCCCGGCTTCTTCCAGTTCCGCCAGATTCGCCTTTCCGCGTTCCACCGCCAGCGCCTGCGCTTTTTCCTGGCGCAGGAAGACCAGGATATCTGGCTTCACCTCCGCAAAGGGCACCAAGGCGGCAGGCTTGTGTTCCAGCAGGCGCGCGGAGACCATGACGCCGGGCATGACTTCCACTGCCTTGGCGTTGCGTCCGTTCTTGAGCACTTCGTCATCGAATATCGCGTTGCGCAGGCGCGCGCTTTGCAAGACATCGTCCCTCGTCCGCGCGGTAACTTCACGTGTCAGCCAGTCGGACTGGCGCGCCACGAGGCCGAATTCATCGGCGGCGGGTTTGAGGCTGTCGAATTGTCCATAGACCAAATCGGCAAACTTTTCGGCGCTTTCGGCAAAGCGCCGCGCCGCGCCCTCGCGCTTCAATTCCGCCTCCACATCCGCGCGCGCCTCGGCAAAGGAACGGTATTGCCCCGGCTGAATATCGGTCAGGTGGATGATATGAAAGCCGAACTCGCTTTCCACCACGCCGGAAATTTCGCCGATCTTCAGGGCAAACGCCGCATTGACAAAAGGCTCGACCATATCCGCGCGCTCAAAAAATCCCAGATCGCCGCCCTGTTCCGCTGACCCCCTATCCGTCGATTTGCTTTTTGCCAGCTCGGCAAAGCGTTCCGGATTCGCTTTCAGTTTCAGCAACAACGCCTCAGCATCGACCTTGCCGGGAAGCAGGATATGGCTGGCGCGCCGTTTTTCCACACGCAGGGCGAACTGATCTCGATGCGTGTCATACCAGGCGCGCGCCGTCTTTTCGTCTGGCCGGTTCTTGTCTTCCAGTTCCTTTTGCGAAAGCACCAGGTACTCGACCCGAATCTGCTCCGGCAAGGTGAACCGGGAGGCGTTGGCGTCATAGAATTGCTGCGCGTCCCCATCCGTGACCGCCACTTGCCCCAATAGGCTTTGCCGTGTCACCAGGCTTTCTTCCACCACGCGCGCCTCTTTCTGCAAGGCGGCAACCTGCCGCACCACGGTCTGAGGCGCGAAAGCCCCGCCCTGCACCGCGCCCAGCAAGGTTTGCTGCAACAGGTTTTCCTGGAGCCGCGCCTCGAATTCCTGGATGCTCATGTTGTTCATCGAGAGCATCTCGCTGTATCGTCCCTTGGAAAACACGCCGTTTTCCTGGAATTCCGGCGCGTTGAAAATCACTTCGCGCATGAGTCCCTGCACATCCAGACGCAAGCGACTGGCTTCCAGCGACAGAATCCGCCGCATCACCATCTCTTCCAGCAAGGCCGCGCGCAGTTCCGGCGTATTGAGCGCCGCCACATCCGCGCCAGGCATCTGCTGACGCCATTGATCCTGCTGCTCGCGCAACGCTTCCCGAAATTCGATGGTGGTAATCCGCGCCTTGCCTATCGTGGCCAGCGTCGTATCGCCGCCCCCCTGAAAATAGGCGTCCAGCCCCCAGACCGCGAAAGTCACGGTAATGAGCGACAAAAAAATCTGGACAAGGCGTTTGTTGTTACGAATGGCGTCGAACATGGCAGGAAACACAAAGAAAAATGGACAAAAGCCCGCACACCCGAAAACGCGCGGACACGGAAAACCTGTGGATGATACCAGATTAAAGCGCCTTGCGCTTGTGGAGCCAGAGGACGCCAAAGGACGGAGGACAGACAGGTGATTCTGTCTTCAGTTTTCCTCTGTCTCCCGATGCCTGCCCCCTGCCTCCTGAAACGCCGGAGTTAGCAGATAAAGGCCGACTGGATTGCTTCGTTCCTCGCAATGACGGGGTTGGGAGCGCTGTTCTCCGGCGCGGCGCGACTTGGAACGCTCTTACCTCGTCATTGCGAGGCGCGAAGCAACGAAGCAATCCAGATACGTAACAAGCGGCGCGAAGCGCCGGTAACTCAGGAAGACCCGCCGCTCGAGGACAGGCCCGTTCGCCTCCGTCATCGCTATCTCCGTGAGCGGCGCCATCAATGCCACAGCACCGGACAGATCCTGACCTTTCGCCTGAATCGCGCCAACCGCCTCTGGCGCAACGACCGGGAAAAACGCGCTCAGCCATCCACATCAGTTTGAATCGCACCCGGCTCGAACACGCCACTTGACCTCGTGTTTCCTGGCGTCCGTCCTTACAGGAGAAGTTCATTCTGGGGCTGATGTCTGGTTTTCGTCGTCGGGTTCCCGATCTCCGGTTTCCGGTTCCTGATCCGGGGTTTCCAGCGTCTGCCGTTCGAGGAATTCCGCGACGTGGGTATGCCGGTTTTCCAGCGCCCAGTCCAGGGCGGTCTTGTCGCGATCCGTTTTCAGGCGGATGTCGGCGCGGACGGCGACAAGGCGTTGGACGATGGACAAATGACCGCCACGCGCGGCCATCATCAGGGCGGTGATGCCGTTTTCGCTGGCCGCGTCCACGTTCGCGCCGTGAAGGAGCAGGTAATCCACCATTTGCGCGTGCCCCTTCAGGGCGGCATAGACCAGTGGCGGCCAGCCTTCGCTGTTGACCCGCGCGCCCGCTTCCACCAGGCGTTGCGCCACGGCAAAATGGCCTTCCAGCGCGGCCAGCGACAGCGCGCAATCGCCATGCCTGTTACGGGCGTCCAATTTGGCGCCCATGGCAATGAAAAACTCAACCAGCTCCAGATAACCCGCGCGGGCGGCAATCATCAGGAGCGTATTGCCTTCGATGTCGCTGGTATCGACATCCATGCCCCGATTGAGCAAGGTCACTACGCCCTGCTTGTCGCCCAACCTGGCAGAAGCCATTATATCGTCATATGCGGCAGCCGAAGCGCCGAGGGAAAAGAATAGCGAAAACGCCAGCGATGTGGCGCGAAAGAAGGCATTCATGCGCTCATGGCCTCGCGGGTTTGGGGAAAGAGGGTGAAGAAATTTTCGCTGCTGGCATCAGCGACTTCGGCAAGCGTCATGTCCCGCAGACGGGCAATGGCTTCGGCGACGAAACGGACATAGGCGGGCTGGTTCGTCTGGCCGCGATGCGGCGCGGGCGCGAGATAGGGCGCGTCGGTTTCGACCAGAAAGCGATCGCGCGGTACGCGGCGGGCGACTTCCTGCACCGCGCGCGCGTTCTTGAACGTGACAATCCCGGAAAAGGAAATATAAAAGCCCATGTCCAAGGCTCTTTGCGCCATGTTCCAGTCTTCGGAAAAACAATGGAGGATGCCGCCGACTTCCCGCGCGTTTTCCGCGCGCAAAATATCGAGGGTATCGTCCGGCGCCTGGCGGGTATGGATAACCAGCGGCTTGCCCGTCGCCCGCGCGGCGCGAATGTGCGTGCGAAAGCGTTGCCGTTGCCATTCGGGACGGTCTTTGTGCCAGTGGTAATCCAGTCCCGTCTCGCCGATGGCGATCACCTTCGGATGCGCCGCCAACGTCGCCAGGCGCGTCACGTCCGGTTCCTCGGCGTTGTCGTATTCGGGATGCAGGCCGACGCTGGCAAAGAGATGCGGGTAATTTTCCGCCAGCGCCAGCACACGGGGAAAATCCGCCAGATTCACGCCGATGCACAGCGCGCCCCGGACATCGTGCTGCCGCATGGCGGCCAAGGTCTGCGGCAAGACTTCCGCTAGTCCGGGAAAATCCAGATGGCAGTGCGAATCAACCAGCATCACGAGGACGAAAGGCGAATCGCGTCAAAGCGTGTGGCTGGCGCGGCTGGAACCCAGCGCCGTCCCCAGGATGGCCTCGATCTTGCGTTTGGCTTCCAGGCCGCTTTCGTCCGCGTTGAAATGGATGCCGATGCCCTGAGGACGGTTGCTCTGCGCGTCTACGGGCGTAATCCACACCACCTTGCCGACGATGGGCAGCTTGGCGGGATCGTCCATCAGCGAGAGCAGCACGAAGACCTCATCGCCCAGGACGTAGGCGCGGGAAGTGGGAATAAAGATGCCCCCGTTTTTCAGCTTGGGAATATAGGCCATATACAAGGCGGATCGGGAATTGATGTTGAGCGAAAGCACGGTGGGACGCGCAATGGGCTTGACGGACATGAGCTTTATTCCTCCTCCAGAAACAGGGCGCGGTAATCCAGGAAAAATCGTTCGAGAAAAAGCCGCAGATTCAAGGGATGCGCGCTTTCGCGGCGCAACCGCGATAACTGACGATAAAAACGCGCCAAACGAGCCGGCTGGCTTTTCTTTGACAAGGCCATGATTCTAGCGCGTTCTCCAAGATAAAAGCGGACGGGAAGGTTCTGTGCCGCCAGATTGATGTCCGCCAGCCATTTCTGCGTCCAGTCCACGAACTGCGGCAAAGGGTTTTCGCCCTTGACCGCTTTCAGGCTCTTTTCCAGTCGCGCGGCGACGGGTAAGGCGTCCAGGCGATCGCCGCGCCCCAGCGCATCGGTCAGGAGCGGCTGCCATTCGGTGGTGCTCTCGGCCAGTTGCATGGCCAGGAACGGCACGCCGCCCGCCAGAGCCAGCCAGGTCGCGGCGTCGCGCAATCCGGCGGCGGCCAGGAACGCCTCGCCCTCCGCCGCCGGAGGCGGGGAAAGACGCAGGTTCTGGCAACGGCTGCGCAAGGTCGGCGCGAGCCGCATAGGTTCACTGGAAACGAGCAGGAACACCGTTTCCGGCGGCGGTTCTTCCAGCATTTTCAGGAGCGCGTTCGCCGCCTCGCGGTTCAGGCGTTCCGCCGGATGGATCAGGATGACGCGCGATTTTTGCCGATGCGCGCCCACACAAAGGAATTCATCGAGTTCACGAACCTGGTCGATGGTGATCTGTTGCTGGGCGCGCGTGGATCTTTCCTTGTCGCCTTCGCCTTCCGCTTCGCCCGCCTTGCCGGATTTCTTGTTTTCCGCCGCTTCCGCGCGCAAGGCGGCGGGTTGCAGCAGACGGAAATCCGGATGATTTCCCTGGAAAAACCAGCGGCAGGCCAGACATTCGCCGCAAGCCGCACCCTCCTCCGATCGCGGCGCTTCGCAAAAGAGACTCGCGGCAAAGGCAAACGCCAGATCCCGCTTGCCCAGCCCCCGTTCTCCGGAAAACAACAAGGCGTGGGGCAACCGCGCCCGCCATTCCTGCAGGCGCCGCCAGATCTCCATGTGCAGCGTCCCGGCCTTCATCACGCCAGCTCCGCGAAAATCCGCGCCAGCCTCGCCCGTATTTCGGCAAGGCTCGATTCGCCCTCCACGATGCGAAAACGCTCCGGCTGCCGCCTGGCGCGATCCCGGTAGGCGTCGCGTACCCGGTCGTGAAACGCGGGGGCTTCCTGTTCGAATCGATCCAGATGACGCCCCGCCCGCAGGATGCGCTGCCGCGCCACTTCAGCGGGCACGTCGAACAGGAGAGTCAAATCCGGCATACAGGGCTGGCTTGCGCCTTTGCCGTGCACCCAGTTTTCCAGTATCCGCAAACGCCGCCGATCCAGTCCCTTGCCGCCGCCCTGATAGGCAAAGCTGGCATCCGAAAAACGGTCGCAGACTACCCATTTCCCCCGCGCCAGAGCGGGCGCAATCACCGCCGCCACATGTTCGCGGCGGGCGGCGAACATCAATAACGCCTCTGTTTCCGGGTGCATGGCATCGGAAAGCAGATAGGCGCGCAGCTTTTCGCCCAGCGGCGTCCCTCCCGGCTCGCGCGTCAATAGCACCTCATGCCCCCGCGCACGCAAAAAACCGCCCAGCCAATCGACATGACTGCTCTTGCCCGCGCCGTCTATGCCTTCGAGCGTGATGAACTTTCCGCGATTGGACCCTCCACGACTTGCCGCTTCGCGCGCGGGCAAGAGAGGATCGGTGGGAGAAATGCGCATAAAGGACTCCGTTCGGTTCAGGGACGAAGACGCGGGCGACGGCGCTGGTAACGATCCACGGCGGCGTTGTGTTCGGCGAGGGTTGTGGAAAACTGGCTGCCGCCGTCGCCGCGCGCCACGAAATACAAGGCTCGCGTCCGCGCCGGATGCAGGGCAGCCCGGAGGGAAGCCAGCCCTGGCATGGCAATGGGCGTCGGCGGCAGCCCCGCGCGGGTGTAGGTATTGTAGGGTGTATCCGCCTCCAAGTGCGTCCGCCGCAAATTGCCGTCGAAGGCCGCCCCCAGCCCATAGATGACGGTCGGATCGGTTTGCAGGCGCATTCCGAGGCGCAGACGATTGACGAATACGCCCGCAATCGCGCTCCGGTCGGCTTCCAGGCCGGTTTCCTTTTCCACGATGGAGGCCATGATCAGGGCTTCGTAGGCGCTGCGATAGGGCAGATCCGCTTCCTTTTCCCGCCATTCGCGTTCCAGGTGTTCCCGCATGGCGCGCGCAGCGCGGGCAAAGAGCGCCAGGTCTTCCGAAAACTTGTCCACGCGATAGGTATCGGGAAAAAACAACCCTTCCGGCGATTGTCCCGTCATGCCCAGGCGCGCCATCAATTCCGCGTCGGAGAGCGTCGTCGTGACCTGCGCCAGATCGGAACGCGCGGCGATTTTTTGCCGCCATTCCCGGAAAGTCCAGCCCTCGATGAGACGCACATCCACCTGCAACACCTTGCCGGAAGCCAGCAAGTCCAGGAGATCTCGCGGCGTGCTGCCCGAAGCCAGCAAATAGACGCCCGTCCGTACCTTCCCCGCCCGCCCCGAAAGTCGCGCCGCCAGCGCCAGCATATCCGGATTCACCGCCACTCCCGCCTGATCCAGCGCCCGCGCCACGCCGCGCAACCCCATGCCGGACGGTACGCGAAACTCTACCTGCGCCACGTCCGGCGCAAACGCCAATGGCCGCGAAAACCAGAAACCCCCCGCCCCCGCCGCCAAGGCAACGAAAAAAACCGAGAGAACAAGAAAATAACGCAGGAAACGCATGATCAGGATGCGAACCAAATGTGGATTGGTGGGCCCGCAGGGATTTGAACCCTGGACCAAAGGATTATGAGTCCTCTGCTCTGACCGCTGAGCTACAGGCCCTGTGTTTCGGAAGCCGCAGATTGTAAGACATCATGGCGCGTTGCGGTATTTTTCCGAGATCAGAAGACAGAGGACAGAAAAGTCAAATACCACCGGCAAAGCCGGTGGCTTGGCTGGTGAGCGCCTCAAAGGCGCCCATGAAACCGTGAGCCGCCTTGGGCGGCTTATCCTATTTCCAACTTCATCTGGTCGTAGCGCTCATCCTCATCTTCCTGGTTGCGGATGTAGGCTCGAACAATGTTCTCGTCCAGTCCGACCGTCGAGACAAAGTAGCCACGCGCCCAAAAATGCTCGCCCGTGAAGTTCTT
>JAIRMN010000098.1 GCA_031258715.1 Zoogloeaceae bacterium
AGCGGCGACGCCCCCCCCTTCGCCCCCGGATCAACCGAACTGATCGCGGCGATGCGCGATTTCGAACTGACCTACGCCGAATACAACGAATTCCAGCGCCGCATGGAACGCTACTGGTGTGTGCGCTGGCTGCGGCAAAATGCCATACAGACCGCCGAAGCCCTCGTCCTGCGTGACAATCTCGTTCGCTTCACAGACATCCCGTTCATCTTCAAAGTGCCCTCGCTTCCCCCCCAATTGCCGGGATCGAAAATCAGCCTGGCCATCACGGGCAGCGACCTCATCGACATCGACGTAGAAGCGCGCTATCTCGCCACCCTCGCCGAACCCGATCCGGAAACACAGGAAGAAACGGCGTATTGAGCCAAAACAACACGGAATCGCCCGCTTGCGTAGAATTCGTCCATGGCAACAAAGCAAACCTCTCTTTCCTTGCCCGGCGCGCTGAACGCCTTCCGGAACAAGCACCTCCTCATCGGCATCGCCGTCTCGACGCTGATCCACGCCCTGGTGCTGGCTTTGCGCTTCACCCTGCCCGACACGGCGCCGGTGCGCACCCCCACCCTCGATGTCATCCTGGTCAACGCCCGCCACAGCACGGCGCCGAAAAACGCCCAGGCGCTGGCCCAGGCCAACCTCGACGGCGGCGGCAACAGCGACCAGGACTTGCGGATCGCCTCGCCGCTGCCCCCGCAGGAAGCCGCCCGCGACGGCAACGACCTGGTCGACACGCAACGCGGACGAACCACGCCGCAGCGCCCGGACCAGCAACAAGTTCTCACCCGGGAAGGCGGCGGCATCGCCGTCTCCCAGATGCAAACCCCCCAGGAAGCGCCCGCCAAGGCGCAACCCGTTGCCAGCGGCGAGGACGCCACGGATACCGCCGCCATGGCGCTCCAGCTCGAAGGCGAGATCGCCGCGAAGACCGAGGCATACAACAAGCGTCCGCGCAAACGGCAATTCGGCGCGCGGACCGCCGAACACCGCTTCGCCTCATATATCGAAGCCTGGCGGCGCAAGGCGGAACGGATCGGCGAATTGAACTACCCCCCGGCGGCGCGCGGCAAACTCTACGGCAACCTCCTGATGACCGTTGCCATCCGGCGGGACGGCACCATCGAGAGCATCGTCGTCAACCGCCCGTCCCAATACGCGGTGCTCAACGAAGCGGCAGTGCGAATCGTCCGCATGGGCGAACCCTACGCGGTCTTCCCCCCCAATATCGCCAGCGATACCGACATCATCGAAATCAGTCGTACCTGGACCTTTACCAACGACAAGCTCACCACGAGCCGGCCGCGCGATTAGAATCCGCACTTCCCGCACGACCTCTTCCCGCACGACAACCCCCTCATGGACCGCTATGCCGTCATCGGCCATCCGATCAAACACAGCAAATCGCCGATCATCCACGCTGCCTTTGCCCGCCAGACGCGGCAAGACCTCAGCTACCAGGCGCTGCTCGCGCCGCTCGACGGCTTCTCCGACACTGTGCGGACATTTCGCGCCGACGGCGGCAGCGGCGTCAACGTCACCGTGCCATTCAAGCGCGAAGCCTGCGCCCTGGCGACCCGCCTCACCGCGCGCGCCGAAGCGGCTGGCGCCGTCAACACCCTGACCTTCCGGGACGACATCGTCGTCGGCGACAACACCGACGGCGTCGGCCTGATACGCGATCTCATCGTCAACCTCGCCTGCCCGCTCGCCGGACGCCGCGTGCTGCTGCTGGGCGCGGGCGGCGCGGCGCGGGGCGTCGTACTCCCCCTGCTCCAGACCAAACCCACGATACTGACCATCGCCAACCGCACCGAAGCCCGGGCCCACGAACTGCGCGCCGCCTTCGTCCGCCATGCCGGCCAGGTTCTCTTCACCGCCGGCAGCTATCAAGACCTCGACGGCTGGGAGTTCGATGTCGTCATCAACGCCACGTCAGCCAGCCTGGAAAACGACATCCCGCCCATCCCGGCCAGCGCCTTCGCGCCCGATGCCTTCGCCTACGACATGATGTACAGCGCGGGCGACACCCCCTTCCTCGCCATGGCGCGGGATCTGGGCCTCACCCGGCTCGCCGACGGCCTCGGCATGCTGGTCGAACAAGCCGCGGAGAGCTTCGCCCTCTGGCGCGGCGTCCGTCCCAGAAGCGCCCCGGTACTCTCCAGGCTGCGCCGCAAACTGGCTTCCTCTTCTTGAAAGAACGGCTCCGGCGCTGGCTCTGGCGCGGCCTCTGGCTGATCCTGGCTCTCGCGTTCGGCGTGCAGGCATGGTTTTTCGCCCACATTGCCTGGTGGCGCGGCCACGACCCCGGAAATACCCGCTTCATGCGCCTGGCTTTGGCTGAACTACAACGCGGGAACCCGCGGGCGCAACTGGCTCACGCCTGGGTGCCTTACGAAGAAATTTCCCTCCATCTCAAGCGCGCCGTCATCGCCGCCGAGGACAGCCACTTCCTGGAGCACGACGGCTTCGACTGGGACGGCATCCAGTTCGCCCTGGAAAAAAACCTCTCCCGCGGCCAGATGCGCGCGGGCGGCTCGACGATCACGCAACAACTGGCCAAAAACCTTTTCTTGTCGCCAAGCCGCAGCTATCTGCGCAAAAGCCAGGAAGCGATCATTACCATGATGATTGAAGCATCGTGGGACAAACGCCGCATCCTCGAGGTCTATCTCAACATCGCGCAATGGGGCGAAAACCTCTTCGGCGCCGAAGCGGCGGCTCGCCGCTATCACGGCATCTCCGCCGCCCGCCTCGGCCCGGCGGAAAGCGCCCGCCTCGCCGTCATGCTCCCCAA
>JAIRMN010000142.1 GCA_031258715.1 Zoogloeaceae bacterium
TAATCCTGCCTGGATTCCTCCAGCAGGACGTCTATTTTTTCCTGCCCGAAAAGGGCGGCGTATTCCTTGAGCGCGGCGTCCGTCAGCCGTGTGCCGACAATGAATCCTAATTCCAGCAAAAAATTACGACGCATGGCGGAGAGAACGTGACCGGTCTGATAGAGAAAATCCCTGACCCGTTGTGCGAGGGCTGTCGTGCGTTCCGCGGCATCGCTTTGAAAGTCTTCAGGACCGGCGAACGTCGCGTCGTGGAAATTGAACCGGCACCTTTCACCGCCGCCGCTCAGCGTATCTCCCATCGAAAAATTCACCTCGGGATTGAATCCTTTGACAAGCGAAGGATCGATCCATTGACAAAAAATCCTGCCATATTCCAGAAGACCATACTTTTGCCAACTGGAACACCAACCGCATTTGAACGCTTCCATGACGAACGGGTCGAAAGCCGTGGGGCGAAAATCGGACCATTTTCTGTCATCCACCCATTCCCCGTAGTTGAGATAATTCCGCAGAGTCAGGGGCTTGCCGTCCGCTACGCAACGCATGGCCATGCGCAAACCGCGTTCCTTGCCATACAGGATGACGCCTTTCACTGCGGCGTCCAGACCCTTTTCGCCCGAGAGAACGGCCTGTTTGATCAGCAGGGCGAACAGCACCGCATGGTCGTCAATGTAAAACAGTTTGGCATAATCCTCACGCGTTTTCATGCAAGAATCCTATATTCTTCGTCGATTCGTTACGTGACGGAAGGTTTCGCATCGGGACCCCCCCGACTCTGGCCACCAGGCGCACCATGAAAAAACTCATTTTTGCGCCAGGATTTCCTGGTCGCGGTCATGGCAGTTTTCCACCGCCTTGATGAGCAGGCCGGAAAAACCGCCTTCTTCCAGGGTGGACACACCGACGATGGTCGTTCCACCGGGGGAGCACACCGTATCGACCAGCGCAGCGGGGTGTCGGCCGGATTCCAGCACCAGTTTGGCGCTGCCCATGACGGATTGGGCGGCGGCCAGCGTGGCCTGCTGCTTGGAGAGACCCTTCTTCACGCCGCCCAGAGCCAGCCCCTGGATGAACAGGAAGGTCCACGCGGGCGAAGCGCAACCCACGGCCTGGAAGACGCTGAACTTGTCTTCGTCGATACGAATGGCGAGTCCGATGGAGGAAAAGAACGCTTCCGCCCAAGCCGTCTGCTCTTCGCTGACGGCCTGGTTCGGGCAATAGCCCGCCAGCCCCGCGCCGACTTGCACGTTCACGTTGGGGATGACGCGCACGACGGGAATAGTGCCGGCGGCGTCGCCCAGCCACTCACCGATCATAGCGAGGCTCGTGCCAGTGGCGATGGAAAGGAGCAGCGGCTTTTTCGCCAGGACCTCGCTGCCGATGGACGAAAGCAACGCGGGAAGATCGTTTGGCTTGACTGCGAGCAGGATGGCTTCGGAGCGCAAGACGACTTCCCGGTTGGAAGGCAGGACATCAATCCCCGTATCGTCAGCGAAAGCGCGCAGTTTTGCTTCGTCCTTGTCGTAGGCGCCAATGTCGTCGGCAGAGGCGAACCCGTTGGCGAGTATCCCCCGCACAATGGCGCCGGCCATGTTACCCACGCCAATGCAACCAATTTTCATCGTGGAACCTCCAGGTAATGTGTCAGTACGGCCAGAAGATGACCTTGCGTTGAAACCAGCCCAGGGCGGTCATGGAAAGAAAGGTAACGAGTCCAGTGTAAAGGATTCCCGCCACCATGCGCGGGAAATCGGCGTAATCCGCATAATATTGGACAAAGCGGCCAAGGCCGGACGTCGAGCCGAACAGCTCGGCCACCGTGAGCATGATGAAGGCCATGCCGAGGCCAACATGCATTCCGTTGAATATGTAAGGGAGAGCGGAAGGAAACGCGACCTTCGTGAGATATTCGAAACGGCCGAGGCCGAGCGCCTTGGCGCTGTCCCTGTGCTGTTCCGGCACGGCGAGAGTTCCTCCGACGGCATTCAGGAATACCGGCCAGAAAGTAGCCAGTAACACGATGAAGATGGCCGAAGTCCTGAACGTGGGCAGCAGCGCGATGGCGTAGGGCGTGTAGATCGTCGGCGGCACCGGCGCGACGACGCGGGCAAAGGGGATGAATATCTGCTGCAAGCGCTCGGAGCCGCCGACGACGATGCCCCCAAAGGCGCCCAGGAACACCGCTCCCACGTAGCCCGGCCCCAGGATGAGAAAGGAGGCCCCTGTGCTCGCCAGCAATTCAGGCAGGGATTCCCATAACATCGTCATTGTCGTTTTCGGCGAAGGGAACAGATATTGATGCTTTTCCGGAAGAAAATAGGCCGACAACCCCCAAACGGCCAAGATCGCCGCAAAGAGCGACAGATGCAGGAGCCAAGCCATGGTTTTTTTCAGCGGTGAGCGTTTTCCGTCGTCGAGCAGGACAGCGACCTTCTGGTCTATCGTGGAAGACATGGCTAAATGCCCTCCCCGTAAGAACTGAGAACGGAACATTCGTCGATTTGCCGGTTCGCATCGCGTCGGTAATAGGTGCTAATCACCGCGCGCAGTTCGCGGAACTCTTCCTGATCGAAGATCTGCTCGGGAATACGTGGCCGTGGGAACGGCACAGCGATTTCTCCGATGACCCGGCCGGGACACGCACCGAGAATGACCACGCGATCACCCAGGAACAGCGCCTCGTCGACGTCGTGCGTAACGAAAATCACCGTGCGGCGGGGGGACGAGCTTTTCCAGATTTCCAGTAGCAGTTCCTGCAGGCGTAACCTGTTGGCTGGATCCAGCGCGCCGAAAGGTTCGTCCATGAGCAGCAGAGGACTGCCCAGCGCCAGGGTGCGGGCAATGGCGCCGCGCTGGCGCATGCCTCCGGAAAGCTCGTGCGGATATTTTCTTGTCGCATCCCACAGGCCGACCATCGCCAGGTATTCGTCGGCCTTGTCACGCGCTTCGCTTTTTGAACATCCCTTGAACGATTTTCTGACGGCCAGCGCGACGTTGTCCTTGAGCCGGAGCCAGGGGAAAAGCGAATATTCCTGAAAGACGATGCCGCGTTCGATGGACGGGCCGGCAACGAGCTTGCCGCGCCAGAAGATTTTTCCCTCGGACGGCAATTCCAGGCCGGCGAAAAGGCGCAGCAAAGTCGTTTTGCCACTGCCGCTGGCGCCCAGAAGACAAAGGAACTCGCCTTCTGATATGCTCAGGTCAATGTTCTTGAGTACCGGTCCGCCGCCGGGATAGGCAAAGGATACGCCCTTGACGCACAGATCGTCGTCGGCAGACACTTTCGCCCCGCGGTTTTTCAAATCCTGTGAAGCCGGCGGATTTGCCACTTCGCTCATCGTGAAAACTGACTCCGGTTAAACCCTGACCTTCAGGGTAGCACGAAGGCGGCAAACCTCCTGAAAGCCAGGCTTGGCAGAAACATCAAATAGGCCAACAAGCAACGGCAGGTATGGAAACCTGCCGCCCATTTCTCGTCACGTTTCCCTCATGGATCGCAACAAAATCCCATCATCGCCGACGGTTCATGAGGCGCCGCCCACACATCAATGCCAATGCGTACCGGAACGGCCGCCACCTTTTGCCACGGCGTTGCGTTCGTTCAGCGTCTCAAGCGCCCGCGCCCAGAAGACATCGTCCGGCTCCTCCTTGGCGAGGCTTTCAAGCGCCGCCCGGTAGGGGCCCGGTTCGATGAAGTTTTGAATGTCGTCCTTCGAATCAATGATCTTGGTTTCGTTCATGATGTCCCATATCTTTTGTATACCACTTGCATTGGGATCCGTCGTTTGGCCGAGGGAACCGCCGTAATACGCATTCCTGACCAGATCCTTGTCCAGATGCAGGTACTTGGCGATGTCATTGACGGTGGTTTCACGGTGTCCAGGATCGTCGCTCTGGCTGTAGCGTTCCGCTTTCAGAATGGCACGCAAGAAACTCACCAACACCTTGGCCCGCTCGTTCAGGAGCGCCGCCTTGATGGCGATGCGGCAGCACGGATGATCGCTCATGAGCTGCTCGCTGCGGAGCACCACAGCGACCCCCTTCTTTT
>JAIRMN010000091.1 GCA_031258715.1 Zoogloeaceae bacterium
GGACAGAAGCATTACGGATTCCGTGCCAGGAATGCCCAAATCTTGACTCAAACGGGTCAATTTGTCCTGCATCGTGAAATCAATCTGCCGGGTAACTTCAACTCCGACAGGCTGCTAGCCTGGCCAACCGGATTCCGCCAGGGCGATGGCCTGAGTCTTGAAGTCGTCTGTGTAGCGACGACGAGAGATGGCGCGCATAGAAACCTCCAGGTTACAATGGTGATGGAACTATCGCTCCCTGGCGTCCGGTTAGGGGGACAGGTTCGCGTTTCAGGTCGCGCCGCGCGCAACAACGCGCCATACTCGTCATTGCGAAGGCGAGGCCCGCAGCAATCCAGTCGAGCCTTCCATTGGCTTCGGCGTGTCAGGAGAAACAGGAAAGTTACCGACGTATCAAGCCACGGGTTACGCCTCTGGATTGCCGCGCCGCCTCGTACCGGGAAATGATATATGGAAGGGCGCGAACCGCTTTCCCGTTTGAATCGCGCCGTCGGGTGCGTACAATAGGGTCTTTCCGTCCTTTGGGGTTTCCGACATGGAAATCGTCCTGATCAGTGGTCTTTCCGGTTCCGGAAAATCCGTGGCGCTGCATGTGCTGGAAGATCGCGCTTATTACTGCGTGGACAATCTACCCGCGGCCATGCTGGGGTGGCTGGTCGAACTCCTACAGGCGGAAGGCTACGCGCGCGCGGCGGTCGCCATCGACGTTCGTTCAGGCGCGGCCATCGACACCCTGCCGGAAAAAATCATCGCCCTGCGTCGGGAAGGGCATCTGGTCAGTTTCCTGTTTCTCGACGCGCAGGACGATACGCTGCTCAAACGCTTCTCCGAAACGCGCCGCCGCCATCCGCTAGCGTTTGATGGCCGCACGCTGGTGGAAGCCATCAGCGAGGAACGGCGTCGCTTGCAGCCGCTCACCGGATTGGGGCATCATATGGACACGTCCGATCTGCGCGCCGCCCAGTTGCGCGCGTGGACCTTGCAGATTGCCGACGCGCCGACACAGGAGGGGTTGACCCTGCTCATTCAGTCCTTCGGCTTCAAGCATGGTCTGCCGCAGGATGCCGATCTGGTGTTCGACGCGCGCTGCCTGCCTAATCCCTATTACGAACCCGCCCTGCGCGCCCTGACGGGACGGGACGCGCCGGTGATCGAATTCCTGGAAGCGGAAGCGGCGGTGCTGAAAATGCGCGCCGACCTCCACCACTTCATTTGCGACTGGCTGCCCGCCTATCGCCAAGATAACCGCGCCAGCCTAACGGTCGCCATCGGCTGCACAGGCGGTCAGCACCGATCGGTCTATCTGGCGGAATGGCTGTCCCGGCAATGCCAGACGATGGGCGCGCGCGTACTGGTGCGGCACAGGGCGATCCGCGAGCGGACGCCAGAGAGTGGAACGCCGTAGCCGCCGTCTCTTGTTTTTCCGGCCTTCCCCGGCGCGAATCGCTATTTCTTGTCCGCGCTCACCCAGCGCCGCCACATTCCCCGAAACGCTTCTTCCAAGCTGCGCGCCATGCGCGGGGCGTCCATCAGGGGGCTGGTCTGCATCCGTTCGCGCAGGTTGGCGCGCAGCGCCCGCAAGCGCGGGCGATCCTTACTCAAGGCAACGGCGATGTCGACATAAGCTTCGGGCGTTTCCGCGATCAGTTCGTCCAGGCCGACGTTTTTCAGGATGATGCGTCCCATGCGCGAGACCAGCGCGTCGCCCGGCCAGGTGACAAAGGGCACGCCCATCCAGATGGAATCATAGCCGGTGGTGCCGCCATTGAAGGGAAAGGGATCGAGGCCGAGGTCGACTTCATTGTAGCTCTCGAAATAGGCGCGCATCGGGACGATTCCCCGGATGTCCAGGCGTTCTGGGGTGATGCCGTACCGGGCGAACTGGCTTTCGATGTAGGCCCTGAGGGTTTCATCCTGTCCGCCGCGCGCAACTAGGATGAGACGAGTTTCCTGCGCGCGCGTCAGAATCTCGCTCCAGAGCCGGATGGCGCGCTGGCTGACTTTGCGGAAATTGTTAAGGCAGGCAAAGGTGAAGGGACGGCCTGGGCGTTCGCACGGCAATCCCGGCTGGATGGGCGGGTTCGGGATATTGGTGCGCACGCCATAGCAATCTGCCAGCGGCCAAGGCGTTTCGGTGCACCATCCGCCCTTTTCCAGCACCGGATCGGGGGGAACGAAAATGTAGTCCATGCTGGACATGCCGCTGGTGCCGGGAAAACCCAGCCAGGTGACCTGGACGGGCGCAGGCTTGCGCGCCACGGCCAGAAGGCGGTGGCCTTCGGTATTGCCGTTCAGGTCGACCAGGATGTCGATGCCGTCGGCGCGGATCAGGTTGGCAAGGGCGTCGTCGCCGATAGCTTGCACTTCCCGCCATTTGCCGACGCTCATCTTGGCCAGGCGGGTGTTGTCGTCTTCCAGCGCAGTGTTGTGGTAGATCGTGGTTTCCAACTTTTGCCGATCCAGGAAACGCAAGAAGGGAATGACGAAGGCGGCGACCGGATGCTGGCGCATGTCCGAAGTCAGCCAGCCGATTTTAAGACGGCGTTCGGGATCGCGGTCGCGGTCGGCGAAGTCGTCATGACGCAGGTGCTTCCGGCAGATGTGTTCGTCGTAGGCGCGCGCGACTTGCAGGATTTCATCCGAGCCGTGCTCGGAGGAATGGATGACGGTCCACAGATAGTTCGAATAGGCCGTTTCGGATTCTGGCGCCAGTTCCAGCGCGCGCCGGTAATAGTCGATGGCTTCCCTGTCGCGCGCCTGATCGCTGCACAGGCCACCCATGTTGATCAGTGTGCTGATGTGTTCCGGATCCTTTTGCAGGATCGTTTCCGCCGTTTCCCGCGCCAGCGCGCTCTTGCCCTGTTTGCTGTAGACCACGAACAGGGTGTTCAGGGCGCTCAGGTTATCGGGATTGCGCTCCACGCTCATTTCCAGGTTCTTCTGCGCGGTATCCAGGTCGTAGCGTTTGACGAACAGATAGCCCAGTTGCTCCAGAATCCAGTCTTCCGGAATGCCCATTTCATTGGCGCGTGTCATGGCGTCTACCGCGCCTAGGGCGTCGCCGCTCAAGGTGAGCACCAGCGCCAAGCGGGCTTGCAAGCTCCTGGAATTTGGTTCCTTTTCCAGCGCCACGTGGAAAAACCGCGCCGCTTCGCCCCAGTTGGCGCGCGCCACTTCCAGTTCCCCGGCCAGTTGAAAGATGGAAGCCTGTTGCGGTGCCAAGGCAAAAAGATGTTCCAGGCATTCTTCTGCTTCCGGAAGGCGATTCTTGCTCAAGTGCAGATGTCCAAGCGCGTTCCAGGCGTCTGGATAATTCGGGTCCATGCGCGTGGCGCGCCGGAAGGCCGCCACCGCCGCGTCCATTTTGCCGACGCCCTGCGCCGCCAGGCCCAGGAGGCAAAAATGCGCCGCCTTGGGATGTGAATGACGCACGAGTTCCTGGAGAACTTCATAGGCCTTGGGCCAGTCGCCCGCCGCCACATACGCGCCGCTCAGGCTCGCCAGGACGCCGGTATCCCTAGGCGCCTTGCGGCGCGCGGCTTCGATGAGCCTGACGCCTTCTTCCGGACGGTTGTCGCGTCCATAGACTTCGCCCAGACGTTGCAGATAGCGCGGCATATCCGGCTTGAGGCGCGCGGCCTCCTCCAGGAACTGCGCGGCGGTATCGGGCTGTCCGATGGCCAGCGCCACTTCGCCCAGGCCGAACCACCCGGCGTGCGCTTCCTTGTCCAGGGTGACGGCTTCCTCGAAAAGCGCGCCCGCCGCCGCGAAATCTTTTTGCGCCAGCGCTTTTTTCCCTTTGTCGATCCTGCGTCTCGCTTTTTCGGACATATGCGTATTTCTCCAGAAGAGCGCGCAGTTTATCCGGTTTTGCCCGCCGCAAGAAATTTCCGCCCGGCGGCAGGATTTGCCTTCAATCTTTCCGCTTTTGAGAGATACATTCGATAACCTCATGATTTCAAACAAAAATCGTATCTGGCATGTCTCATGCTTTCCTGTCTGCTAGGATGCCCGGCACATTTTTACTGCGGCCTCACATGGACTCATTTTCTCTCAAGGAGAACGCAATGCCACAAATCATCAATACCAACATTCCCTCGTTGAACGCGCAGCGCAATCTGAATGCTTCCCAGGGTTCATTGAACTTGGCCTTGCAACGGCTGTCTTCCGGTTTGCGCGTCAATAGCGCGAAGGATGACGCAGCGGGGTTGGCGATTGCCTCGAACATGGACGCCCAATCGCGCGGCATGATCGTGGCGATGCGAAACGCCAACGACGGCATTTCGGCGGCGCAGACGGCGGAAGCGGGGTACAACGCCATCGGCCAGCACCTGCAACGGATGCGCGAACTGGCGGTGCAGGCGGCTTCCGGACAATACGACACGGCCAACCGCATCGCGCTGGACGAGGAATACACCGCGCTGGCGAGCGAAGTCCAGCGCGTGATCGAGGCCACCAACTTCAATGGACAGGAATTGCTGGATGGCACCTTTACCGTTCCTTTCCAGGTCGGTCCCACGGTTGATTCCTTTTCGCGGATAGAGCTCAACATCAGCAAGCTGACCTATGCGCTTGCAAGCAATTATGCCCACATTTCCGGCGCTGACGGCGCCAACGCGACGAATGCGATGACGACGCTGGACATTGCCATCGGCGAGATCAACACCCACCGTGCCCAGCTCGGCGCGATTCAAAACCGTTTCGAGGCGGTGTTGGTGCAGCTTTCCGCCGCGCAGGAATCCACGGAAGCCGCCAAGAGCCGAATCATGGACGCAGACTACGCTTCGGAAACGGCCAAGCTCTCGCGGGCACAGATACTGCAACAGGCAGGCGTCGCCATGCTGGCACAGGCCAATGCCCTGCCACAGAACGTGCTCTCGCTCCTGCGCTGACACCGCCTCCCGGACGCCTCAAAGAGCCGCGCCAACCGTCCGTTGGCGCGGCTCTTTATTCTCTGGGCGGGGGCAGGGATTCAGGAGATAGAGGACAGAAAAGTTACCGGCGCTTCGCTCCTCGCAATGCGACTGTGGAGCCTTCCAAGTCGCGCCGCGCTTTTGACGAGGCAGTGGATGTTATGTCTCCTGTCCCCTGATCCCTGTTTTTCCGTTTTCGGATACCCGATTTCCGATCCCTGATTTATCATTGTCGGCTTTGTTATCCGGGGGATGCGCATCTTGCCGCTCACACAGCTTTACGCCTTGATTGGCGAGGACATGCAGGCCGTGGACGCCGTGATTCGGCAGCAGCTTTATTCCGAGGTGGCGTTGGTGCGCCAGGTGGCGGAATACATCACTGCGGGCGGCGGCAAGCGGATGCGTCCGGCGCTGGTGCTCCTGGCGGCGGGCGCGCTGGGATACACGGGACGCCAGCAGCACGAACTGGCGGCGGTGGTAGAATTCATCCATACCGCCACACTGTTGCATGACGATGTAGTCGATGCTTCCGAATTGCGGCGCGGGCGGGAGACCGCCAATACCGTGTTCGGCAACGCCGCCAGCGTACTGGTGGGCGATTTTCTTTATTCCCGCGCCTTCCAGATCATGGTGCAGGTCGGTGACATGCGCGTCATGCGGGTGTTGTCGGACGCGACCAACATCATCGCCGAAGGCGAAGTGCTGCAACTGATGAACTGCCACGATGCGAATGTGGACGAGGCGAATTATTTGCAGGTCATCCGCTACAAAACCGCCCGGCTCTTCGAGGCGGCGGCGCAACTGGGCGCGATTACAGCGGGCGCGTCGCCGGAAGCGGAGCGGGGCATGGCCGGTTACGGCATGTATCTGGGTATGGCCTTTCAACTGGTGGATGACGTTCTGGATTATTCCGGACAGGAAGCCGATACCGGCAAGCACTTGGGCGACGATCTGGCCGAGGGCAAACCCACGCTGCCCTTGATCTACGTCATGCAGCACGGTGCGCCGGAAGAGGCCGCCCGCGTGAAAAAGGCGATCGAGCAGGGCGGGCGCGATGATTTTCCCGCAGTGCTGGCGGCGATTCGCCGTTCCGGCGCGCTCGACTACGCCCGACAATGCGCGCGCAAGACTGCGGAACAGGCCAGGGCGGCGATTTCTCTCCTGCCGGATACCAATTACAAGCGGTCTCTGCTAGAATTGGCGGCCTTTGCGGTTGAGCGCTCACACTAAGGCTTTCAACCCTTCGGAGTGTAGCTCAGCCCGGTAGAGCACTGCGTTCGGGACGCAGGGGCCGCAGGTTCGAATCCTGTCACTCCGACCATGATTTTGCTGGCAGTGATGATTGCTAGCAGGGTACAAGCTGTTTTAGCGTGCCTTGTGAGGGTTAACCAGAAGGTGCGTTTTTTCTGGTCTTTTTCGCGTTCGGCGTTCGCTTGGGCGATGATGTGCAGGGGGTCGATGCCTAGCAAGCTTGCTAGTTGAGCGGCGGTGTAGTCGTCCATGATTCTTTCTCCGCTTTCGTGTCTGCTTAAAGCGGCTTCGCTGATTTTTAGTAGTCTTGCTAGTTCTGCGTTGCGCCGTAGGCCTGCTTTTGCTCGTGCCGCTGTGATGTATTCTGCTGTTTTCATGGTTTTAGTCCTCCTTTTTTATTTTTTTTTCTTTCTTACCTCTTGTCAAGCATCTTGCCGAGTGGTAAGGTTTGCCTTATTTCTTGCCATGCGGTAAGGATTTTGATTAGTTCATAAGGCCGCAAGGCTGCAGTTGCCGGGCTTTTCCGGCGTTTTGACGATGAAGAGGAGTAGGCGAAATGAGCATCAAGGTTGAAGTCAGGAGCGAGGAGTTGGATGTCAAGACAGGCGTGAGCC
>JAIRMN010000075.1 GCA_031258715.1 Zoogloeaceae bacterium
TTGATGCCGTAACGGCGGGCCAAGGCTCTTATGCTCTCTTGACTATGCTGTATCGCTCGACGCGCCGCCTGAAGTCGTTGTGGCGCTGCCGTGTAGAACTTGTCCCATAGGGCCTCCCTCCATTTTGTCATAGACATTGTACCGTCAAACGCTGGGACTAAACAATTAGCCGGTATTCCGATGAGCGTGACCCGAAGGCCGCAGGCGAGCGGGAAGAAGCAAAGAAACATCGGCTTGCCGCGCGACATAAGTTTACTGTCACGGGAAAAAGTTTCACGAAGCCGTTGACGTGGCGGACGAGTTTGTTGCACAATACGAACCATTGTTTCGTAATATGAATTTTATGGGGCGCTTTCCGTTGGATTCTGCCCCCTTTCCGCGAAGGAGTGTGCGCCATGAATGCCTTTTCTGCTTCGCTTGCCGTCAGTCCGTTGGCAGGCATCATTGCCGCAGGCGAGGGGCTGGCCGCTGTCGCCTTTGTCGATCATTCCCTGACGCCGCGCTACGGCTGCAAGGGCAGGGGCGCGGCGGCGTGGCTGGAAGGGTTTGGATTGCCGATGCCTGCTGCGCCAAATCGCTGGCTGCCGTTGCCGGAATGCGGGTTGATTGCCCGTCTGGGCAATACGGAATTCCTGGTCGACGGCAACGCCGCCGTCATCGGGCGTTTGGAAAGCGAACCGCCGCCCGATGGCGTCGCGGTCGTGCTGCATCAGGAGGCTGCGCTCGAACTTTCCGGCCCCGGTTTGTCGGAGTTACTCCGGCAAACCTGCAACGTCGATTTTGCCGCGCTGGATCTGGCGGAATCACCCGTCGTCCTCACCCGCATGGCGGGCGTCAGCGTCACGATGATTCCCGGCGCAACCGGCTGTCGCCTTTGGTGCGACGGCACTTACGGCGCGGCGCTTTTGAAAAGTCTGCGCGAAGTCGCTGCGGAATTGTAGCGGCGGCGCCTAGGCCGCCCACGTGAACGGACGAGCCATGAATGAACCATCTTTGAAACCTTCAAGTGACAGGAGCAGCGAACATGACGCCCAATGAAGCCCAAAAATTCCTGACGGACAATCACGTCAAGTATGTCTTCGCGCAATTCGTGGATATTCACGGCGCGCCCAAGGTCAAGGTAGTGCCCGCAGACCATTTCGACGACATCATCACCAACGGCGCGGGCTTTGCGGGCGGCGCCGTCTGGGGGTTGGGGCTGGAACCCGCGAGCCCCAAGGACTACATGGCGGTCGGCGACCCCGACACCCTGACGCTCGTTCCCTGGCAGCCGGGCTACGCGCGCATCGTCTGCGACGGACACATCGGCGGAAAGCCGTGGCTCTATGACGCGCGCGTGGTGCTGAAAAAACAGATTGCCCGCCTGAAGGCGCGCGGGATGCGCTTCTATACCGGGCTGGAGCCGGAATTCTCGCTCCTGAAGAAAAACGAGCGCGGCGAGATCGCGCCTTGCGACAACAGTGACGTGCTGCGCAAGCCCTGCTATGACTACAAGGGACTTTCACGCTCGCGCGAATTTCTCGAACGCCTGACCGATAGCGTCAAGGTCGTCGGGCTGGATGTCTACCAGATCGACCACGAAGACGCCAACGGGCAGTTCGAGATCAACTACGTATTCGAGGACGCCCTGAGTTCCTGCGACAACTTCATCTTCTTCAAGATGGCCGCATCCGAAATCGCGCACGACATGGGACTCATCTGCTCCTTCATGCCGAAGCCCTTCGCCAATCGCCCCGGCAATGGCATGCACATGCACATGTCGTTAGGCGACGGGGAAAAGAATCTCTTCGAGGACAAAAGCGATCCGCGTGGCCTGCAACTCTCGGCGCTCGCCTACAAGTTCCTTGGCGGCATCCTGAAACACGCCTCGGCGCTCTCGGCCATCTGCGCGCCGACGGTGAATTCCTACAAGCGCCTGGTGGTTGGGCAGTCGCTCACCGGCGCGACCTGGGCGCCCGCCTACATCAGCTATGGCGACAACAATCGCTCGACGATGGTGCGCATTCCCGGCGGACGCCTGGAAATGCGGATGCCGGACGGCGCCTGCAATCCCTATTTGGCGACCGCCGCCATCATCGCGGCGGGACTGGACGGCGTCGACCGCGAACTCGATCCCGGCGAGCCGAGAAACAACAATCTGTATGACCTCTCGCCCGCCGAACTCAAGGCGGCGGGCATCGGCACCCTGCCGCAGAGTCTGCACGAAGCCCTGTTCGCGCTGGAGCGCGACCATGTGCTCTGCGAATCGCTGGGGCCGGTCGCCGAAGAATTCCTGAAGCTCAAGAACATGGAATATGTGGAATACATGCGCCATGTCTCGGATTGGGAAGTGGAACGTTATCTTGAGTTCTTCTGAAAAAAACGATTTTCCCGAAGGAGAAAAACATGTGTGGAATTGTGGGACTACTGGTAAAAACCCCGACGCTGCGCGAACGCTTGGGCGAGTTGATGGTGCCCATGCTGATCGGCATGACTGAGCGCGGCCCGGATTCGGCGGGATTGGCGGTGTTTACCGAACCGCTCCCGGAGGGGGCGCGCAAGATCAGTCTCTATTCCGGTCTCATCGAGGACGGCGACGACTTCAACTGGCGGGGCATGGCGGATGAACTGAAGGCGCATCTGGGGCTTGACGCCACACTGGAAGCCTCCGGCAATCACGCCATCCTCGGCGTGACGGTCGAGCCGGAAATCGTCAAACGCTGGCTCAGGGAAACGTATCCCGGCCTTTTCGTCCTTTCCACGGGGAAGAGCATCGACCTCTACAAGGACATCGGCGCGCCCGCCGAAGTCGCCGAACGCTACGATTTCGGCAAGCTGAAAGGCAGCCATCTGGTCGGCCACACCCGCATGGCGACCGAATCCGCCGTCACGCCGGATCGGGCGCATCCCTTTACGGCGGGCGAGGATTTCTGTCTCGTGCACAACGGTTCGCTCTCCAATCCCTATGGCATTCGCCGCAAGCTGGAGCCGCGCGGCATCCACTTTGAAACCGACAACGATACCGAAGCCGCCTGCCGGTTTCTCGAATGGCGGCTGCGTGAAGGCGACGATCTGGAGACGGCGCTCAAAAGGGGCTTCGAGGAACTCGACGGTTTCTACACCTTTCTGATGGGGACAAAAGACGCCCTGGCGCTGATCCGCGACCCCTTTGCCTGCAAACCGGCGGTGGTGGCGGAAACCGATGACTATGTCGCCATCGCTTCCGAATTCCGTTCGCTTGCCCATCTGCCGGACATCGGCAACGCCCGTGTCTTTGAACCCGCGCCCGAGGAGATGTACGTATGGAAAATCTGACTTTCAATCTTGCGGAAACGCCGGTCAGCGCGCTGAACCGCTACCTGCATCATGAAGCGCCCGGAAACGGGGCGCATAAAATCCTCGTCACCCACCCGGATGGCGCGCACAACATCGCGGTCGGCCTGGATTGTCC
>JAIRMN010000173.1 GCA_031258715.1 Zoogloeaceae bacterium
GTCTGCAACTTGCCCAGCATCCCGTTGAAGGCTTCCACCATCTCGCCCACTTCGTCATTGGCGCGATAGTCCACGCGGATTCGCAGATCGTTCTCCCCGGCAATCTTTACCGTGGTGTCGCGCACCGTCTCTATCGGCTTGACCACGGATTTCAGTGTGCTGAAACCCAGGAACGCGATGCCGGCAATGAGCGCAAGTCCGATGCCGATCTGGAGGAGCAACGCATTGCGCGAGGCGATTCTGGATTTGGCGGACTCTTCGTTGGTGCGCATGGAGTTATGGCTGACCATCTCGTTTATCTGCTCGATCAGCAAAGGCGTTTTGTCACGTATCCGCAAGTTGCCTTCCAGCACCCGCTCATGCATCCGGGCAAGATTTTCCGCCGTCGGGTTGGCCAGCGCCTCTTCCAGGAGCCGCGTGTTCCCCTCGACAGCGATCGGCTGCCATCCCGCCATCGTCTCCTTTGCCTTGTTGAAGAGTTCCGTGGCTTTCGCAGACCGATCCAGCTTCTCATAAATATCGAGGTTATCGCGCAACGCTTTGTCCGTCGCCTGCTTCAGCGGAAGGATGCGCCGCAGTTCCTGTATCTGCTCATTCAGGGACAGATCATTCTTGCTGAGAATCTCATAGGAACGCCGCACTTCGTCATTCACCATGCCGCTAATCTCCAGCATGGCGATGGTGCGGGGGATGCGGTTCTCGTTCAGGGCCGCGATGATTTCCGAGTTGCTATTGGAATTGTTGATGCCAATGGCCGCTACAATGATGAGGCCCGCCAGGGCCAAACCAATCAACACCAAAACTCTCGTCTTGATTTTCATTATGCCTCCAAGATAAAATACATCCGGAACCGATCATGACTCAAGGATAAATCGGCCCCGGCGGTAAAAAAACGCATCCGCCTGGTGTGCCCGTGCGACGCGCGCATTGTCCGTATACTATACTTGCACAGGCATGTTTCCAGAAAAAGAAAAATAATTCGTTTTTGGGGCGTTATGTAACTTCGTATGCAAAACCTGAACCCGTTGTGCAACTGGCGCATTTAAAATGTCCGCTTTTCCTGGGTTGGCGAAAAATTCATGCGCGCGATGACCTCCCTGGCGAATGCCCTGTTCCATATTGCCCTGACGGCCTGGGTGGGCATGTTGTGGTCCATTGGCTATCTGGTGGTTCCGGTATTGTTCTATACGCAGGAGCGCATGATGGCCGGGGAAATTGCCGGACGCCTGTTCGCCGTTTCCGGCTGGGCGGGGTTGGGGTTGGGTGGTTATCTGCTTTTCGCGCTCCTGTCGCGCCAAGGGTTGCGGGGCAGCCTGCGCGCGCTGCCCTTCTGGCTGACGGCCTTGATGCTGATCCTGACGGCGGTCAGTCTTTTCGGCATCCAGCCTTTCATGGCGCACATGAAGGAAAATGTCCTGCCGCTCGACATCATGCTAAGTCCGTTGCGCGAACGTTTCGTCACCTGGCATGGCATCGCCAGTTCGCTTTACCTGCTGCAGAGCCTGTTGGCGCTGGCGCTCACGCTGCGCGTCAATTTCGGAAAACCTGTGTAACAATGCTGGACCCCTTGGACATTCTTTTCAACAGGATCAAAAATGATTCGGATTTATCGTGGCGCGGGTTTTCTATGCCTGGCCCTGCTGGGCATTGCCTTGGGCGGCTGTCTGACGACGACGTCTCTCATTTCCAGTCCGTCAGTAACGCCTGTCTTGGAGGCGAAAAAGACTGCCTCGAACGCGCGCCTGCGCGTGGTGAGCAGTGAAGGCGTGGTGCGCGCCATTCCGCAGAAGGCTTGTCTGGATGATTCCGCGCCCAATACCGGCGTCATCCTGGGCGGCAAGGGCGATCTGCGCGGTCAGAGCCGGAACATGCCCAATCCGGAGCGAATCGGCGACAATCCCTTTGCCGAACTCTACATCGCGGCGGGCAAGCCCTTTGTGCTGAATTTCCAGGTCGGGCCGGAATCCCGCGCCCGCTGCGCGCTCGCCGGCTCCTTCGTCCCGCAGGCGGGCAAGGATTATGAAGCCTACGCCACCGTGAACGACAGAGAATGCGTCCTCATCGTACGCCTCAGGAATCTGGCCAATGGCCTCTGGAAACCCGAACGGCTCGTCGGCGCGCAAAGCTGCAAACACTGATCTTCCGTGATGCCCGCAGTCATTCCTCGCGGCGATAGAGGCGAAACCGTTCCTTGCGGTCGCCAGGACGGCTGCCTTCCCAGACGCGCCGCCAGACCGCTGGATCCGGCGGCGCGCTCGAGATGCGCGGATTGTCCTGGGTCAAGAGCCAGCGGCAGTTTTTGTCGGCGTCGGACAACGGCATGAAGGCAAGACGCTCGAAATAGGCGAAAGAGGCGCGCTGGGCTTCACCCAGACGCCATCCGGCAAGGCAGGCTGGGCGTTCTTCCGGCAACTGCGCGGCCAGCGCGGCGGCCAATGGCCGGTAGCTCTTGCCGTAATCAATCCAGGGCAGCCAGAGGGAAACCGCCAGGAGCCACAGGGTGATCAGTCCGGCGCTCCAGCGGACGAGGCAACGCCAGGGCGAGCGCGGCAATCGCAGCAGCAGGCGCAACCACCAGAGCGTGACGGCCACGGCGAGAATGAACAACCAGAAATTGAAGTGTCCGACAAAACCAGGGTTCAGTTCCACGGCGCGTTGCGCCAGTCGCGCCGGATAACCGAAGACCATGGCGCTCCAGCCCACCCACAAGAGCAGCGCGAAGACGCAAAAGACCATGCCAGAAAACCAGTCGAAGGCGTTCGCCGCGCCCCGGCGCAAGGTGAGCGCCCCCGGCGTCGCCAGGAGCGTCAGCGGCGGCAGGAACAGCATGGCGGCGCTTTCACGCGCGACAAGGCAGACGGGAAGCAGAAACAGGAGCAGGAAAAAAGCGGCCAGCGGTAACAGAAGCTGGACATTCTGGCGCAGGGTTTCCAGGGATTGCCAAACGCGGCGATTCTTCCACAAGGTCCAGGCCGCCAGCGGCCAGAGCGGCCAGGAAAACCAAGGCAGGAGCGCGACGTATTCCAGCAAGTCATCGCCATAACGCCAGCTCCCCGCCAGAACCTGCCACTCCCGGAGAAGCCAGGCTTCCAGCCATTCCGGCGCGGCGTGATGCAATAACACCAGCGCCGCCCCCGTCATGGCCGCGCCAAGCAGAATCCCCGCGACCAGGGGGCGCAAAATATCCGTGCCAGGCCGGTAGCGCATCCCGAACGGCAAGAGAGAGGACGCCAGCACGATCAAAAGACCGGAAATCCCCGCGCCCAGCGCCGCGACGAAAAGCGCGAAAACCAGGAGGATGAGCGTGACGCGGTTCTTGCGCGGCAGGAGCGCCAACGCCAGCAACGTGAGGCTTTCGGCGGCAAGGAGCGTCAGCATGGGCTGCGCTTCATGCACGGGCACGATGAGGCCGAAGCTGCCGATCAGGAGGATGGGCGCGGCAGCGGCGGACGCCTTGCCATACCATTCGCGTCCGGCATAATAGAGCGCGGCCAGGGAGAGCGCCGTCCATAGCCCACTGGCAAGCCGCAGCGCGTCGTGCAGGGGAAGGATGCCGCCAAGGACGAATCCCGTGAGCGCGGCGCTCCAATAATAGAGCGGCGCGGCAAGAAAGGCGCGTCCCGCCGACAAGTGCGCGGCGCTGTATCCGAAATCGAAAAAATCACGGGCGGCCGCCAGATGGATGACGTCCTCGGTTTTCCACGGGTCATGTCCGAACAACCCGGAAAACACGTAGATGGCAAGCAGGCCGACGAGCATCCAGCCCGTGGGCGGCAAATTCAGGGGGCGCGACAAGACGGAGGGCATGGCAGGGGATCAAGAAAAAGGCAGCCTGTCGGCTGCCTGGAGCGAAGCGACGATCCGTGGGAACGGACGTTCAGGCGGATTGACGCAACGCGCCGAATTTCTGGTTGAACTTTTCCACGCGCCCAGCTGTATCGACAATTTTCTGTTTGCCTGTATAGAAGGGATGGCAGTTGGCGCACACCTCCACATGCAGGGCCTTCTTCATGGTGGAACGAGTGGTAAAGGCATTGCCGCAAGAGCAAGTGACCTGGATTTCTTCGTAGTCGGGGTGAATGCCGTTTTTCATGCGAGGATTCCTTCTGTAAAGCGAGCCGCGATATTGGCGACTCTGGGACAAACCCGGAAAAGCGGCAGATTATCCACGAAAACACAAGAAAAAGCAAAACAACGCAGAAGACTGCAGTGGACAGAAGAGCCTTGTGCAAAACCCAACGCTGGGAATTGAGCTGCGCCAGGCGGCAGGAAAGAAGAAGCGGGCGGCCATTTCTGGCATGGCATAGGCGTGTTAGGTCCGATGATCATTGCGCCCGCCCATGAATACTTCCCGCCGCGAATTTTTGACGCA
>JAIRMN010000187.1 GCA_031258715.1 Zoogloeaceae bacterium
GTCTGCAACTTGCCCAGCATCCCGTTGAAGGCTTCCACCATCTCGCCCACTTCGTCATTGGCGCGATAGTCCACGCGGATTCGCAGATCGTTCTCCCCGGCAATCTTTACCGTGGTGTCACGCACCGTCTTGACGGGCTTCACAATCGACTTCAAGGAGGTGACGCCCAGGAAGACGATGCCCGCGATGGCGAGCAGCGTGATGAAGGCCTGTGTCATCAGGTGCAGGTTCGCGCCGCTTTCAAAGTTCTGCGCGACTTCGCTGCGCATCCGCTCGTTGAAGATCACGAGTTCCGAGAGCGCGTTGGTGATCACGCGGGTCTTCTCCCGGTTCGCCATGCCCAGGCGGTCGACTTCGCCATAGAAGGCCGCGAGCTTTCCCGGCGTCGGATTGGTGAGCGCGGTCTCCAGGGTGTTGATGACTCCCGCGCCCAGCGCAGACGACCAAGACGGCCAGTTTTCGACTACCCGATCCCAGAGCTTCTGCGCGTCCGGATGCCGCTTGAACGCTTCGTAGGTCTTGAACCACTTTTGCGCCTCGGCCTCGCCTTCCTTCATGTGGGCAAGCACCGTGGCGAGTTCCTGGATTTGCACGTCGTATTCGAACGTGTTCTTGGAACCCGCCTCGTAGAGACGGCGCTCCATGTTGTTTACGCTGATCTCGAATTCCAGCACCGCCTCCAGTTTGGAGACGGTTTCGGCATTCAGTTGCCTGAACGCGTCGACGGAACTTGAGGTGTTGTAGAACCCCAGCATGCCGACAATCGCCAGGGAAACCCAGGCAAGGGTCGAGAGAATATGGATTCTGGTGTTGATTTTCATCATTGCCTCCCAAAGGTGATTCGCCAATCGGAAAATGTGTTTTGGTTTTTTGTTTTCGCATCTATGCCGGATCGCGCGTTTCCAGATATTCCTCATAAGTTCCCGCGTAATCCAGCAAGCTGCCGTCCATTCTAATCTCAAAAATACGGTTCGCAAGACTGGAAACAAATTCCCGATCGTGCGAGACGAACACCAGCACGCCCTTGTACAAATCCAGCGCCGTGTTCAGGGCTTCGATGGACTCCATGTCCAGGTGATTGGTCGGCTCGTCCATGACCAGCACGTTGTTTCTTTGCAGCATCAGCTTGCCGAACAACATGCGTCCCTGTTCGCCGCCGGAGATGACTCCGACCGGCTTTTTCTGATCGTCGCCGGAAAAGAGGAGCCGTCCCAGCGTGCCGCGTATCAGGGTTTCCAGATCGTCCGCGTCCTTCGCGCGGGCGCGGGCGTAGCCGCCTATCCATTCGGTGAGCGGAGCGTCTCCGGAAAACTCGGCGGCGTGATCCTGCGCGTAGTAGCCGGGGCGCGCCTTTTCCGCCCACCTGACGCTGCCCGTCACGGGAAGAAGTTCGCCCATCAGGAGCTTCAGGAGGGTGGTCTTGCCCACGCCATTCTCGCCAATGACGGCGACTTTTTCGCCCGCGTGGAGGGTGAAGTTCGCCCGGTTGAAAAAGGTCTTGTCGCTGCCGTCATACCGGAAGAGCAGGTTTTCCACTTCCACGGCCTGGCGGTGCAGTTTTTCCTTTTCCTCGATCTCGAAGCGTATCCACGGATACTGGCGCGAGGAAGGCT
This sequence comes from Zoogloeaceae bacterium, assembly GCA_031258715.1. Taxonomy (GTDB): domain Bacteria; phylum Pseudomonadota; class Gammaproteobacteria; order Burkholderiales; family Rhodocyclaceae; genus Azovibrio. The sequence continues at coordinate 1,614 of JAIRMN010000187.1, forward strand.
TGATGTCTTCCGGTTTCAGCTTGTCGATGAGTTTCAGGCGGCTGGTGGCTTGCCGTGCCTTGGATTTGTTGGCGGAAAAGCGGCGCACGAATTCCTGCAATTCGCTGATCTTGTCCCTGGCGCGGGTATTCGCCGCCTGCTGGCGCGCGCGCGCCTGGCTCGCGGCTTCCATGAAATCGTCGTAGTTGCCCGGATAGACGGTGAGCCTGCCGTAATCCAGGTCGGCCATGTGGGTGCAGACCTGGTTCAGGAAGTGGCGGTCATGCGAAATGATGACCATCGTCGATTCGCGCTGGTTCAGGATGTCCTCGAGCCAGCGAATGGTGTCGATGTCGAGGTTGTTGGTGGGTTCGTCCAGGAGCAGGATGTCGGGATCGGCAAAGAGCGCCTGGCAAAGCAGCGCCCGCAGTTTCCAGCCCGGCGCGACCGCGCGCAGGGGGCCGTCGTGCAGTTCCCCGGCGATGCCCGCGCCCAGGAGCAATTCCCCGGCGCGCGCTTCCGCCGTGTAGCCGTCGTATTCGGCGAACCGGCCTTCCAGTTCGGCGGCGCGCATGTAATCGGCCTCCGTCGCTTCCGGGTTGGCGTAGATGGCCTCTTTTTCCCGCATCACCGCCCACATTTCCTCATGCCCCATCATCACCACGTCGAGGACGCGCATGTCCTCAAAGGCGAACTGATCCTGCCGGAGATAGGCCATGCGCTCTTCATCGTCCCTGGAAACGTTGCCCGCCGAAGGCTCCAGGAGTCCACAGAGGATTTTCATGAAGGTGGACTTCCCCGCGCCATTGGCGCCAATCAGCCCATAACGGAACCCCTCGCCAAACTTGACGTTGACGTTCTCGAACAGGGGTTTGGCCCCAAACTGCATGGTGACGTTGACGGCAATGAGCACGTGATCCTCTTCGGACAGGGAAAAAAGTGGCGCATTTTAACGCGGAAACCAGGGGACGGAAGAGAGGCAAGAAGTTACCGGCGCATCGAGCCGCGGGCTACGCATCTGGATTGCTTCGTCGCCACGCGCCGCGCTTTTGACGATGCGGCGGGTACTCTATCTCCTGATCCAAAAACGAACTCCGGTTTGAAACCCCGCCCGATCGAGCGGCGCGAAGGTTGAGACCCCGGCCTTCAGGCCGGGGTTTCGACCGTAGCCATTCTTGAGGGGAGAGAAACCCCTTCCCAATGGCGTTAGACCGGCAGCCCTGAAGGGCTGTCGCTAATTTCTTGCTGCCCGATCACCTTCCCCCGTACAGGTTCCAGGCGATGACGTCGTCTTTGCTTTCCATTCCGTCGGGGCCGAGGGAGAAGATTTCGTAGGGGTGTTCGGTGCCGGGGTTGCGGTATTGGTAGGGGCGTCCCCAGGGGTCCTGGGGGAGGAAGGGGATTTGGCCGCTGTCGACGAAGTATTGGAGTCCGGCCTGGGTGTCAGGGACTTTCGGGCTGAAAATCACGAGGCTTCGGAAGGCGCGGAGGTCGTCGCGGGCGCGGCTGTAGCGGGCGTCCTCGCCCCTGGGCAGGCCGGAAACCAGGAAAAAGCCCATGCCCACGGCGGCGGCAAGCGGCAGCGACAGGGCAAGGATTTCCGCCAGGCTGGGCAGGCGGGAAGGGGATGTGGATGCGTTCATGATAAAACCTCATTCAACAGAAGACAGGAAACGGGAAAGCGGGCGCGGCGGCCTCGTCCCCGCGGCCTGGGCGGGGGCGAGACGCGCCGTGCCGTCACGCGCCGTCCGCCACATTTGCCTTCGCCTCTTCCAGGAGGAGCGGCGGGATGATGACGCCGTCAACCTTGGCAAGGCCCTGGCGTTCGATGTTTTCCAGGATGTCCTGGAGGGCAATCCGGTACCAGAGCCGGACTTCCACTTGCGCGGGGCGTCCGGCGCTGGCGTCGATCGGCAGGCGGTAGTCCACGCGGTCGGTTTGCCGGGGCGGGATGGGTTTCCGGGTGTAATGGAGGACATGCGCGTCGAAGAGCACATGCCGGCGGATGGGGTTTCCGTCGATGTCGGTCACGTCCTTGATCCAGCGCACGGCCCCCAGGTCTTCCTCGCCCTTGACGGCGTCGAACGCGCCCTGGTGGTGGAGGGTCTTGCCCGCTTTGTCCTTCACCACGATTTCCAGCCACAGGTAACGCTGATCGAGCGGGCCGGTGGGCAGCGCGTGTCCCGCGCCCGCGTTGGTGACGGCGACCGTGAAGCGCAGTTCGCCCGTCGCCGGGTCGATGAAGGGGCGTTCCACCTCGATTTCCGCGGCTTCCCGCAGGAGATCGACGACGGCCTTGTTCGTCTTGCCCAGCTCGTCCATGAAGGTCTTGCGGTTGAAGAGGCGGTTCATGCCCGCGGGCGATCCGCCGCGCAGCGTCATGAGGAGGCTGTGGGGCAGGCTGGTGTTGGAAAGCAGGTAGTTGTTGCCGGCGAAGCGGTGCGAAACCGTCTTCCTGGGGCGCTTGCCTTCCTTCAGGAGGCGGACGAACTGCGCCGGATCCTGCGACATGTGGCAGTCCTGGCAATGGACGCCCATTTGCGCGTAAGGCGAGAGCATCCATTCGTCGTAGGTATCCTGAAGGTTCATCGGCGGCATCGCGCCATTGACAGCGGCGGGGCGTATTTCGGTATGACACGCGCCGCAGAAGGCGGAATCGCCCATCAGGGGTTGTATGCGGCGGGCGCGCATGTCGCGGGCGTGGCGCGAGGGCGCGGCGGCAATCAGCGCCGGATGGCCGTAGCGGAAGACGCCGTTGAAATCCAGTTCCAGCGCCCCGTTGCCGACCAGCGGCTCGGCCCTGTTGACCGCGTGACAGGCCATGCAGGACGTGCCTTCCTCCATGTTTTCGGTTTCCTGAACGGTGTTGGCGAGCGTGACCGCGCCGCTGGCGACGCCCATCGGGTTGTGGCACCCTTCGCACCAACGGCCTTTTTCCGTGCCATGCGTCGCGCCCGCGACGGAGGCGTCCGTATTTTCCAGCACCGTGCTGTCATAGATGATGTCGGCGTCCGAAATCGCGTGCATGGAAGTCGCCCATTCCAGCGTCTCTTTCGGATGGCATTCGCCGCAGGTGCGCGATCCGGGGATGGCGCGCCAGTTGGCGAGCTTGTTGTCCGGCGTGGTGATTCCGGCGGGATGAAAGGGCAGATGCTTGCCGAACGGCTGGTCGTAGAGCGGCAGGTCGCGTTCGATGTCGACGCTCAGGTCTGCCTGCGGCGGCAGGAAGAAATAGAGGACGAGCGTGACGAGGAGCGTGCCGCCCATGACCAGGAAAAACCGGGCGAGCGGCAGGGAGAAGTCGGGAAGTTTCATGACAGCGCCTTTTTGGGAAAATGCAGTATCAGAAAAATGAGCAGGAGGAGCGATACGCCCCGATGCGCCCATAGAATCAGCGCATGCCCGCCATAGGGCAGGAGCGTGAAGGGGTCTCCGGAAAGATAGGCGATGGCGGGCGCGGCGATGGTGAGGCCGGTTGCGAACGCCAGCCACAGGCACCACATCAGCGTATAGCCCAGGAGCCGGTGATAAAGGGTTTCGTCGCGGTAAATCCGGTGCAGCAGACGCCACGGCAGGAAGAGATTCCATATGGATTCCCGCCCATCCTTCAGGTGAGTGAGGAAAAAGGGAACGAAGAAGACGAGGGTCAGGAACCCCGAAGCCAGATGCGCCGCCAGCGCGATCAGGGTGAGATGCTCGTTTTCCAGGGGCAACGTCAGCACAAGGCCGCTTGCCGCCGCGATGCCGAGGCTATAGACCGTCGCCATCAAAAGATGCCGGGACGAGGCCTTCGTCCGCCAGACGAGACCAGAGGAGGCTTCCGGAGCTTTCCGGTGTTTTGTCTTGGGTAGGGCTGTGGCGTTCATGGTTTTTCCTTTTTAGAGGACAGGGGGACAGAGGACGAAAGACGGAGAAGCTGCCGGCGCATCAAGCCGCGGGTTACGCATCTGGATTGCCTCGTCGCTTTGCGCCTCGCAATGATGGGATGGGCGCGTTCCGGGTCGCGTCGCGCTTCGCGTTGGCGCCTCAAACCCGTCATTGCGAGCGCGGCGAAGCAATCCAGTCGGCCTTTCCGTTGGCTCCGGCCTTCCAGAAAACGCGCCTCCCTCGTCATTGCGAGCGTAGCGAAGCCATTTCGTTTCAGGGGTTTGTCGCGGCATGATGGTCTCCTTCGGGCGACGGATGGGGGATTTCTGGTTTCCGATGCCAAAGGCCGCGCCAGCGGCTCTTCTGTCCCTTGTCCTCCGTCTTCTGTCCTCTGTCGTCCGCCCCGTAGCGCGCGAGCGCCTCCAGGCATTTTTGCTGGTGTCCGCGTCCCTGTCCGGGGGGGACGCCCTGGGCGTTGGGCAGGCGCAGGCTGTATTCCAGTCCCTGGTTTTGGGCGATGACTATCCATTGGCAGAGTTGCGAGAGGCGGGTTTCCGTGTCGCCCGCGCAGGCGTCCATATCCAGCCAGAGGGCGTTTCCGCCCTGGCCGCCGTCGAAGCGGTTGACGGCCAGTTCTTCGCGGCGGCCATAGACGCGCCAGTTGACGCGGCGCGGCGAATCGCCCGGCGCGTAGGCGCGCACGCCCTGGAAGTCGCCGGATTCCTGCCGCCGGTGCGCCGGACGGGGCGCGGCATCCGGCAGGGGACGGGTTCCCGCCGGACGCGGATAGACGAGCGCGGCAAGCGGCGCGATGGCGCGGCGGGCGCGCCACAATCCCAGGGGATGGCGGGAAACCAGGTGAAGCCCTTCGATCCGTTGCCAGCCTCGGGAAAGCGCGGGGATGGGGACTTCCAGGCGGACGCTGTCGGCGGCGAAATCGACGGGCGTTCCCGGATGATCTCCGCCTTGCGCGAGAAAGACCTGTTCATGGCGTCGTCCCGAAGGATCGCGCAGGTTGCCGCCGGGACGCGCCGTCTCTCCGGCGAAGACGGGCGGCGTGGCTTCCGGCTGCCAGACGAGGCCGGAAAGGTTGCGCCAGCAAAGCCAGGCGCTTTGCAGCCAGACGGAAAGAAGGAGGAAGGCCAGCGCGAAAATCAGGTTGTTGCCGTAATTTATCGCTGTCGCCAGTAGCGCCAATATCGCCGCGAACCAGATGATGCCCGCGAGGGTGGGGCGAAAAGCGGAAAACGGACGAAAGACGCCCGCCAGCGCGCCGATCCGGGCGGCGCGTATGCCGGTGGCGGATTGCGCGATCACAGCGGCACCGCCGTCAGGAGTTCTTCCGCCGCTTCCTTCGCGTTTCGCGCGTCGCCGGAGAGTCCCAGGCGATGGATGGCGACGGCGGGAAAGACCGTTTGCACGTCGGCGGGCAGGACGTGGTCGCGTCCCGAAAGGAGGGCGATGGCGCGGGCGGCGGCCAGGAGCGCCTGCGCGCCGCGCGGGGAGAGGCCGTAGGCGAGGCCCGCGCCGTGGCGGGTGTGTTCGGCCAGGGCGCGGATGTAGGCGAGGATGTCCTCGGAAGCGTGGAGGGCGCGGGCGGCGGCTTGCAGGGCGATGAGTTGCCGGGCGTCCATGATGGGCGCGGTCTGTTCGAGGAGGACGCGCCGATCCTCGCCGCGCAGGATTTCCAGTTCCGCCGCGCGGTCCGGGTAGCCGAGCGAGAGGCGCATCAGGAAGCGGTCGAGCTGGGCCTCCGGCAGCGGGTTGGTGGAAAGCTGGTCGACCGGGTTTTGCGTGGCGATGACGAAGAAGGGGCGGGGCAGGGGACGGCCAACGCCGTCGCTCGTCACCTGTTTTTCTTCCATCGCCTCGAGGAGCGCCGACTGGGTCTTGGGCGAGGCGCGGTTGATTTCGTCGGCCAGGAGCGCCTGGGCGAATATCGGGCCGGGGTGAAAGACGAATTCGCCCTTGTCGCGGTTGAAGATGGGCGCGCCGGTGAGGTCGCCGGGCAACATGTCGCTCGTGAATTGCACGCGATTGAAGTGGAGTCCGGCGATTTTTGAGAGCGCGTGCGCGAGGATGGTCTTGCCCATGCCGGGCAGGTCTTCGATCAGCAGGTGTCCGCCCGCGACGAGACAGGCGAGCGAGAGGCGCACCGCCTCTTCCTTGCCGAGGAGGATGTTGCCGACCTGTCGGCAGGCGTCCTGGATGGAGGCGGAAGGCGGAGGGGCGGCTTGGGCAATGGTCATGGCAGGCTCCGGGCGGGGTTCAAGAGGTCGATCAGGGGGCTGGAATAGCCGGGGGCGGGGGGCGCGTCGTCGAAAATGGAGGCGTGCGGACGTTTCGCGCCGCCAAGCTGGCGAATCTGGGCTTCTTTCTCCTGCGCCAGCGTGTCGCTCTCCTCCGGGGTTTCCAGCACGTGCGGGGTGATCAGGAGCACCAGTTGGCTGCGGGAATTGCCCTTGACCGTTTTCTTGAAGAGATTGCCGAATATGGGAATGTCGCCCAAAAGCGGCACCTTTTCCTCCTGGTTGTTGGCGCGCTGGCTGATCATCCCGCCCACCGCCACGGTGAGGCCGTCGCGGGCATGCGCGGTGACTTGCAGGTTGGCGGTATTCACCGTGTCGATGGGGTATTGGGAAATGTTGCCGTTGGGCAACGATACCGGCAGCGTCGCCGAGCCGGGCAGCACGCGGGAATTGTCCTGGTCGATGGTCAGCGTCACCGATCGGTCGGCGTTGATGCGCGGCAGGATGGAGAGGGTTTGTCCAATATTGCGGATTTCCGTATCCGTATTGACGTAGATTACGGACGACCCCATCGTCCCGGTATAGCTTTCGGCGCTGGCGCCCGTCACCAGCACCCGCTCCTCGCCGATGAAGAGCCGCGCTATCTGGTTATTGGCGGCGACCACCATCGGCGTGGCGAGCACATTGACCCGGTTTTCCGCCTCCAGGAGTTGCAGCCGCGCCCGCAGATGATCGCTGACGAACTGCCAGACGGCGGTGCCGCCTTCCATCGCGAAATTCCCCAGCGACACGGCATTGCTGGGATAACCGCCGTTCGACTGCTGCCCCAGCGCCTCCTGCCCGGAGACGATTTCCATCGGCCCGGTGGCGGTGCGGTTGTTGCTGCGGCCAATGTCGAACACCGAGCGGAAATCGTTGCCCAGTTCCACTTCCACGATGCGCATTTCCAGCAGCACCTGCCGGGGCGGCCTGTCCATGTCGCGGATCAGCGCCTCGATGTCCCGGATTGCCGCGTCGTCGCCGCTTCTCACCAGCAACAGGTTGTGCAGCAGGTTGTAGGTGATGTTGATCGGCGCGCCCTGCCGGGCAGTGGCGTTGAGCAGATTGGAGGCGGCCACGGTCGTGGTTTGGCTGCCGTCCGTCTTCAGGGTATTTTCCAGTCCTTCCTGGGAAAGCTGGCCGATGCCCCGGCGCAGGTCGTCGCCAAATCCGCGGCTGGAAGAGGCGCCGGAACGGCGATAGGAACCGGCGCTGCCGCCATAGCGCGAACGGCTTCCGGAATAACGGCTGCTGGAATAACGATTGCTGCCGGAATAACCGCTGGAATAACGGTTGCTGCCGGAATAGCCGCTGGAATAACCGCTGCCGGAATAGCCGCTGCTCAGGTCGTCCAGTTCGGGCATTTCCTCCACTGGCTCGATCAATTCCACCCGATCGCCGAACAGCGCCTGGATCGCGTTGGCGATGCTGATGACATTGTGGTGTTTCAGGACATAGGCGTGGGTAACGTCGTCGCGGGCGATGGCGATGTCCTGCTGGTATTCCTGGGCGCTCATCAGGAGATAGACCTTGCCTTGCGGGTCGTAGCGATACCAGACGCCCGCGGCGCGGCAAAGGTTCTTGATCATCCCTTCGACGCCGACATCGCGCAGGTAGAGCGAGACCACCTTGCCGGAGACGCTGCCCGTGACCACGATGCTGGTCTTGCCGATGCGGGCGATCAACTGCGCCGCCTCGTCGAGCGTCACCTGGCGCAGATAGAGATCGCCCGGCCCCTGGGGTTCGGCGGGCGTTACTTTGGGCGCGGGCTTCGTCGCCCGTGGCGCGGCGGGCGTCGCCCTGGGCGCGGGCGGCGTCGCCTGTGGCGCGGGAATGGCGGCGTTCGGCGCTGTTCCGGTTTCCGCGGCTTCTGCCGGAAAAACGAAGAGCAGCAAGAAAAGCATTGCCGCGATCAATAACGAGGAAATAAGGGGGTTACGCATCATCTTACCCATCCTGTGTGTGGTTTGCGGGGGGGTTCGCCTTCCGTGGCTTCCTGTTTTTCGCTTTCCGGCAGTTGTTCCGTGAATTTCACGCCGTCGCTCAAGATTTCCACCTTGTATCGGCGGCCATCCAGCGCGATTTCGTCGCCGGTGTAGAGGAGGACGAGGTCGCGCCCGTTCAGGAGCTGGGCGACGCCGCTGTTTTCCGCGCGCACCAGCGCCTTGAGTTTCAGGTTGCGAAAGATGGCGTCGTCCGGCGCGCGGATGGGGATTCGCCGCTTGCCGGGTTCGGCGGCGGTTTCGCTGGCGGGCGAATCGTCGAAGGGATCGCGCTCGGGTTGGCCGCTGGCGGGCTTTTTGTCCGCGGGTTCCCTGGAAAGCCGCCGGACTTCGTCCCCCCGCGCCTTCTCCCGCGCCTGCCCCGCCCGGATTTCCTTGACTTCCTGGGTCTTCTCCTTCTCCGTCGCCGCATTGACCGGCAAGGCGAAGAGGAGGAAAAGGCATAAGGCGCAAAAGACGCCGGAAAGGGGCTTTGTTGCCGGCGGCGGATCGGCTTTTCGAAAAGCCAAAGCCGCTGGAAAGGCCGGCTGGATGGCTTCGCTGCGCTCGCAATGACGAGGTTGCGCCATCCCCCAGCGCGGCGCGGCTTGGCGCTCGTCCGCCTCGCCATCCTTCGGCGCGGCTTGATACGCGCCCGCCGTCTCGCCGCGCCGCCCGGCCCGACGCGCGCCCTTCCCGTCATTGCGAGGCGCGAAGCGACGAAGCAATCCAGAAGCGTGACCCACGGCGCAAAGCGCCGGCAATTTTTCCGTCCTCCGTCCTCCGTCCCCTGTCCTCGGTGCTCTGTCCCCTGGCTCCTGACGCCTGTCTTCTGATATGGCCATCATTCAGCCTCCTCCTGTCGATACGGTGAACATGGTTTTGAAAAAGATGTAATAGACGACCCCGACGATGGAAAGGCAGCACAGGATGAGCGCCGGTTCGATCATTGCCGCCAGCAGTTTCACGCGCGCCTCCAGTTCCTTCTGGTAGTGGGTTCCCAGAAGTTCCATGACGGCGTCCACCTGGCCGCTTTTTTCCCCGATGGCGGCCATGTGTTGCAGGAGCCGGGGGAGCGAGGGGTGTTCCAGCGCCGAGGTCAGGGTTTTTCCGGCGAGCACCTGGTCTGTCGCCAGCCTGAAGGCTTCGGCGATGGCGCCGTTGCCGACCACGTCCTTGCAGATTCTCAGAGCTTCCAGGACGGTGAGGCGGCTTTTGAGGAGCACGCCGAATGTCCAGGTGACTTGCGCCATGGCGGCGCAGATCAGGGTTTTTCCCAGGAGGGGGAGTTTGAGCGTTTGACGGTCGATCCGCATTCGCGGCCCGGGGAGGCGGCGCAGGAGGGGGATGCCGAAGACGATGAAACCGGCGACGAGGCCGATGAGCCAACCCCAGCGGGTGAGCCAGTCGGCGGTGTCGAGCATGGCCTGGGCTTCCCAGGGGATGCTCTTGCCGCGCACGGCGAGGAAGCTGGCAAAGCGCGGCAGGGTGAACGTCACCATGAAGATGATCACGCCGACGGCGGCGAGGAGCACGATGACGGGATAGGTCAACACGGTGATGATTTGCCGCCGCACTTCGGCGCGGCGTTCCAGGAGGGAGGCCAGGCGTTCGAAGATGGCGCCCAGTTCGCCGGAGGCTTCGCCCGCCTCGATGAGTTTCAGCGCCAGGCGGTTGAAAATTTCGGTTTCGCCGGCGCAGGCCGCCGAGAAGCTGCTGCCGCGCTGGATGGCGGCGGCGATGCGTTCGAGCGCGTCGGAGAGGCGCAGTTTTGCCGTCAGGCGGGCGCAGGCTTCCAGCGCCTCGATCAGGGTGTGGCCGGATTTCAGCATCAATTGCAACTGGCGGTAGAGCATTATCTTGTCGTTGTTGCCGATGCCGCGCATCCGCTGGAAGCCGCGCCAGAATTGCCGGAGCGCCATCAGGTCGATCGCGCCGCCGCCTTCGGAGAGGCTCAGGATTTTCAGTCCGCGCTCGCGCAGTTGCCGCCGCGCGGTGTTTTCGTCCGGAGCCTGCACCTGTCCGCGCAGTTCCCGGCCATCGCCGCCCAGGCAGAGATAGGCGAATTGGCTCACAGGTCGTCCTCCAGGAACATGCGCACTTCCTGCACGCTGGTCAGTCCTTCCCGCACCTTTTGCCGGGCGTCGTCGGCGAGACGCCAGTAATCCCTCGCGGCGGCGGCGATTTCCCGCTCGCCCGCGCCGGAGGAGATGGCTTCTGCGATGTCGGCGTCCACCCACATGGCTTCGTAGAGGCCGATGCGTCCGCGGTAGCCGGAACCCAGGCAGCGCGGACAACCGGTGGGCGTGTGGATGGCGATCTTCGCGTCGTCGGGTTCTCCCAGGAGCCGCAGGGTGGCGGCGTCGGCGTCCTGTTTCTTGCGGCAGTGCGGGCAGAGCATCCGCACGAGGCGTTGCGCCAGGATGCCGCGCAGGGTCGCGCCCAGCATGAACCGTTCGCAGCCGATGTCGGTGAGCCTTGTGACCGCGCCGGGGGCGCTGTTGGTGTGGAGGGTGGAAAGCACCATGTGTCCGGTGACGGCGGCCTTCAGGGCCACGTTGGCGGTATCCAGGTCGCGGATTTCGCCGACGAGGATCACGTCCGGGTCGTGGCGCAAAAAGGAGCGGAGCGCGTCGCCGAAGCTCACCTTGGCGTTTACCTGGACTTGCGAGACGCCGGGGATCAGTTGTTCTATCGGGTCTTCGGCGGTGAGGATGTTGAGGCTGTCCGCGTCCAGTTCCCGGAGCGCGCAATAGAGCGTGGTGCTCTTGCCGCTTCCTGTCGGGCCGGTCACCAGGACGATGCCGTGCGGATGGCTCAGGGCCTCGCGCAATCTCGCCGTCATTTGCGGCGGGAGGCCGAGCGCGTCGAGTTTCTGGCGGTTGGGGTCGCTTTTCATCACGCGCAGGGTGAGGCGCTCGCCGAATTTTATGGGCGCGGAGGCGACGCGCATTTCAATCGAATCGCCGTTTTCCGAGGTGTAGATCAGGCTGCCGTCCTGGGGCGCGCGCGCTTCCGCGATGTCCATCCCGGAGAGCACTTTTACGCGCGACAACAGGGCGTCGCCGAGGGGCTTGGAGAGCAACGCGCCGACGGTTTCGAGGCGGCCATCCACGCGGAGCCGGACGCGCGCGCCTTCGTGGATGGCTTCGATGTGGATGTCGGAGGCGCGACGCAGGAAGGCTTCGCGCACGATGTGCTCGAAGAGCTTCACGGGGTCTTCGGCCTCGCCCTCGTAGTCGTGGCGCATGTCTTTGGCGCGCAGGCGGACGAGGAGGGTCGTGAGCGCCTCCGGTTCGGCGATGGCGAGCGGCAGGGCGCCCGCCACGCGCCGCGCCGTTTCGATGCTCAGCGCGTCGTCGGGGTTGGCGGTGGCCAGGTGGGTCACGCCCTCCGGGGAGACGAGGGGGGCCATCGGGTGGCGCTTCAGGAGGGTGGCGGGAAGGCGCGCGAGCAGGGTTTCTTCCGCTCGCCAGGCGGGGATGCGCGCGAATGGCAGTCCGCGCATTTCCGAGAGCGCCAGATAGAAGGCGGTCAGGGGAAGGCTCATTTCGGCGGAGAGCGCCTCCACCAGGTTCTGCCGCCGGGCGCGCGCCTGCGGCCGCAGGCGCGTCACCTGGTCGTTATCGAAGAGACCCGAATGCAGCCCGGCCTGGATGAGCAGGGACTCGCTGGCCATCGCCTGTGTCATTTCGAGGCCCTGCCAGGGGACAGAAGACGGAGGACAGGGGACAGCGGACAGATCGGTCTTCTGTTTTCAGTGTCCAGGTCTTCCCGCTTCGTCATTGCGAGCGCGGCGAAATAATTCCTCTCCGTCATTGCGAGCGCAGCGAAGCAATCCAGCCGGACGTTCCGCTGGCTCGAACCTTCCAGAAAACGCGCCCCTCCCGTCGTTCCCAGGAGCGAAGCGGCGAAGCAATCCAGAGTCCTGGCCCGCGGCTTGACGCGCCGGTGACTTTTCTGTCCTCCGTCCTCCGTCCTCCGTCCTCTGTCCTCCGTCCCGCCCAGGCAGGATCGCGTCTTTGCGGCGCAGGGGCCTGTGGCGTTCATTTTTTTTGTCCTTGTCCGGCGTTTTTCACCAGCCAGTCGAAGCCGTCGGGGTTTCGGGCGAGGGGGCGGGCGAGGTGGGTGGAGATCAGGTTTTGGCGGGCGAGGTGGGCGAGCGACTGGTCGTAGGTCTGCATGCCCAGGTTCGCGCCGGATTCGATGGCCGAGTAGAGTTGCGCCGATCGTCCGGAGACGATGAGGTTCATCACGGCGGGAGTGCCGCGCAGGACTTCCACGGCGGGAACGCGCCCCTTGCCGTCGGCGCGCGGCAGGAGTTGTTGCGCGACGACGGCTTTCATGACGAGCGAGAAGCGGTGCCGCGCCAGTTCCTGTTCTTCGCCGGGGAAGGCGCCGATGAATCGTTCGGACGCGCCCACGGCGTCGGCGGTGTGGAGGGTGGAAAAGACGAGGTGTCCGGTTTCGGCGGCGGTGAGGGCGGTGCGCATGGTTTCGGTGTCGCGCATCTCCCCCACCAGGATCACGTCCGGGTCTTCGCGCATGGCCGAGCGCAGGGCGAGCGCGAAATCCGGGGTGTCCGTGCCCAGTTCGCGGTGGCTGACGAGGCTTTTGATGGGGCTGTGCACGAATTCGACCGGGTCTTCGATGGTGAGGATGTGTCGCGCCATGTGGGCGTTGATCTCGTGGATGAGCGTGGCGAGCGTGGTGCTTTTGCCGCTTCCGGTGACGCCGGTGATCAGGACGAGGCCGGAGGGGAGGTAGGCGAGGTCTTTCAGGTGTCCGGGCAGGCAGAGTTCCTCGAGGCTGGCGAATCGTTCCGGGAGGTGTCGCGCGACGAGCGCCAGGCGTCCCAGGGAGCGGAAGATGTTGATCCGGTAGCGGAGTCCGGCGGTTTCGTCTTCGAGTCCCAGTCCCAGGTCCGCGCCGCCGGTTTCTTCCAGGATTTTCCTGCGCATGGGGTCGAGCAGGTGGTCGGTGACGCGGCGCATGTCGTCGTCGCTCCAGGCGTGTTCGTCCGCGGGGGCGAGTTCGCCCGCCACGCGCCAGTGCGCGCGCCTGCCGGAGGCGAGGTGGAGGTCGGAGGCGCGCATCCTGGGGAGCGCGCGCATGAGCCGCATGAAGTCCGCGAGCGCGTCCGGGGCGTTGTCGTTTTCAGATGGCAAGGCGTATCTCCACTTCCAGCGTGGCGCTGGCGTTGTCGTTTGGTTTCGCGCGTCTTTCGCCGCCGATGTGGATGTCGCTCCACACCGGGGCGGCGATGTAGGGGAGTTCTCCCAGTCCGTCCAGGAAGCGCATCAGGCCGCGATAGCTTGTCCGCGCCTTGAAGTGGAGGAGCGGGCGTTTGTAGGGATTGTTGCTGTCCCCGGCGGCGTCGGGTTTGAGGGCGGGTGCCGCGCGGGCGTTGCCGTGTTCGATGGCGATGACTTCCATGTCGCCGCTTTCCGCCAGTTCCGCGAGCGCCGACTTGAGGATTTGCAGTCCTTCCAGGTCGCCGGGGGCCAGGAATCGTTCCGTGAAGCGTTTTTCCTCCGCTTTCATGGCCTCCAGGGTGACGTCGATCCGGGCGATTTCGCGCCGCGCCTGTTCGGTGCTGAGTTCGTCCTTCGCCTGCTTGCCGGGCGTGAAGCTCCCGCCGCTGTTCTTGATGCGCACGTTGAGTTTTTCCTCGCGGTAGCGCAGGGTTTCGAGCTTCCTGTATCCCGCCGGATAGATGATGAGCGCGTAGAAGACGATCAGGAAGGCGCAGAGGCCAAAGATCGCCTGCGATCGCCGCGTCGTGGAAAGCTTGCGCCAACGGTCGAGGAGCAGTTGCGCCTGCCCATTGAACTCCCGCGCGATTTTCTTCATGGGATCCGGAAGGTTCATGATGATCGGAGGACAGAAGACAGGGGACTGAGGACAGGGGACGGAAGACAGGCGTCCCGGCGCGTCATCCTTCGGCGCGACCTGCGGACGCCACCCATGTCGCCGCGCGGCGCGACCCGATACGCTCTGCCTTCGTCATTGCGGGGATCGACCCGATACGCCCCCGCCTCATCAATGCGAGGCTCGATGCGAGGCTCGACCCGATACGCCCCCGCCCCCGCCTCGTCATTCTTAGGCGCGAAGCGACGAAGCAATCCAGACGGCGGTTCACTCTCCGGAAAGGCCAAAGCCACCGGAACCCCCGGCTGGATTGCCGCGGCCTGCGGCCTCGCAATGACGGGGAGGGGCGGTGTTTCGAGCGCGGCGCGACCTGGAACGCGCCCCGCCTCGTCATTGCGAGGCGCGCGGCGGCGAAGCCATCCGGGAGCGTAACCCGCGGCTTGACGCGCCGGCAGCTTTTCCGTTTTCCGCTTCACGCTTTCTCTCCTTTTTGGGCTTTCCCGTTTTCCGGCATTTCTTCCGGGGAGGCGAGTTCTTCCTCGATGGGCAGGAGCCAGAAGGAGACCTGGTATCCGGGTTTTCCGCCGCGGCCGGTTTCGGAGCGGACGTTGGTCTGGGCCACGGCGTAGCCCAGTCCGCCGTGGGAGGCGGCGCGCTGCATTTCCAGGGCGAAGGACTGGGCGCTGGCGTAGTTGGCGGACCAGGCGATGACCTGGATCCGTCCGATGTCGCCGCCGCTGTTCTTGACGGATTGCAGCACCACGCCTTCGCCGATGTTGGCGGCGAGCGCGCGCAGGAGGCGCGGCAGGTTCGCGGTCATCCCCTCGATGGCCTGGAGGCGTTCGAGTTCGGGGACGAGCCGCGCCAGTTCGCCGCGTTTTTGTTTCAGGCGCTGGTTGGCTTCGCGCTGTTCCTGGTAGATGCGGCTTTCCTGCTGGGCGAGGGTTTGTTGTTTTTTGCTGTCGAACTCCTTTTCGTCGTACCGTCTTTCCACTTCGCGTATTTGCGCGCGTTGTTGGTATTCCGTGGCGGCGAGGGCCGCCGTGACGAGGAGGGGGAGGACGAGGTGCCAGAATCCGGGGCGTTTGAGGATGGATTTTCGCGGCAGGCCGAAGCGGATCATGGGGATGTCGTCGGTTCTGTCCGCGCGTCGGCCGCGCGTCGCGAGGTAGTTTGCCAGGGCGGTCTGCACGGCTTCCGGGGAGAAGAGCGTGGGGGCGCTGCCCCAGTGGGCGGCGAGGCCGTCCTTCAGGGCGTGGATGGGTTCCGCGTCGGCGGGGACGAGGCAGACGATGGCGAGTTTGCGGGCGGCGGCGCGCCAGTCGGCGACGAAGCGCGTCAGCCATTCGGCCTCGAGGGGTCTTTCCATGCGGCCCTCGCTTCTGAGGGCGGTGATTTTTCCTTCCTGGCGGAGGATGGCGATCACGTCTTCGCAGTGGATTTCCAGGGTCACGCCGTTGGCGTTTTCCGCGGATTCGCTGACGGTCAGGGCCAGGGGGAGGACGCCCAGGAGCTTGATTTTTTTCTTCGAGAGGGCGGTTTTCCATTCTTTCCAGGTGGAAAGGCCGAGGGCCACGCCCAGCCATATGGGGGCTTCTCCGGCGTCGATGGCGGGGTAGCCGCTCCAGGCGGCGGCGAGTGGGGATTCCGGCATCTGGAGGCGGGATTGCCAGCGGAGCGAGTCTTCGAGTTCGTGCGCGGCGACGAGATCGATGGAGAGGGCGCACTGGCCGAAGAAGCCGCTTTCCGCGAAAAAGCCGCCGTCGGTTTGCCGTTCGCGGCGCGCGGTTTGTTCGAGCGCCACGCGCCCCCGTCCTTCAGGAGTGATGAGTCCGCGCGTCGCGAGTACCGCGCCGATGTTCCAGAGGGCGGCGAATTCCGCGATGGGCGTTTCCATTTCGTCGATGACCAGGGCGCGCATTTGCGGAATGGGGCGGGGGCGTTCGGGGTTGACGGGCAGGTCGATCCGCGCCGGAACCGCGAGCCTTGAGGCCACGAGACAGCCGCGCGGCGTCTTGAGTCCTTCCGCCGCGAGCTGGGCGAGGACTTCATCGAGCGCGGCGGCAAAGTCGACCCTGCCGGAGGAGACCGCGCCGGAAAACCGCCAGGCCGCGCCATGCCCCCGCGCCAGGACGCCGACCATCCCGCCCACGTCCCAGGTGACGAGCAAGACCCGCCGCGCGAGCAAATCGCGCAGACGGGAGAACTCCCGCGCGAGGGCCGCGCCCAGCCGCGAAAACGCGCCCGGCCGCGAAGGCTGGACAGGCGCGGGCGGCGGCGAAGACGACGGCGCGGGCGCTGCCGTCGGCTGCCGCGCCGGCGAGGCGGGCGAGGAAGGCGGGAAGGAGGGCCGCATCAACGAATGTCCAGCGTGACGGCAGGCCGCGAGACGCCGGGGTAGAAGACGGCCTGGGAAAAGAACATCGTCGTGTTGGAATCGTCGGCGTCATGGTATGGTTTTCCACCTTTCAACAGGAGCAGCAAATGTTGTCCGATGGGGATTTCGGCGGGAACCTTGCCGTTGCACTCGACTTCCGTGTCAAAGACCAGGGCGCAGGATTCCCTGGGTTCGAGTTCGTTGGGACAGGTGCTGCCTGTATTGGTGCTGGTGTAGCGCAGCCATTTGCCCCCCGTCTCGTCGTTCTCGAAGACCAGCAGGGCGGCGGAATAATCGTCGCCTATGAAGAGGGTTTCGTTGGTGTCGTTCCTGATCCCCACCTGCCAGCCCGCCAGCGAGACTTTCCACTCGTCCTTCTCGATGGTGATGCTTTGGTCGAACGCCAGGGAAGTGGTGGCGTTTTCGTCGTCGGGGCCTTTCAGGTTATCCAGGCCGTAGCTGGTGAAGCTGATGTCCGTGGGGTTATCCGTGGGGTTTTTCTCCACGATCCAGCCGAAATTTTCCTCGTCGTCCGAGGCTCTGGCGTTCCCCCACCCGTCGCGGAATTTCCCGTTCCGCGCCACGCCCGCCAGATAGCCGCCGCCGCGATAGCCCTTGAGGAGCAGGGCGCTGGATTTTTTGATTTCGGCGCCGGATTTTTGCGCGCAATTACCACCGGCGTCGACAAAATCCTTGTCATAAACCGGGTAGTGCGGCTTTTTGAGTGAGAGCCGGGGCATATCGCTGGAGGGGTCCTTGGCGTTTTCCGCCAATTCCCGCACGTTTTCCGGCAGCCTGCCGTTATCGGCGACGAATCCGGAAACCCGCGCTTCTCCGCCGTAGGCGGGGGCATCGATTCCAAGAGTGGCGCGGCGCAGGAGGACGAGGCGGTTCATGGTGTCCTCGCGGCGCGTCTCTCCCCGGTCTTCCGCCGCCAACCCAAAGGCGGCCATCGCCACGGCGGAGAGAATGGCGATCACCAGCAAAAGCTCGATCAGGGTAAACCCTCCCGCGCCGCCATTTCCCGCCGCGCCGCGCCCTCCGCCGCCGCGCGGCGCGATGTGGAAGGCTCCGCCCCCGTCATCGCGAGGATCGACCCAATACGTCCCCCCCCTCGTCATTGCGCGGCCAGATCCGGAACGCCCCCATCTCGTCATTGCGAGGGCGGCGCGACTTGGCTCGCGCCCAACCTCATCATTACACTGTCCGACCCAATACGCCCCCATCCCGTCATCGCGAGGCGCGAAGCGACGAAGCGATCCAGGCTCGCAACCCGCGGCGCAAGGCGCCGGTGGTTTCCCTGTCCTCAATCCTCTGTCCCCGGTCTTCCGTTCTCCGTCCAACATGGTTCGCTCCGTCCTGATCGCTGCCGCCTGGGCCTTACTGTCCCTTTACTGTCCGAATGATGTAATCACCATGGCGGGGCCGTAGCGGTTGTTGTACACGTGGAAGGCGTAGAAGGTGTAGCTTTCGCCGATCTTGGCCTCGGTCTTGAGGCGTTCGGCGGTCTTGTCCTCCACGTAGGCGGCGAGCGGCTTGTCGCCGCCGTAGTCGATGACGATCCGTTGGCTCACCCTGGGGATTTCGGCGGCACCCATCATGGACATGACTTTCTGGAGGTATTCGGATTTCTGGGGCGCGAGGCCGTCGGCGAGGCGCGCCTGGAAGCGGACGGCGCGGGGGGCGAAGATGGCGCGCTTTCCTTCTTCCATCCGCGAGGCGGGCACCAGTTTTTTCAGGTCGACCTCGCCGTATTCTTCCCGCGCGCCGGAGGCCGTCTTGCCGCCGCCCGCCGGCGCTTTGCCATTGCCGCCCGCCGCTGTTTTGTCATTGCCGCCTGCCAGGGCTTTGTCATTGCCGTCCGCCAGGACATTGCCGTCCGCCAGGACATTGCCGTCCGCCAGGACTTCGGCCTGGGCGGCGGAGGAGAAGAGTCCGGCGAGGCAGAGGAGCGCGATCAGGGTGACACAGAGCAGGCCGAGGGCGGTTCGCCGTTCCGCGCGGGCGGGGCCGCCGGCCTGGCGGGCCTGCGCCTGGGCATGGCGGCACTTGCCGTCGCAGGGCGTCTTGCGTCCGCAGGGCGGACGGGGGGCTGCCTCGTGGATGGGGATGGGGATGGCGCGTTCGGTCATGGCGTGCTCCGTTCTGGGAAAGTCAAAGGTCAAAGGTCAAAGGCAGAGGATGACGTCGTCCTCGCCCTCCGGGTCTGCCGCGTTGGGCAGGCACGGGTCGTCGGGGTTTTTGTCCCCGTACTCCCCGTCGACGCCCTGGTAGACGACGCGGGGCGGGCCGGGGAAGAAGAAGAGGGGGCGGGGATGTTCGTTGAAGTCGTGGCGTTTGGAATCGTATCCGGCGCTGTCCCTGGGAAGGCTGCTCCAGTTGAGATTGGGACTGTGGGGAAAGGCGGGGCCGGCGGCGAAGGCGGGGAGGTCGGTCAGATCCTCCGTCTTCAGCCAGTGCCGGGCGGCGAGCGGCAGGTAGGGGCCGTTCCAGCCGCGCCGGCTATCGGGATCCCACTCCGAGAGGCGGGCGAGCGGGTGGTCTTTGCAGAGATTGGGTTTCGTGAAGAGGAGGGCGAGGTTGGCGGGGTGGCCCTGCCAATTTTTGAAATACGAGGGGTTGGCTGGGGGGCCGCCGTCGTCGGGATCGTTGGTGAGGCTGCCGTTTTCGGGCGAGCCGCAACCGTCTTCCGAGGGAACGAATGGCCCTTCGCCGGGCCAGTAGCCGGTATCCCGGTGGAAGCGGTTGAGGGCTTCGGCGAGGGTGAGGGCCTGGGTCTTCGCGAGTTCGTCGCGCGCGCGGGGTTCCACGCCCGCGTAGCCGCCCCAGGCGATGAAGGCGATGGCCGCGAGGACGACGCAGACCACCAGGAGTTCAATCAGGGTGAATCCCGCCGGCGTTCCACGTCCAATCGTCGAATAAGTCGAATAAGCCATGTTTCCGGTTCCCGATGCCCGGTCATAAAAAAACGGTCGGCGTTGGGTAAGAACGCCGACCCGAAGGAACGCCTGAACTAACGGAGAGAGGATTCAGGCGGGTTCATGCTCTGTTGTCGGCCGCGAAGATCAGGTCGGGCGGGTGTTGTCGATTTCGCCGAGTTCTTCATCCTTGGTGTCGCCCGCGCCATCGATGATGGCCTGGAAGACGGCGACGTCATCCGTCAGGTTGAAGAGCACGAGGAAGTGGGGGTATTCCCAGTTTTCCACGTGGCGATAGACGGGCACATTGGAGAGCGCGCCGATTTCCGACGGTTGGAACAACGTGGAATCCGGGCCAACGCCGAACACGGCTATCGGTCCGGTGGTTGCGCCAACCGGAATGCCGATACGTTGCAGATCACCAACCCATTGGAAAATCTTGTCACCGTTCTTCAACACGTAGTGCGCATCGAACCCACAACCGTTGGCCCCTACCGGACGGTAGACGTTACTCGCCACGATGTTGTTGTTCTTGCTCAAAATGGTCTTCCTGATGCCATCGATATTTTCTTCACTAGAGTTGTCGCAAGGGGTGCCCGACAATTCGCCGCCATCTTCATCAAGAGCTTTGGCGTCTTGAGCCACTACGCGAACTCGCGTAATGCCGACATCATTGAATGCATCCACCTGATTTTGAGACAATGTCAAATTCTGATCAATGGTGCCGTTCAGATCCGCGCTGAGAATGGCGAGAGGTACGGCAGTAGACAAGTTGCTCAGCGCAACGGTATTTGCCCCCGGCGCGGACAGCAGCGATTCCCAAACATCGGGATACTTGCCCTGATGGAGGACGCGATAGGTCATGATCCCCTTGGAGAGTTCATCCATCATCGCCACGTGCGCGCCCGCGGCGGCCCGTTTGTCGGTGTCGTGCAGCATGATGGTCGCCGTGCCGGAAATGGCCGCGAGGATCAACACCACCACCAGGAGTTCCAGGAGGGTGAACCCGCCCTGTTTCTTGTTGCGGATGGCCTCGAACCTGCGCTTCAGGGAACGGCCCCGCACGGCGGAAACGTCGATGGAAGCCAGCTTGGCCTTCAGTTCGGCGCGGGAAAGCGCCATGAGTTTGGACAACATAAAAAGCTCCTTTGCTTTTCATTGGGCGGCGGCTTCCTCCCCCGGAGGAACGCCCGATTTCGCAATCGACCGCCCGATTTCAAAAGACCCGCCCCAGCCCAATAAGGGCCAGGCCAGGCCAGAATCCGCCGCGGCCCCACGCCGCCAGCCTTGAAAACCTTGGCACTGCCCGCCGCGCCGCCGGTTTTTGCCGGCGCGGCGCAAAACTTCCTTCAGGCCGCCGGCTCCGGCGCCCCCGATATCCTCGTTCCGCGCGGCTTCTTGCCGCGCCCCGCCTCCGGCGTGTAATCCACCACGAAACGGTACTGCTTGCCGCAGTGCAGAATCACCTCCTTCTGCCCGCGCCGCAAAATGCGCATCTCCACCTGGATACCCGCGAAGCCGTCGTGGGCGAAAGCCTCCAGATACAAGGCGCGCAACTTCTCCAGCACCAGCAGGTTCGAGGAAACCCCCGCCCCGCCTTCCGCCTCGCGCGCCGCTTCACGTCTCAGATTCGTCGCATTCATACTAACAAGAATCATTCTCATTTATTTACGAACTGTGCGAATGATAACGGTTATTGTTTACGTGTCAACACTTTTTTAAAATTTTTTTTACAGGGTTCAGGAGACAGGAGACAGATGAAAACCACCGCCCAAACCACCGTCATTGCGAGGAGCGAAGCGACGAAGCAATCCAGAAGCCAACATGCGGCGCGAAGCGCCGGTGACTTTTCTGTCCTCTGTCATGCGCACGCGCTGGCGGAAACGGAGGACGCGGCGGGGTCGTTTCTTTATCTGGAAGTGGCGGAGACGTGACGCCGTGACGAGCGTCATGCCGAAATCATAAAATAAAGAAGCTGGATTCTGAAAGGGCTTGCGGCGCTCCTGGCCTTCAAGGTGGCGCTGCTGGCGGTCTCCTATTCCATCCTTCTCGTCAATGCGCCCATCCTGCATCTGATAAGGATCGGGCATATGCTTGCCGCCGCCTGGCCGCTCATCAGGTTAGGCGGCATGGCCGCGGCCTTCCCGAAAGTCGCGGCGGCGGCATCCTGGCTTGGCCGGGCATTTCTCTGGCTCGCCCGCGTCGCGCTGCCCGCCGCCGGCAAGGCGATGCTTTGGCTTGGGCGCGTATTTATTTTGAATCCCATTGGTCTTGCGGTGACGCTCCTGGCCTTCGCCGCCTACCTGATTTACCGGAACTGGACGCCCATCAGGAATTTTTTCCTGGAACTCTGGGAACCCATCACGGATTTTTTCAATAGCGGCGTCGGCAACATCATCGGGACGATCCTGGACTGGCCGCCGCTGGGTGCGTTTTACAAGGCGTTCGCGGGCGTCCTTGCCTGGTTCGGCGTCGAACTGCCCGAAACTTTCAGCGGATTCGGCGATAAAATCATCGATAGTCTGCTCGCCGGAATCGAGGCCGGGTGGAAATACATAAAAGATAAAATCCGGGCGCTGGAGGACATGCTCCCGGACTGGCTCAAGGAAAAGCTGGGCATCGCCGCGCCCGCGAAGGTGATGGCAAAGGCCGGCGGCAACGTGATGGCCGGTAACGCCCGCGTGGGCAACCCAGTGCAGCGGGTAGCGGAAACGCGCAAGATCGGCGCGGGCCTTGCAGCCAGCAATGGCCTTGCAGCCAGCAATGGCCTCGCGGCCAGCGGGGGCCTTGCGGCGGGGAGGGGGCATCGCCGCGCCGGGAATGGCGGGCAGCAATGCCCTTCCCCGCCGCGATGCCCTAGCGGGCGGCGCCGTGACGACGAACATCACCGTCAACGCCGCCCCCGGCATGGACGAGCGCCAGGTCGCCACCCTGGTCGCCCAGAAAATCCAGGAAACCAGCGCACCCGCGCCGCCCGCGCCCGCTCGCGGCTCGCGGACGCGGATTGAGGGGCGTACCACAGGCGCATCTCAGCCTGCTCTACAAAAAGTAAAAGGAATATACACAGATTTATTTTTGTGCGAAGATTACACGTGTTTTGATGTCCAACACAGCACAAAGCCAATGACGCACACGAAAAGACCTACGTTTTATGTCAGGCCGCCGCAAGAAATCATTGACTGGGCGGCGTCTGACGCGGGGAAAAAGGCGATCCGCGAAGCGGAAAAGTCCGCCGAACGGGCGTTGCGCGAGCTGGACAAAGAGCGGGAACTGACGCGGGAAATGCTGCAACGCCCGATTACGCTGTAAGGGACGGACTTGTCGGAATTTTCTGTTCTGCCATACGACATTGACCGCCTCTCATCACGTGTTTCGTCAAAGGGTCTGGGGCAACACTGAAAGAGGGCGTGCGGGCAAAGCTGCACAGCAGATACTTCGCGGAATATTTCAGGGAGCTTCATGCCGCCGCCATCGTGGTAGAGCCTGACTATATCGACAAGGATTATCTTGAGGATCATGCGGCGTACTATGACCGGTGTTTCAGGGACTACAAACGGAGAACAGTGCGGCTGCATTTTTTCAGCCAAGCTTTCGACGCGGAAAAATTCAGGAAAATCCTGACGGGACGGCAGGAAACGGACAAGCTAACCGAATCATATCTGGGGTTCATCGTCGTCAAACCCTTGTCGCAGAAAATCATCGGGCGCACCTGCCTCAAAACCTACCCGGAAGAGCGCCGCAGGAATTTCCCGATTTTGAGAGATTATCCGGTCAATCTTTTCGGCCTGGAGTTGACGGTTCGCAGTCTGGCGTACTAGGAACAGGATACCGCCGTGGCCGCCTGCGCGACCAGCGCGCTGTGGTCCTGTTTTCAGGGCACGGGGATGTTGTTTCAGCATAAAATCCCGCCGCCGGTGGAAATCACGAAATGGGCGGGCGATCATCTCCCGGAAAATCTGTTGGCTGCCAGTTCCCGCACTTTCCCGAATTCCGGGTTGACGGCTACCCAGATGGCGCATGCGGTTCGTTGTGTGGGACTTGAGCCACTGGTGATTGGCGCGAATTCGCGTTATGCGGTCAATAGCGTGATGTATGCCTACCTGCGCGGGAAAGTCCCCCGGTACTGGCGCTCACCATGGAAAAGCAGGGGAATGTTGTTGGACACGCCGTTACGGTAACGGGGTATTCTCTTGATCGCGCGAACGCCGTGCCCGACAAAAACGGGTTTTTGCTGCGCGCCAACCGAATCGACCGTGTTTATGCCTATGACGACCAGGTTGGCCCGTTTGCGCGGATGATATGGCAGAAGAGCGGCAGGGATGTTCTTGAAACTTTCTGGGGGAAAACCTATGCGATTACGCCAGAATTTCTGCTTTTCCCGCTTTATCACAAGATACGTATTCCATTTAGTCTGTTGGAAGGCGCGATTTTCAAGCTTGATACTTATCTGGAAACTTTCAGGCCGAAATTCCCAGGCGTCAACCGGGCGGAATGGGATATTTTCCGGACCACGGCAAATGAGTACAAGTCCAGCGCAAGAGAGGATTATAAAAATCTGGACGCGGACACAATGCTACAAGCGCTCGTGGTAGATTTGCCGCGCTTCATCTGGCGGGTGATGCTGCGCGTCGATGATGAACTGCACTTCGATTTTCTGTTCGACGCCACAGGTATCGCCCAGCATGACTTGCTTGTTCACATGATGTCAGCGACAGAGAAAAAGGAAGGCTATCGAATGATTCTCAGCCTGGCGGCCAATAATGAAACTCTGCGCCACGTCCGTCCATCCGGCGTCGAATTCCAGCCGCCCCTTGTTCATCACGTCCAGCGCCTTCAGCACCATGCCGACCTTTTTATCGGCTGAATACTGGAGACGCGCCTTCCGTGCATTTCCCCTTGCGCTTCGCCGGGGTAATAATGTGTATTGTGGGCACATGCTGGCGGAAACGGAGGGATTCGAACCCTCGATACGGGTTTTGCCCGTATGCTCCCTTAGCAGGGGAGTGCCTTCGACCTCTCGGCCACGTTTCCGCGAAGGCGCGCATCATACAGGCAATCGGCGCGGAACGCCACCTTGTCCTGACGCCAGGGGCGCGATTCAAACGGATGGGGTTGGAGATGGTTCGCGCCCCCCGCCCTGCCACGCCCCGGAGCGAAGCGGCAAGAGGAATCCAGGCTCGTAACCCGCGGCTTGCCGCGCTGGCGGCTTCTTTCTCCCCTGTCTTCGCCTTGCCTCATTTCTTGCTCGCGTCTTCCTCAGGGCTGTTTGCCCAGTATCCGCGTCATGGCGGCGGGAGTGGCCGGGATTTTCTGGCCGTCGTGGTAGATCAGGACGGGCGTGAGCGGCCCCTGTGTTCCGGCGGCATATTGGGCGATGTTGTCGGGCGTGATGACGACGTGGTTCAGGAAGCGATCGATGGGCCAGTCGATGTCGCCATAGGCGAGATAAACGAGCTTGGAACAAAAGACGCGATCCGTGCTTTCCATGCTGAAATTGAAATCATAGGCCTTGCCGACGTGACGCAGCGCCTCCAGGAGCACCGCTCGCTTTTTCTCCGGCGGAAAATCCATCCTGCGCACAATCGCCAGATCGTCGACATTGAGGAATTGCGCGAGGGTATTGATTTCCACGCCGCCGCGCAGGGCTTCCACCACGCCCCGTCCGGCGCGGATGGCCGCGTGGCGCGGCACGACCAGCGGATGCTCCCAAAGTCCCAGCGCGCTCAGTTCGGCTTCCGTTCCAAGCCAGATCGCGACATGTCCCCAATACCCCGGAATAAAGGCGTCCGTCAGGCGAAACGACGCTTTTTCCAGCAAAATGTCGCCCGCCCGCAAAACGCTGGCCGCGTCCTCCTCCACCCGCGGCAGTTGATGCAACTTGCCGCGCCGTGTTTCCACCATGCCCACGGTGTTGCCAAACAGCATGCTGGAAAAATGCTTGCCGTCGCGCCGCAAGCGGGACAGGGCATCCTGCGTCAGGTCGCCGAAAATCTCGAAGGTCTGTCCCATCATCCTGAACGGGCGGCGCTTCGCCGCCATGTGGAACGAGGGACTTTGTTCCACCGTGGCGCGCAGGTAGCGGCAGACGGGCATATAGTCGGCAAATTCCGCGTCCGCCGGCGCGCAGGGGTCGCCCTTGTCCGTTTCGGCAATGTATTGCCGGTACCATTGGATGGCGGCGCGTACCCGCCGGCGATTGCCGGCGGAGGCGAACATCCGGTTGACGCGCCGCAACTCCTCGGCGGAAAGCCGCCCCTCGCCCAAATCCAGTTGCTTCAGGTGACGGCGCATCGTCTTGTCCTCCTGCCAGAGCGAAATCGCCATCAGATAATTGTCGTAGAGCGTCAGCGCCGAAGACAGGGAAAGCAACACGCCCAGACGCTGAATCTCGCCGGGAAGTCCCGCCGCCGGCGGAGACGCGACCCAGCATTCATGCGCGAGCGCCATATCGAGCAGGGCCTGCCGATCTTCGATCAGGAGGAGCGCGCCGTCGCGTATGCGCTGCAAATCCTGCCCGCTCAGGATTTCCTCGCGCGCTTTCTTGGCGCGAAGCTCATGATAGAGCGCGATGACGCCGCCGCGCATGGACAGCGACTTGCCCGAACGCGCCAGGTATTCTTCCAGCATTCGCGTCATGTCTTCTTGCGTCCCCGGTTCCAGCGTGGCGGGACAGACCCGTTCGGGCAAACCCGGCGGCGACGAACTTCCCATCACGCAAAGCGGCAACAGGGCGACCACCGGCAGGACGAAAAACGACAGACGGGCGGAGGGCGACATGAAAAACTCCCGGATCAAGGAAATGAAGGAATGCGTGGGATGCGCGCGATCTCGAACGGCGAGGCTGAAAATCCCGCGGATGGGCCTTCCCCTTTTCATTTTCAGGCCGCGTCCGGCAAGAGGGGCGGGGCCGGGCAATCCAGGCTTTGGGCGAAGGCGCGCAGGAGTTCGGATTCCGCGACGGTAATCTTTCCGTCATGCCGCGCGGCGACATCGCAGGCGGCGAGGAAATTCTGGCGAAAACGCGGCGCGGCCTGGGCGATATGATCCAGCGCGAGGTCAATCGTTTCGGGGCGCAGCGCGGATTTTTCCGGAAACGGCGCGTCGCCAAACGGCGTGAGCGCAAGCGCCTCCCGGTAAGCCGCCCGCGCCGCCGCGTCGTCCATCTCGCCCGCGTGGATCAGGAGCGCCAGGAGACAGGCGACATCCGTCGCCAGACGCTCCATCCGCAGGCCGCGAGGGGCGCGGGGAGGCCCCAGGGCGTTTTTCAGGATATGCGCCAGCGCAAGCTCCGAAAGCGAGAGGCGGCCATCCGCCCGCACCAGCGCGTTGGCGCAGGCCAGGCAACGCCGTTTTTCCGGATCGGCAAGGCCGCGAAGCACGGGCAGTGCCAAATCCAGGAGCGGCAAACGGCTCCTTGGGCCGCGCGCCATAAGCCACGCCGCGCAGTCGCGGACATTTTGGGCCAGCGCCGAATCATGCGCCGCCGCGATGATCGCCCGTTGTTTCTCCTGGATTTCCGGCGCGCCCGCCTGCGCGAACAACAGCGCGTAAATGGCGGCCAGCGCGCCTTTCGGGGTATGCACGTCCCTGCCCGCTTCCGCCGGCAGGCCGGCAAGAAAGGCCTGGGCGTAAACCAGCGGCTCAGGCGCGTCCAGGCCAATATCCAGAAGACCGCCGCCAACGGGACTTTTCGCCGCCGCCGCCGCGCGCGCGGCGGGCTTCGCGCTTTTTTGCACTTTCGCGAGCGTCGTGTTCTCGATGCGGGCAATACGCGCTTCTATGGGCGGATGCGTGGCGAACAGGCCGGAAAACAGCGAAAAGCGGCGCAAACCCTCGCCAAAAAACAGGTGGCTGGCCTCTTCCGCCTTTGGATGCTCGACGCGCGCGCCAAACCCCCCCATCATTCTCAACGCGCCCGCCAAACCATCCGGGTTGCGGGTGAATTGCACCGAAAAGGCGTCCGCCAGATATTCCCGCTCGCGGGAAATGGCCGCCTTGATGATTTTGCCGAAAAACAACCCTATCGATCCGACCGCCACCAATACCACCCCCAGGAGCGCCGCCGCGCCCTGGGATTTGCCGCCGCCGCGCGACCGGCTCCGAAGGAGGCCGCGGCCAATGGAAGTCAGGAACAGAATGCCGAACAACACGCCAATCAGCCGCAGGTTGAGACGGGCGTCGCCGCTGACGATATGGCCGATCTCATGACCGACGACGCCCTGGAGCTGATCGCGATCGCAATGGCCGAGCAGCCCGCGCGTGACGGCGATCACGCTATCCGTCGGCCTCATGCCCGCCGCGAAGGCGTTCAGTCCTTCCTCCTTGTCGAGCACGAAAACTTCCGGCGCGGGAATGCCGGCGGCAATGGACATTTCCTCGACCACATTGAGCAGGCGGCGTTCCTCGATTACCGTGGTTTCACGCGCCAGCGGGCGTCCGCCCAGTTCGACGGCAATGAGCGATCCGCCCTTGCGGGAAATCTGGAAAATCTTCCAGAACGAAGCCCCGGCAATCGCGCCGCCCACCAGGAGCGCCGTCCAGGCCAGGTATTTCCAGTTGAGAAGCCCCGCCCAATCCAAGGCGGCTTGCCGCGCCAAACGCCCCGTCACGCGCGACTCCGGATCGGTGATGGCCGTGACGCCCATCCCGGAAAAATGCGCCTGCGGGCCGAACAGCAGGAGAACGCCCAGATAGACGGCCAGGATGATGAGGCACACCGCCAACGCGAACCACAATACCAGCCAGCGGCTGTTGCGTCTCGCCCGGGTCTGCGCGTTGAAAAAATCCATGCCGGCGTCGACCTGAAAAGATCCGTTTCCGGAAAATCAGGAAAACTTGACCTGGACGTTCTGCCGCACGGCGGCGGGCGCTTCCGTTTCCCACTGCGTCGCCGCCCTGAAACCGAGAGACGCGGCAAACAACACGTTCGGGAAGGTTTCGCGCCGGACGTTGTAGTGCATCACCGCGTCGTTGTAAGCCTGGCGGGAAAAGGAGATGCGGTTTTCCGTGGAAGCGAGTTCTTCCTGCAACTGCGCCATGTTTTGATTGGCCTTGAGGTCGGGGTAGGCTTCGGAAAGCGCGAAAAACTTGGTCAAAAGGCCGGAAAGCCCGGTTTCCGCCGCCGCCAGTTCCGCCATCGCGCCAGGGTCCCGCGCCACTTTCTTCGACGCCGCCTGCGCGCTGTCGCGCGCGGCAATCACCGCCGCCAGGGTTTCGCGTTCGTGCTGCATGTAGGCTTTGGCGGTTTCGACCAGGTTGGGAATCAGATCATAGCGCCGCTGCAACTGCACATCGATCTGGGAAAAGGCATTCTTCATCTGGTTGGCCGACGCCACCAGCGCGTTGTAGATGACGATCACCCAGATCACAACCACCGCCAGAATGCCGAACAACATGCCAAGAATAACGTCCATGACCGGAATCTCCATGAAAAAAGACGGAAAGCATCCGGCAAGGAGTGTAAAACAATGCCGGAAAATAGCAAATCCATATTCGCGGTGGATGCGATTCAAGCGGAGGCGACCGAAGACGGATCGCGCCTCTCCGCCGGAAGCGAGCGCGGCGAAGCCGTCTCGCCCTGTCCGCCGCCTCCCGGAGACGCCGGGGGAAAGCGGTAAAGGCGCGTCATTCCATGTTCAGGCGATCCATGCGGTAGCGCAGGGAGCGGAAGGAGACGCCGAGGACGCGGGCGGCGGCGGTGCGGTTGCCTTTGGTCTGTTCGAGCGCGGAGAGGATGGCGCTGCGTTCCACGCGGTCGAGCAGGTCTTCCAGGGTTTCCGTGCCGGGCGCCGCCATGCCCTCGCCGACGGCAGCCGCGCCGGCGAGACGGGCGTCGCCCAGTTGCAGATCGGCGGCGCCGATGAGCGCGCCCGAATACAGGGCCGTGGCGCGTTCCAGGATGTTTTCCAGTTCGCGCACATTGCCGGGAAAGGAATAGGTGGAAAGATCCGCCCTGGCGGAGGCGTCGAGTTTCGGCCCCGCGCCGCCCGTCAGCCGTTTCATGATGGACTCGACCAGCGCCGGAATATCCTCGCGCCGCTCGCGCAGGGGCGGGATACGCAGTTCGATGACGTTGATGCGGTAATACAAATCCTGCCGGAAAATGCCCTTTTCCACACAATCGCGCAGATCCTTGTGCGTGGCGCACATGATGCGGACATCGACGGGTTCTTCGGTGGCGTTGCCCACCTTGCGCACCTTTTTTTCCTGGATGGCGCGCAACAGCTTGACCTGCATCAGAAGCGGCAGATCCGCGACCTCATCGAGAAACAGGGTGCCGCCGCGCGCCGCCTGGAAAAATCCTTCGCGGTCGCTGTCCGCGCCGGTGAACGCGCCCTTGCGATAGCCGAAGAATTCGCTTTCCATCAGGTTTTCAGGAATCGCGCCGCAATTTACGGGCACGAAAGGCTGTTTGGCCCGCGCGCTCTGCGCGTGAATCTGCCGCGCCGCCAGTTCCTTGCCGCTGCCGGATTCGCCGGAAATATAGATGGGCGCCTGGCTTTTCGCCAGTTTGGCAATCAGGGCGGAAACCTGCGCCATCGCGGGCGAGACGCCAATGATCGCGCCGACCTCTTCCGCCTTGTCCGCGTCCTCGCCGACATTGCAGCGCAAGGCGGATTTCACCAGCGTCCGCAACTGATCGAGGCTTACCGGCTTGGAAATGTAATCGAACGCGCCGACCTTCAGGGCGGCAACCGCGTTTTCGGCGCTGCCGTAGGCGGTAATGACCGCCACCGGCGTATCCAGCGCGGACGCGGTGATATGGCGCACGATGTCGAGACCATCGCCATCGGGCAGGCGCATGTCGGTGAGGCAAAGCTGGTAACGGTTTTCCTTCAGCATCGTCAGCGCCTCGCCCACGGAGCCGACGCAATCGGCGTCCAGCCCCATGCGCGCCAGCGTCAGTTCGATGAGTTCGCGGATGTCGGCCTCGTCGTCGATGACCAGGATGCGGTTTTCAATGCTTTTCATCCAAAAACTAACTCCAGTTTGAAACCCCTTACCTGCGGCCAGGGTTTCGACCGACAGCCCCGAAGGGCTGTCGCTAATTTCTTGCCGCGTCTTTCCTCGTGCCGGGCGTCGTCTCGCCCCTGCCTTGCAAAAGAATGAAATGTCCGCCCGGCCCTTCGCCCAGGGAAAGGCGCGTCCCGTTGGCCGCGCACAGCTCGCGGGCGATGTGCAGCCCCAGGCCCGTGCCGCGTACCGAGGTGGTAAAGAAGGGGTCGAAAATCTGATCGCGCAATTCGTGGGCGATGCCGGGACCGTCGTCGAGCACATGCAATTCTACGCCCTTGTCGAGCGCCCTGGCTTCCAGCCGCACCGCCCCCGGCTGGCGGGAGGCGTAGCGCAAGGCGTTCGTCGCCAGGTTCCACAACACCTGCCGCAAGTGTTCGGGGTTGAAGGAAAATTCCGCCTGTTCGTCCGATCGCGTCTGGATGACGCCTTCCTCCAGTCCTTCCTGCGCCTGGAGGGCGCGGGCGAATTCTTCGAGATAAGGCCGGATGGTCACGCGCTCCGTCAGTTCGGATTGCCGCGCCGGCTGGCGTCCCAGCACCAGCACATCCTGGATGATGCGCTCCAGCCTCAGGGTATTGTCGCGCACGATGCGGATGAGGCGCGTCTGCAAGGGCGGCGGCGGCGCGGCGTTGGCTTCTTCCATGAACAACTCGCTGGCGTGGCTGATGGCCGCCAATGGGTTTCGGATTTCATGCGCGATGCTGGCGGTCAATTGACCCAGGGAGGCGAGTTTCATCTGTTGCGCGGTTTCCCGCAACTTGCCGAGGTCTTCGAGAAAAATGAGCGCCGCGTCATTACTGGCCTGGGTCGGCACAAAACGCGCCGCGACTTCCCGTTCGCCCGCGCTGGTGAATTCCAGCGCGTCGCGCGCCGGATTCGCGCGCCAATCCCGATAGCCATAAGCCAGCGCGGGCGCGATGTCGGCAAGCGCCGCGCCTTCCAGATTGCCGCGCGCCAGGATGTCGTGCGCCTGCGGATTGCTGTTCAGTATCCCGCCCGCGCCATCGACCGCCAGTACGCCATCCTGCATGCGGTTCATGATCTGCCGGCTGATTTCGATCTGGTCGTCGCGCTCGATGCTGCGCTGATAGGCGATGGCGGCGCTGGAAAGAATGCGCTGCCGCAGGAGATAGGCGGAAATGGCGGTCGCGAAAAACCCCAGGCTCAGGAACCCGGCCTGCGTCATGTAGACGCTGCCGCGCGCAAGCGTCATCAGGCCGGACAGGAATTCCGCCAGCAGGATGCAGATGCTGGAAATCGCCGCGTAAAACAGCACCAGCCGTCCCTGCGTCACCAGGCAGGAACCCGCCACGGAGACCAGCAGCAGACCGCCCAGCCCGCTGCGCATCCCGCCCATCGTAAACATGATGGCGCTGATGCAAATGGCGTCGATCAACGCCTGCACCGTCACCTGGAAATAGAAGAGCTTGCGCCAGGAGAACGAAAGATGCGCGCCCAGGATCGCCAGGGCGATGTAGGTCGTCTCGACGCCGATGGTGATGTGGATATTGCCGCGCTCCGACAAAATCAGCGGCTCGCCCCAGGGCAGGATGGACATGAGGCCGATCAGGAAGGCCTGGATGACCCGGTACCCGTTGAAAACGCAAAAGGAATTCCACTGCGGTTTCTTTTCGTCTTCCACAAAGAACGAAAAGTAACGCCAGATCCCGTTGCCGCGCGCGCTCACGCGCCCTCCGCCGCCGCCGCGCGGTGCTCGGGAGAGCAGTAACAACGTCCGTTTTTCGCGCGCAGCATTTCGCGCTCCGGGGCGTAGATGCCGCAATGGGCGCAGGCGATCATCCTTTCGCCGTCGTGTTCGCGCGAAGGCGGCGCGCGCGAGGGCGGCGGCTTTCGGAGCGCGGGACGCAGGAGACGCCAGGCAATCCAGCACAGGATCAGGACGAAGAGATATTTCATGACGCGGGTTCCAGTTGGGCGTAGGCCAGCGTCAGCCATTTTATGCCCGCGTTGCCGAAATTTACCGCGACGCGGGTCTCTTCTCCGCTCCCCCTGGCATCGACGATGACGCCAAAGCCAAATTTGGCGTGGCGCACGTTCATCCCCAGCTCCAACCCGCCGGGAAATTCCGGGGCGGGTTCCACCGATTCGGGGATGGCGGCGGAACGCTGGAACGGCGCAAGGCCCGCGCGCCAGAAAGCGGCGTCCGGACGCGCTGTCCTTGCCCGCGTCAACCATTTCAGGCATTCGGGCGGCAGTTCCGCGAAAAATTGCGAAGGCGCGGCGTAGCGCACCTGGCCATGCAACATGCGGTTTTGCGTGAAAGAAAGATAGAGCCGCCGGCGCGCGCGGGTGATGGCGACATACATCAGGCGGCGCTCCTCTTCCAGCGCGCGCGCGTCCGGCAGGGCGTTGTCGTGCGGAAACAGCCCCTGTTCCAGCCCGGTGATGAACACGGCGTCGAATTCCAGTCCCTTGGCCGCGTGGACGGTCATCAACTGCACCGCCTCCTCGCCCTCGCCCGCCTGGTGTTCGCCGGATTCCAGCGAAGCGTAGCCCAGGAAGGCCGGAAGCATCCCGCCCGCTTCCTCGGCGCGACGCCCTTCCTCGCCGCCCGCGAAAACGGCGGCGGCGTTGATGAGTTCATCCAGGTTTTCCAGCCGTTCCCGCCCATCCTTCTCGTTCTGGTAATGCCCGGCAAGCCCGGCGCGTTCGATGACATGCGCGATCTGCTCCGGCAAGGGGAGTCCGGAGGTTTCGAGGCGCAGATCCTCGATCAGCCGCACGAAGCCGCCTGCCGCGACGGCGGCCTTGCCGGAAAGCGAGGCGACGGCGGCGTGGAGGCTGGCGTTCATCCGGCGCGCGCCCGCCTGCAGGTTTTCCAGGCTGCGCGCGCCAATGCCGCGCGCGGGAAAATTCACCGCGTACAAGAAGGCGGTATCGTCATCCGGATTGGCGATGAGGCGCAGGTAGGCCAGGGCGCGCTTGATTTCCTGCCGTTCGAAAAAGCGCAGGCCGCCATAGACCCGATAGGCGACGCCGCGCGCGAAAAACTCGTGTTCCAGCGCGCGCGACTGGGCGTTGGCGCGATAAAGCACGGCCATCTGGCTCTGGCGTATCCCTTCCCTTGCCAGGGCGCGCGCCTCGTCGACCACGAAGGCGGCCTCGTCCTGATCGCGCGCCGCCTCGTAGACCCGGATAGGCTCGCCTTCGCTCGCGTCCGTCCACAGTTCCTTGCCCAGCCGTTCGCGGTTATGCTGGATCAGCGCGTTGGCGGCGGCGAGGATATGTCCGTGCGAACGATAATTCTGTTCCAGGCGAATGACCCGCACGTCCGCGAATTCGCGTTCGAAATCGCGCATGTTGCCCACTTCCGCGCCACGGAAGGCGTAGATGCTCTGGTCGTCGTCGCCCACCGCGAACACCGCCGCCCCGCCGCCCGCCAGCAGTTTCAGCCAGTCGTATTGCAGGCGGTTGGCGTCCTGGAACTCGTCGACCAGGATATGCCGGAACCGTTCCTGGTAATGCCTCCGCAAGGGTTCATGGCGCGACAAAAGCTCGTGGGCGCGCAGGAGCAGCTCGGCAAAATCCGTCACGCCCTCGCGCTGGCATTGCGCCTCGTATGCCGCGTAAATTTCCGCCTTCCCGCGCGAGATCCGGTCCCAGGTTTCCACGCCATCCGCGCGGACGCCCTTTTCCTTGTGCGCGTTGATGAAATGCTGGAGTTCGCGCGGCGGATAGTCTTCGTCGTCGATGCCCAGGGTTTTCATGAGCCGCCTGATGGCCGCCAACTGGTCGGTCGAGTCGAGAATCTGGAAGGCCCGCGGCAGATTCGCGTCGCGGTGATGGAGGCGCAACAGGCGATGACAGAGGCCGTGAAAAGTGCCGATCCAGAGGCCATGCGGATTCACCGCCGCCTGCGCCGCCAGGCGGGTCGTCATTTCCCGCGCCGCCTTGTTGGTGAAGGTGACCGCCAGGATCTCGTCTGGGCGCGCCCATCCGTTCGAGAGCAGCCAGGCGATGCGGGTCGTGAGCACCCTGGTCTTGCCGCTTCCCGCTCCCGCCAGGATCAGGCCGTGGGTCGGCGGGCGCGTCACGGGCAGGGACACGGCGCGTTGCTGCGGCGCGTTCAGGTCGGTTTTCGCGGACGGCGTTTCGGCGGTCATTCGTCAGCCACTCGATAATCGGGACTGCCGGATTTTCGCACGTTCGCGCCGCGTGAAGACAAGAATCCGGCGGCGCGGCGCGGGAAGGGCGGACGCGCCGCGGATTGCCCCGCCCGCGATGGCGGGCGGCGAATGGCGGTTAATCCCTAACGCCGTCCCATTTTGCCCTGGCCGCCCAGCCGTCTGCCGCCGCTCGCGCCGGATGGTCTGGCCGCCGATCCCTGGCCTTGACGCGACGAAAATCCAGTGGCCGCGTTCGTCCCGCCTTGCCGGTGAAACGCGGCGGCGCGCGCGCGCCGGTTCGTTACGGCGTCTTTCCCGGTGCGTGGCGCTCGCGCCCGCGGTTTTG
>JAIRMN010000047.1 GCA_031258715.1 Zoogloeaceae bacterium
TGCTCCAGGGACAGCACGCTTGAATGCGGCTGTTTGGGGCCTGTGGGCAAATCGCTGACCGATAGGCGTTTCTTCCATTTGGCGACCGTCTTTGGATTGATGCCGTAACGGCGGGCCAAGGCTCTTATGCTCTCTTGGCTATGCTGTATCGCTCGACGCACCGCCTGAAGTCGTTGTGGCGCTGCCGTGTAGAACTTGTCCCATAGGGCCTCCATCTATTTTGTCATAGACATTGTACCGTTAAACTCTGGGACTAAACATCTAGATCCACTTGGTTCTGAGTGATGGATACTGTAGTTCCTGTCGCACGACGAAACGTCAACTTGTAGGTAAGACGATGAAAGCAACCGAACGATCTGAAGCTGATTTCCAACTGGTCGCCCCTTGGCAGATCCGCGAAAGCGGCAACCTTATCGGCCGCCTTCGCATGGAAGCCGCAAATGGCAGCGAGAACGAAAAGCAACCGAATCCAATGTCTCATGTTCATAATGGCCTGACGCCGGGGTTCAGCGGTACACATGCGGTTGTACTTGCCCGGACAAAGCGCCATTCGATGCCCGTCTCAAACTTATTGGAGGATCGGCTGCATGAGCGTCCTTGTCTGCGGCATTATAGGAGGAATTACCGGCCTATCACACCACCTGTTACAAATCAGAGGACTGAGGACTGAGAGGACGGAGAAGTTACCGGCGCTTTGCGCCGCATATTGCGCATCTGTGGATTGCCGCGTCGCTTCGCGTCCCGATTTTGACGAGGCGGGGGCATCTCCTCTATCCTCCCTCTCCCGTCTTCTGATAAGAGGGAATGTTCTGCCCTCCGTGTCCTCTGATCTATACTCCGAACCCTTTCCATTTGTTTTTCGATTCCAGACATTTGACATTCGATCATGGTTTCCGTCGTACATTCCGTTGCCGTCCAAGGGGAAGACCCGGATTCCTCGCGTCTTCTCGCGGACGCGCTGGACGCGCGTGAATCCGGGCGGCTGGCGGACGCGCTGGCCTTTGCCCGCGAAATTTACGCCGAAACGAGCCTGGGGAGCGGCGAAGGCGTCTGGTCGCACGCGCTGGGCATTGCGCTCATCATCGCGGGATTGAAGCTGGACGCCGATTCGCGCATCGCCGCCCTGCTCTTTGCCGTTCCCGCCCGCGACGAACGCGCCGCTGAAGGACTGGAAGTGCGTTTTGGTGCGGATGTCGCCCGGCTAGTGCGCGGCATGTCCGGTCTGAACCGCCTGCGCCCTATTACCCGCGATTTCGTCGCCACAGGCAGATCCGGCGGCAAGAACGCGCAGGAAACCCGCGCCCAGATCGAAATCCTCCGCAAGATGCTGCTGGCGATGGTCGAGGATATTCGCGTGGTGCTATTGCGCCTGGCTTCGCGCACCCAGACCCTGCGCTACTACACGGCGCATCCCGACGACCTGCGCGTCGAGGTCGCGCGCGAGACGCTGGAACTCTATTCGCCGCTCGCCAATCGCCTGGGCGTATGGGAACTCAAGTGGGAACTGGAAGACCTTTCCTTTCGCTTCATCCACCCCGACACCTACAAGAAAATCGCCAAAATGCTCGACGAAACCCGGCTGGAGCGCGAACAATTCATCGCCAGCGCCATCGATCACGTCAAGCGCGAACTGGGCGAACTGGGCATCGCGGCGGAAGTTTACGGGCGTCCCAAGCACATCTACAGCATCTGGAGCAAGATGCGCAAAAAAAACCTGGCGTTTACCGATGTCTATGATGTTCGCGCCCTGCGCGTCATCGTCGGTAGCGTCAAGGATTGCTACGCCGCTCTGGGCATCGTGCACAACCTCTGGACGCCCATTCCGAAAGAGTTCGACGACTACATCTCCAACCCCAAGAGCAACGACTATCGTTCGCTGCATACTGCCGTGCATTGTCCGGACGGGCGCTCGCTGGAAGTGCAGATTCGCACCTGGGAAATGCACCGCCACGCCGAGCTGGGCGTGGCCGCCCACTGGCGCTACAAGGAAGGCGGACAACAGGGCGCAAGCGACGACTACGACGCCAAGATTTCCTGGTTGCGCCAACTGCTCACCTGGAAGGAAGAAGTCACCGACAGTTCCGACTGGATCCGCCACTACAAGGAAGCCGCGCTGGATGAAACCATTTACGTCCTCACGCCGCAAGGCCGCGTCATCGACCTGCCGCAAGGCGCGACGCCGCTGGATTTCGCCTATCGTGTGCACTCCGATCTGGGACACCGCTGCCGGGGCGCGAAAATCGACGGCGTGTTGTCGCCGCTGAACACGACACTGAAGACTGGCCAGCGCATCGAGATCATCACCGCCAAACAGGGCGGCCCTTCGCGCGACTGGCTGAACGCCGCCAGTAACTACCTTCATACCAAGGGCGCGCGGGTAAAGGTGCGGCAATGGTTTGCCAGCCGGGCGCTGGAAGAGACCCTGAGCGAAGGCAAGGCGCTGGTTATCCGCGAATTGCAGCGGCTGGGACAAGCCGGCGCCAGTGTCGAGGAAATCGCCAAACGCCTGGGATTTGCCAAGGCCGACGATCTGTTCGTCGCCGCAGCCCGCAATGAACTCAACCTGCGCCAGTTCCAGGCCAGCGCGCGCGGCGAATCGCTTGCCGAGACCCCGCCGGAAATGGCGGTCGCCGTGCGCCGCCCGACGGATGAACCCAAGGGCATACTGATCGTCGGCGTGGATCGCCTGCTCACCCAGCTTGCCCGCTGCTGCAAACCCGCGCCGCCAGACGCCATCGAGGGCTTCGTCACGCGCGGCAAAGGCGTTTCCATCCATCGCGTCGATTGTCCCAATTTCCAGCATCTGGTCACACTGCATCCTGAGCGCGTCATCGAAACCGAATGGGGCGACGCGGAAACGGAAGGTTTCTTTGCCGCCGACATCGTCGTGGACGCGCACGACCGCCAGGGATTGCTGCGCGATATTTCCGAAATTTTCGCCAAGGGCAAGATCAACGTCACCGACGTCAACACCCAGTCCCGCCAAGGCAAGGCGCGCATGGCCTTTACAGTGGAAATCAAAAACATCACGCAATTGCAACGCACCTTGGACATGATCCACGACATCAAGGGCGTCGTCGCGGCCAGGCGAGGGGTATCCGGGTTATAAGGCGCGGCGCGACTTGGCACGCTCCGCCCTCG
Source organism: Zoogloeaceae bacterium (assembly GCA_031258715.1). Lineage (GTDB taxonomy): Bacteria > Pseudomonadota > Gammaproteobacteria > Burkholderiales > Rhodocyclaceae > Azovibrio. Next base: position 3,142 of record JAIRMN010000047.1, read on the forward strand.
CCAAAAGCGAGGAGCAAAGCGATGAAACAATCCAGATGCCTAACAAGCGGCGCAAAGCGCTGGTAACTTTTCTGTCTTCTGTCCTCTGCCCTCACGATTGCAAAACTCTTGCAAAGGTCTATCATTAGTGCATCCGCCCTCTTTTTTCCTGGATTCGCATCATGGACACCATCACACAACTTCAGACGCCAATGAGCAGCGGTCTGATTTCCAGTATTGGACAGGGCAACGCGCCCATCGATGGAAAAAATCCGCCGCGCGCGGAAAACGTGGCCCAGGTGCCCCTTCCGGTCAGTACGCGCGTCACCCTCAGCGTCGAAGGGCAAAATCGTCTGGCGGCGGAACAAGCGGTTGCGGCAAATCCGTTCGCCGGACCCACTGTGCGGGAACCCGCCAACGCGCAGCCCGTTACCCCGACTATCGCCGCGGCAACGCTTGCCAGCGCGCCGTCGGCGGCAATCGGCCAAGGCGCGACACAGGCGGCGGCTTCTCCCGTCACGCCAACCGCCGCTACCCCGAGCGTTCCGGCAAGCGCGGCAAGCGCCACCGAGGCGGTGAATGCCGCGCAACCCGCGGCACCGGAACCCGGCAACCCGATCCGGCAGGAAACCGAACGCGCGGCAAACCAGGAAGACAACCGCGAAAACGACGCCGCCGCCGCCCGTCAGGATGCGGGTCCTGTTTTGACGCAGAGCGCCAATACCACGCGAAACGCCCTCTCCGCCTGATGCGCCGGGATATCCCCCCTTTCGCCGCGGCCTTTCCAGGCGCGGTGGAGTTTTTTGTGAAACGAAGAGAACAGGGTTTACAACCATCGGGCTGATCCCTATAATGCGCGCTTCTTTTGCGCCGGGGGTATAGCTCAGCTGGGAGAGCGCTTGCATGGCATGCAAGAGGTCAGCGGTTCGATCCCGCTTACCTCCACCAGCGAGCAAAAGAACGCAACGGAATCGTACCGGGTCCCCATCGTCTAGAGGCCTAGGACACCGCCCTTTCACGGCGATAACCGGGGTTCGACTCCCCGTGGGGACGCCAGCCTTTCGAGGCTGGTGGTATAGATGATGTGTTTGCGTGGTATGTATGTGGTATGCAAGTTGCGGAGTGGTAGTTCAGTTGGTTAGAATACCGGCCTGTCACGCCGGGGGTCGCGGGTTCGAGTCCCGTCCACTCCGCCAGTGGTTTTTGCGTTTTGCGTATTTACGCTTTGTGCGGCAGTAGCTCAGTTGGTAGAGCGCAACCTTGCCAAGGTTGAGGTCGAGAGTTCGAGACTCTTCTGCCGCTCCAGGTTCAAGAGAGGAAAGCCCTGCGCTTTCCTCTTTTCACATCTGCCGCCCGGATGATGAAACAGGTAGACATACCGGACTTAAAATCCGGAGCCGCAAGGCGTGCGGGTTCGACTCCCGCTCCGGGCACCAAGTCAAATGGCGTGTTTCAGCCTCCTTGCGTAGTTGTCGGGCGACAGGTATCCGGGCACGGAGCGCGGGCGTTTCAGATTCCCATGTATCTGGCGGGCGAAGCGAGGCGGGCAGCGGCCTTGTTGTCTTGCTCTCATGGACGCCCGTGGCTTCCTCGTTCCTGAGCCTGGCAAGGAAGGTACCGGCCACCGCCTTGTCCCGGCGGTTGTCCCTGCGGCTCATGCCCGGCGCGAAGCCGCGCACGACGAAGGACTATCTCATTTGGACGCCCCGGCGAAGAACACCGTCGCTTTTTCAGGATTTCGCGCACCATCCCGATCGTGGCGTTCTCAGTCAGCAGCCGGGTTGATTTGCTCTCCATCTTGAAGTCGTCTGTGTAACGACGACGGGAAATTGAACCTCCGGGTTGCAATGGTGATGAAAGTATCGCTTCCTGGCGTCCAGTTGGAGAGGGGCAGGTTCAGATTCAAGGGACACCTTTGATTGCGCGCCCGAAGACAGAGGACAGAAAAATTACCGGCGCTTCGCGCTGCGGGTTAGGAATCTGGATTGCTTCGTCGCTTCGCTCCGGAGAATGACGGAGTTGGGTACATTCCGGGGCGCGCTGCACTTCGCAGTGGCAATCCAAGCCCGTCATTCTCCGGAACAAAGCAATCCAGTCGGCCTTTATTCGGCAGCTTAGACATTTCCGATAGCGCATCCGTCGGCCCTTGCGGGCGGCAAGCAAGCCCTTTCAGGCTGCAAGGCCACGCCGTTTCGCGTCAAACGACTACGGCGCGGCGGCAACCATTACCTGGTTTTTGCCTGCTTTCTTGGAGGCGTACATGGCGGCGTCGGCACGCTGGACGATGGCGGACTGGCGTTCGCCCGGCTGGAGTTGGGCGATGCCGGCGCTGAAGGTAATCAGCACACGCTGGTTTTCATGGAGAAAAATGCGCCGGGTGAGATTGCGTTGCAGGCGCGTCATGGCGGAGACGGCTTCTTTCAAATCGGTTTCCGGAAAGACGATGATGAATTCCTCGCCGCCAAAGCGGGCTACCGTATCCTGCGGGCGCAGGCTCTCGCGAATGACCGCCGCCAAGTGGATCAGGGCTTCGTCGCCCGCCGCATGGCCATGACGGTCATTCAGCTTCTTGAAATCGTCGATGTCCAGAAGCGACAGGCAAATCGGCAATTCATGCCGTTCGGCGCGGGCGATTTCCTTGTTCAGCACCTCGTCCAGTCCGCGCCGGTTCAACGCGCCCGTGAGCTGATCGTGACGAATCAGGTGGCTGGTCTCTGCCAGTTCCTGCTCCAGCGCCCTGACGCGCCCTTCCGCAGCCCTCGCCTTTTCCTGCGTCGCGCGCAGATCATCGCGCGATCGCTGGGCATTCAACTGGATGGCGTGGGTTTTTTGCATCACCTCCGCCAGTACCGACTCCAGTTCATTGATGTCATTGGCCGCGACAACCCGCCTGGCGCAGGCTTCTATCGCGTCGTGATAATCGGAAGTCGCGCCGGCAAACGAAGCCAGATGATCGACGAATCCGGTCAGCATGTGTTTCAGCGCGTCCTTGGCTTCCTGGAGGCTGAGTTTCAACTGGCTTTGCTTGAAGATAATCTCTTTCATGCGCTGTTCCGCGTCATCCAGCGCACGCTGGGAAAGCGGCTTTTCCACAATGTCGCGGACGATTTCGATCTGTCCGGCAAGCCATTTATCGTCTTGCAGGAGTTCGCCGATGTTTTCGATCACCAGGCGCAGGAGCTTCAGGAGGCTGGCGCGCAATTCGGCCTGATCCTCGATGGAAAGCGCCAGCCGGAAGGCGAATTGTTTCAGTGTGGCCTGCATCGTCGCCAGTTGCGCAAGGGAATTGGCCTGGCGAACCGCCTGCGCGAACGATTTCGCCTCGTTGAAAAACTGGGGCTGCTCGGCCAGCAAGGGGGCGATGCAGTTTTCCAGCGCATAGGCAAAAAGCTCGCGCAGTTCCGGCAGCACGGCCACCCTGCCGCTGATCGGCGCGGCGGGCGGAGGACTGGCAACGGGTGCCGCTTCGGGTTTGGGAAGATCAGCGTCCGTCAGGGGAATGTCATTCGTGGCCTCACCGCGCGCCCAGGCGCGTTGCAGGTTTTCCAGGCGCCTAAAAAGGGCGCGGGGATTGCTGGCGGAAATGGCCAGCGCCCGATCCAGCGCCTCGCGTTTTTTGCCCGGCGTGATGTCGGCGGATTTATTTTCCCATTGACGGAACAAATCCCCAATCAGACGGCTCCAGGCCAGTTGCTGGACTTCCGAGAGCGCGCCGAATCCGATCGCCAGTGTCCGTCGCACGCCTTCCCAATCCTGCCGCGCGATGACCTCGCCCAAATCCCGCTCCAGGCGCGACTGTCCCGGCACGGCCTGTCCCAGTTCATGCGCCAGATGCCTGAGCTCCTTTTCCGGAAACGCCTCCCTGTCGGAAGCCAGTCCGGAAATTTCCGCGTACAACATCCGGTAATTGTTCGGCGTGGGTGGGATGCGCCGCGCCGCCAATTGGCGAAACGCCTCGCGCGCGATTTCAGTCGGATTGTTGGACGTGCTCATTGAAAAAAGTCAGAGGATAAGCGCAGGACGCCCATTGTAGGGCATTGCGGGCAAATGCTGGCGCTTCTGGGAGCCTCAAGGCTATAATCTCCCCGCCCGCCCCTGTAGCATGAAGGTCGTGCAGTTGACTTGTAATCATCAGGCGTTGGTTCGATTCCGACCGGGGGCACCGAAGAACCATCCCAAGCTGTCCGCCCCCTCGTCTGCCACGCCCAGGAAATAAGCGGCGATTTGGAGAATCGTCCTTTTCGCTGTTTTTTTATGATTCCTGTTTTCGTTACACACTGTGTCGTTGTACGATAGCGACTTTCAAAAAGGTTGCTTTCGGAAAATGTGCGACTGGCTTTCCGTTTTTGGCGTTTCCGTGTTGAGGATGGACGCTCCATGACCCCCGCGGTCTTTTTCGCCTTCATAACGGTTGTCACAGGACTGACGGCCTTCTGTTTCTTTTTCTATCGGCGGCGGCAGCGTCGCAAGCGGGAGCGTCAACATGTGGTGCAACGCCTGCGTATCGCCTTCTACAACACGCCCATCAGCGCCTGTATCACGCGCTTGCATGACGGGTACATCGTCGATATCAATACGGCCTTCGCTGATCTGCTGGAGCGGGAACGCGCCGAACTCCTAGGGAAAAACACACTGGAAATACAATTGTGGCAAACGCCTTCGCGCCGCCAGCAGTTTGTCGCGCAAATCGAAAAAAAGGGGCGGGCAACCGACTTTCCTCTCGACATCGCCAACCGTCCGGGCGGTTACTACCTCATCAACACGATCGCGCCCTTCTTCATGGAAGAGGAGGCCTACATCGTCAGCTACCTGATCGACATCACCCTGGAAAAAAAATCGGAAGCGCAATTGGACAGCGACGTGATACGCTTCAAGAAACTCTACGAAAGCATGCTAGACGGTTACACTCGCCTGGACAAGGATGGTTTTTTCCAGGAATGCAACCGCGCTTTCTGCGAGGCGCTGGGCTATACGGAGGAAGAACTCAGGAACATGACGCCGCGCAATATCACGCCGACTTACCTGCACGAACGCGATGCCCGCATCGAAGAACAGGTCAAGAGGCAGGGATTTTGCGAGCTTTATGAAAAAGAACAGATTCGCAAGGATGGCAGCGTTTTTCCCATCGAATTGCAGCTTTACGCCAGCTACGACAACAACAATGAATGCGACGGCATGTGGGGCATCGTGCGCGACATCAGCAAACGCAAGCGCGATCAGGCCGACATCGATTTTCTCGCCCACCACGACCCGCTCACGGGACTGCCCAACCGCAACCTGCTCCTGGATCGCCTGGAACACGCCTTGGAACGCGCGCGGCGCGAAGGCAACCATCTGGCCGTCCTCTTCATCGATCTCGACCGCTTCAAGAACATCAGCAGTACGCTTGGCCATCACGCGGGCGACGCGCTCCTGCAAACCGTGGCGCGCAACATGAACCTCCTGTTGCGCGGCAGCGATACCCTAGCCTGTATGAGCGGCGATGAATTCGTAGTCTTGCTGGAAGAAAACATCAACCCCCACAATGTCTCCGTGGTGGCGGAAAAGCTGACCGACCTTTTCATGCGTCCCTTTTTGCTGAAAACACAGGAAATCTACATTACCGCCAGCATCGGCATCAGTCTCTTTCCAAGCGACAGCGAGGATGCCGAAACGATGCTGAAACACGCGAACCTAGCCATGTTCAAGGCCAAGCAGGACGGGCGCAATACCTACCGTTTCTATGAATCCGAGAATACCACCGCAACGGACGCATTCGAGCATCTGGCGCTGGAAAACGCCTTGCGTAGCGCCATCAAGCACAACGAGTTGCTGTTGTATTACCAGCCGCAAATCGAGATTTCCACCAAAAAACTGATCGGCGTGGAAGCCCTAGTGCGCTGGCGGCATCCTGAACAAGGAATGATGCCGCCTGGACGTTTCATCCCCATCGCCGAAGATTCCGGCATCATCAACGAAATTGGCGCTTGGGTCTTGCGTACCGCCTGTTGCCAAATGGGAATATGGCGGCGGCAGGGCTTCGATGTGCCGCGCATGGCGATCAATCTTTCCATGCAACAACTGGAGCGAGCCAACCTCGTGGAGACCGTGCGCCAGGAACTGGAAAACGCCGGACTGGAAGCCAACCTCCTGGAACTGGAAGTCACGGAATCCATCCTCATGCGCCAGATCGGACAGGCGCTGAAAATCCTGAACGATCTGGAACGGCTGGGCGTCTATCTCGCCATCGACGATTTCGGCACCGGCTATTCCTCGTTGGCTTATTTGTCACGCCTGCCGATGCGCCGTCTCAAAATCGACTATTCGTTCACCCGTGACATTGGCAAGAACAACAGCAGCGAAATCATCACCCGCACCATCATTGCCCTGGGCAACAGCTTGGGACTGGAAGTCATCGCAGAAGGCGTGGAGCGCCAGGAACAGGAAGACTTCCTGCGCCGCGAAGGTTGCCTGCTTACCCAGGGTTTTCTCTATGATCAACCCATCCCGCCGGACGCGCTGATGAGCAAATACTGCCCGCGCCCGGTAAATCCCGTTGCGACCAGTGCGAAAACGAAATAACGGCGCGGAGACGCGATTGAAGGCGCTGAAAACGCCGAAGCTACCGAATAAAGGCCGACTGGGTTGCTTCATTCCGGAGAATGACGAAGGAGGAGCGTTGTTGCGAGCGCGGCGCGAAGCGCCGGTAACTCATGGTTGTAAGCCACCGGCTTTGCCGGTGGCGTCTGACTTTTCTGTCTTCTGTCCTCTGTCTTCTGCCTCCCCTTACCGTCCTTCCAGCGCCAGCGCCTTTTGCACTGCCGGGCGGGCGGCGACGCGCTTTTGGAAAGCCAGGAGACGATCAAGGCCGTCAAGCGGAATATGGGCGTAGGGCGTCCAGTTCAGGATGGCATGGAGATAGGCGTCCGCGACGCCAAACGTCGCCCCAAACTGATAGTCTCTGTCCACAAGCTGTCCGTCGAGCCAGGCAAGTAGCGCGGCAAGTTGCGCCCGGTTTGCCGCCTGAACGGCTTCGGGCGCGTTTGAAAAGAACGGCGTGAAGCGTTTGTGCAGTTCCGTAGCGATGAAATTGAGGCGTTCCAGGAGCTTGTAACGCGCGAATTCGCCGTTTGCGGGCGCAAGCCGCAGGGACGGGACGAGATCGGCGACATAGAGCAGAATCGCGGAATCCTCCAGGAGGAAATTCCCGTCGCCGAGCGCCAGCAAAGGCACGTAGCCCAAGGGATTGATCGACCGGAAATCCGTGCCGTCGGCCAGCTTCCCACTGTTGAGATCGACGCGCTCCGCCTCATAGGGCAATCCCGCCTCCTGCAAGGCGATTTGCGCGGCAAACGAACACGCACCCGGACAATAATAAAGTTTCATGCGGAAAATCCTTCAGGAGAAAAAATGACGCGCCATTGTTTCACGCAAATCCTCCGAAAGCAAACAGGAGACGCCATTGCTGGGATCAGAGGACGGAAGACAGAAAAGTTACCGGTGCTTTGCGCCGATCGTTGCGCATCTGGATTGCTTCGTCGCTTCGTTCCGGAGAATGACGAAGTTGGGAGTATTCCAGATCGCGCCGCGCTGGAGAACAATGCTCCCCACCCCGTCATTCTCCGGAACGAAGCAATTCATTTGGCATTCATTCGGTAGCTCCGGCGTTTCCGATGGCGCATTCGTCGGCCTTTGCAGGCGGCAAGCCCTTTCGGGCGGCAAGCTGCGCCGTTACGCCTCTGTTCGACGATACGGAATAATTCAAATCCTGAGCCGGTAAATCATCATCAGCGGTGAGATCACAACCGGCTCAAAGAACGTCGCGTCGTAGCTCTGCAGGGCAAAAAGCCGAACATAGACGGAATTGAGCGCCGTCTCGTCCACGATCCAGACACTGTTTAAATGCGTCAGGAAAATCAGCGTAACATAGCTGGATGGATTCACGGTCTTCGGCGTGACAAGGTATTGTCCTTGTTCGTCGAATCTCGCGACAATGATGTTTTTTATCAAAACCCTTTGATTGCCGTTTATCAGCGCACCGCTCTTCTTTTCCAGGCGCATACCGTTTCCAAACTCGATAAAACCGCCATTTTCAGCATAGCCGCGCACAGGAATGAACATCGGGACAGGATACGATTTTCCGGTAGCCAGATCCAGCGCACTGAAACGCAAGGCCATACTGAACAGATTACTCATTTTAAATGGCAGCACAAGATAGGCCTCCCGCGTTTTGGGCGGCAGCGCAAACGCTTCTTTTTCGTCCAGTTCACGAAGAAAGCGGGCAGGGTCTTCGGATTGGTAATGCGCCATGATTGTACCCATTGGCGATGAACCGCCAAGCGTTTTCGCAAAACCGAGATCGACTTCAACGGCAAGCCGGGCAAGCCGGGCGGCAGCCCTGTCGCTTGTCGCGCCAAGGATGAAACTCGTCGGAAAATTATCTCCGCCATCGTGTCTGCCCCCATCGATCAGCGTGTTCGCCTGGGTGTAGTATCGAATCGGATAACCGTAATCCCACCAACTGATTGCGTAATCATGGCCGCGCTCGATTTTTTTGCCGAGTCTATCCAGGGCTTCCACTTCGTCATGGATGAAAACCGTGGGTACCTTGTAATCAATGATGTGAACGATATGGGGATATAAAGCCCCGCCACAAAGGAGCGCGACCATGGCGCAGGTAACTTGCCGATCGCTGAATCTTTCGGAAACCCAGAAGATCAGATAGGCCAGTCCAAGCGCCAGGACAGGAACCGCATAAATGGTAAAACGTAATCCGCCGCCGGGAATGAAACCGGGCAAACCATAGGCGAGAAAACCAAGCGCGACAAATGGCAAGGCGATCAGCAAGGGGGTATGGCGGAACATCATCATGACGGCGCCGACACAGGCGCATATGAACAGCGTCCAATGCCCGCTGATTCTGGCGGCGAACATGCCAAAGTCGATCTCGCGGGCTTCACGCACCGTCTGCATGACACTGAAAAAGTTCAGCGCGGTGGCGTTTGAATCAAGCGTGAGGGTTGCCGTTCGGAAGACATAGTTGTTTAGCTGATATAGAATATTCATGAATGGACTGAAAAAGAACGCAAGCAAAAAAACTGCGCATAAAAATGCGAAACTCCCTGTTTTCCTGAACCGCTTTTCGGTGAGCTTGAAAAGCGCTAGGGCGGCAATCATCAAAGACACAATGATGATGAATTCAAGCCTCAATAAGCCCATCAGGAAAAAACCCAGCAGTTGATAGTGATAAAGGCTTTTGATATGAAAGATCAAGGTATAGACAAGCAAGATGCCGGCAACAGCAGAGAGCAACGCTATGTTTTGCGGGTAGTACCATAAACTCAGCATGGTCAGGAGTGTAACGATCGGCAGGCAGTATATATTTTTTCGACAAAGCGCCAGAATCAAGGAAAAAAGCGCCAGCATGGAGAGAACGATGACCAGCATATCATCATCGTAATAACCGGCCATCGTGCGATTATAGTAGCTCCAGGCAATAACGCCGATCAGCGCCGCGCAAAAACCTGCCCAGGTGTGGTTCATTGCCTTAGCAATCAGCATGATCGGAACGACGAGGAGGCTTCCCAACACGACAGGCAGATAGAAGATAAGCGTTTCAAAAGAAACAAAGGGCAGCATTTTGCCGGAAAATGCCGTGATGATGGGTAACCCCTTATGGATGGGGCTGGATTTATAATGGTTTTGATTTTCTGTCAATATATCGCGCGCGCCTTCCGCCCAGTAATAACCATCGTTGGAGTTGATCATCAGTTGACCGTTCCAATGAAATTGACTGACATCCTTGAATTGGTATATCCAGATCATCCTGAAGGCCACGCCAAAAACAAAGGCGATCAGCAGCAACAGGCAGAAGGTTTTTGCGCTGACATGATCATCGCGCAGCGCGATATACGTCATCCATTTTCGCATTTCGGAAGTTCCTGTAAAAACTTCCTGCGAGTATCCTAGAATTTGCCGCCAACTGTCAAGATAAATGAGAAAAAATCTTATTCGCGCTTCATTGGGTAGAGACGGCAGAGGAAAGAAGACAGAAAAGTTACCGGCGCTTCGCGCCGCAGGTTAGGCATCTGGATTGCTTCGTTGCTTCGCTCTGGAGAATGACGACGGGGTTGTGTGCGTTTCAGGCCGCTCCGCGCTGAAGAATAACGCTCCCACCCTGTCATTCTCCGGAACGAAGCAATCCAGTCGGATGGCATTTCCAATGGCGTACATCCGCCGACCCTTGCGGGCTACACAGCCCTCGGAGGTCGCAAAGCCGCGTCGTTTCGCTCTGGAAGATGACGAAGCGTGGGGTACACCGTCTTCTGTCCTCTGCCTTCATGGTTGCGGGCTGTTTTCGATCTGGAACAGCACGATTTCCGGGCGGCTCGTGGTGCGGACTCTTGGCCCCCAGGTGCCTGCGCCTGCGGAAACCCAGTAGTGCGTCTGGCCGCGTCGTGAGTAGCCGTGAGCGTTTTCGTATATCCAGCGCACTACGAAATTGAACGGAAAAAGCTGGCCGTTATGGGTATGTCCGGAAAATTGCAGGAACGCCCCGGCGGTCTCGCTTTCTTCCAGCAGCAAAGGTTGGTGATCCAGCACAATCATGGGACATTGCCGCAGTGTGGCGGGCGCGTCCGCCAGAATCTCCGGCAAGGTTTTGCGCGCTTCGCCGGTAAACCGTCTGCGAGAATGATCGTCGCGTCCCACCAGCAACACGGCCCCGTCTACGTCTGCCCATTCGTCACGCAGGACGCGAATGCCGCCCTCTTCCAGCAGACGGCGGCTCTCATCGGCGTTGCCCGCGATATATTCGTGATTACCCAGCACACCCCACGCGCCCAGGGGTAACTGAAGCCGCGCCAGATCCGCGCGCATCGCCCGCGTATCGAGGCCGTGGTAATCATCCAGAATATCACCGGCAAAGAGCAGCATGTCCGGGCGCAAGGGCACGATGGCATCGACCAGGCGGGAAAAATACGCGGGCGACACCAGCCGACCCAGATGCAGGTCGGAGAGCGCCACTATCCGTAAGGGACGCGTCGTCGCCGCTTCCAGGCGCAGTTCGCGCGCCGTCGGCGGCTGTTGCGCATTCATCCAGCCCAAGATCGAGAGGCAAAGCGCGCCGCCCATGATGCCCAGAAGCGTAGCCTTGCGCTTGCCTTCCGCGCGTTCCGGCGCAAGGCGCGGCGCACGAAAAATCCGGACGCAACCGCGAAACACGCCCGATAGCACCAGTAAAAGCAGCGTGTGCAGCACGAAGGAGAGCCAGAAAGTCCCCGCAAAGGCAATGCCGCGCGCCAAAAGTCCGTTGCCATCCAGCATTCGCGCCGCCGGAAACGCCAGCGACAGCGCCACCGGCAGCAGACAGACGCCCGCGCTCCAGCCGCGCCGCCAGCCCATACGCCGTAAATTCAGGTAGAGGACAACGATGAGCGCGATGTTGATCGCGACGTATAGCCAGCGAATGAGGCTGAAGACGGACATTCTCTATTCTCCGGAACCGGAGTGGAGCCGCGCCGCGCACAGACGCCGCGCCGCCGCGTCGGCGGAGAGGATGGCTTCCAGCGTGTCGGCGGGCGTTACCAGCATCGCGTCCAGCACGGCGTCGATAGCGCGGAAGATGCCGGGAAAGGCAACGCGGCGTTCCAGGAAAGCGGCGACGGCGACTTCGTTGGCGGCGTTCAGGATAGCCGGCGCGACGCCGCCCGCCGCCAGCGCCGCGTAAGCCAGGTTCAGACAGGGAAAGCGCGCTGTGTCCGGCGGACGAAAGTCCAGACGGGCAACCTGGAAAAGATCAAGACCATCCACACCGGAAGTCACGCGTTCCGGCCAGGCGAGCGCGTGGGCGATGGGCGCGCGCATGTCGGGATTGCCCAGTTGCGCGAGCATGGCGCCATCCACGTATTCGACCAGCGAATGCACGAGGCTTTGCGGATGCACGGCCACGCCGATTTTCTCCGGCGGCGCGGCAAAGAGCCAATGCGCCTCGATGACTTCCAGTCCCTTGTTCATCAAGGTAGCCGAATCCACCGATATTTTTTGTCCCATCGACCAGCGTGGATGGTTGAGCGCCTGTTCCGGCGTGACCTTCATGAGCGCCTCCGCCGAAAAGTCGAGAAACGGCCCGCCGGAAGCGGTAAGCCAGAGTTTTTTGACGCCGCTTTTCGCCCAGTCGCCGGAAAAATCGCGCGGCAGGCTTTGAAAAATCGCATTGTGCTCGCTGTCGATGGGCAGGATGACCGCCCCGTTTTCTTTCGCCGTGCGCATGAAAAGCGCCCCGGCCATAACGAGGGACTCCTTGTTGGCGAGGAGGATTTTTTCCCCGCCTTCGCCGCCGCGAGCGCCGAAGGGAGACCCGCCGCGCCGACGATGGCCGCCACGACCGTATCGCCCCCCCCTGCTGCCGCCACCTGGCAAAGCGCCTCCGGGCCATGCAGCACTTCGGTTTTCAGGTTTGAATCCCGCAGATCGGCTTGCAGACGCGCCGCGTCTTCGGCGTCGCCCACCACGGCATACTCCGGCTGGAATTCCCGGCATTGCTCGCGCAACTTTTCCCACTGCCGGTAAGCGGAGAGGGCAAAAGCGCGGTAACGCTCCGGGTGCAGGCGGACAACCGCCAGCGTGCTTTGTCCGATGGAGCCAGTCGAACCCAGGAGGGTGAGGTTTTGCGGGGTATGCACGCGCTCAGCCGGGTGGTTCAGGGAACGAATATCTCAAGGTTCAGGCGCGAGCGGTCAAGGTAGCCCTCGAGCGCGCCGCTTTCCGGTATCGGTACCACCTTGACATACCACCAGTTTTCGTCGATGGTGCTGAGCTTGAGCACCATCTCGCCGTCTTTCAGATGGGCGACGGCATCGCTCTCGTTGTCCGGGGATTTTCGCAACGCGACGCGCTCGTCTGCCCCGGCGTGAATCACGAAGGCGTCGTCATAGGGATTGATCCCGCAGCCACCGTCTTGCAGCTTTTTCAATTCGTTTTCCGGATCGTCCAGAATCCGGCCTTCCACGATGGCGACGAAGCGTCCGGACGCATGGTAGGCGTCACAATCTATCATCGCCGTGAAACCGGAAAAGCGCAGGGTAACGGGCAGCAACACGAACCTTTCCCGGTATTTGAAAAAATTGCCGGGCACGTTTTGAACATCCTTCAAGAGCGTCCTGATTTTTTCCACGGGGAAAGAAAAGCTTCCCCATGTCATACCCTCGCCGTCTCGAAGCGAAATTTCCTTTGGGATAAAGGGTTCGCGCGTCTCCCGCTTTATCACGGGCAGACGCGCGCGCGTTTTTTCATCCGGGAAAAATGTCATGCCCAGGCGCGTTTTTTCCTTTGCCGCGCATTCTCCCTTGTCACAATCCCACTCTATCACCCAATATATCTGCAACACCCCCGAGGCGACGGTCTCGCCCGTGAAAACCGCCGCGGTCTCGTTGTCCGGCATGCCTTCGGGATCCAGGGTAAAAGGGGAAGCGGCGGGAATGAAGATATCCGCGTTCCGGTGCTGGAGACGCGCGCCCTCCTCCGCCCCGGCGGACAGCGGCAAGAACGCCGATAACGCCAGTAACGCCAGTAACGCCAGTAACGCCAATGACGCGGCCAGACACGGCGATGCCGCGAATTTATTCCAGTTCATCTTGTTCTCCATGAAAATCTTCCCTGCCGCAAGCCGCGGCCCGCGTTGGGCGCCCATCCGGGCGGAAATCCGGGAATCGCGGCGCTCGAAATCGCATGATAAATCCCGTTATTTTATCCACGCGACTTGCGCGTTGGCGAGTTATTTTTTCCTGGCGGGCGCGATTCAAATCGATGTGGTTGAGAGCGGTTCATACTTCCCCGCTTCGTCATTCTCAGGCGCGCGACGGCACGGCAATTCCCCCGCCCCGTCAAAAGCGGGGCACGGCCTGAAACGCGCCCAACCTCGTCATTGCGAGGAGAGAAGCGACGAAGCAATCCAGAAGCGTAGCCTGCGGCGCGAAGCGCCGGTGACTTTTTCTGTCCTCTGTCTTCAGTCCCCTGCCTTCCGATCACCGTCGGCTTCGCCGCCGCGGGTTAGACATCTGGATTGCTTCGGGGGCATGAAGCCCCCTCGCAATGACGGGGAGGAGCGTCATTGCGGGCGCGGCGGATTACGCTGTCGCTAACCCGCCCTTGTATCTTTCGTTTTGCAGTGGTTAGCTGCCACTGTGCGGGAAGAAAGGAGCTTGAACCCGACCTGAAGGCTGTGACCTTGTAGCGTAGAGAGGAGCCTTTTTTCCCCCTTCTTTGCCAGACCTGATACTGGACGGTAGCCAAGGGTTCGACCCTACGCTTGCTGCTATTCATCATGACCGTCGCCAGACCATTGGCGGCGAAGTCCCCTACATAGCCAAAACGTGGCGAGATGACTTTCTTGCCCCTGGCGTCGATGTAACCCCATTTGTGATTCACATTGATTGCCGCCGGCGCTTCTGTTATGGTGACGGCTCGCCGGTTCCGGTGGTTTTTTGCCGGGGTTGGCAACCTTTGATGCAATGCTTCGATTGGGAGAATCAAAACATGAAATCCTTGAATCACGCGATTCTGCTTCTTTCCCTCTGGGTTGCGGGCGCCTTCCTGCCGGCCGCGGTCATGGCGCAGGGAAGGAATGCGGAAGAAGCCGAAAATGTCAGCGCGATCCTCAACAGCCTGAACTGGGTGAGAGGCCCGCAGCGCGTGAATGTCGGGCCGGTGGCCACCTTCGACGTGCCGAAGGGTTTTCTCTTCCTGGACGCGAAGGATACCCGCGTCCTTCTGGAAAAGGTCCTCCAGAGTCCCCCAGGCAAGCAGAAATACTTCTTTGGCCCGGAAAACCAGGGATGGTGGGCGACCTTTGAATATTCGGAGAGCGGTCACGTCAAGGACGACGAAAAAATCGACGCCGACGCCCTGATCGAAACCCTGCGCAAAAACCTGGATGAAAGCAACAAGGAACGCGCCAGGAAGGGCTGGCCGGAGCTTTTGAACCTGGGCTGGAAACAGCCGCCCTTCTATGATCCGAAAACCAGGCGTCTGGAATGGGCGCTCTCCTTCGTCAATTCCAGCGATCGGCAGGAAGTCGTCAATTACGAAATCCGTCTCCTGGGGCGGGCGGGGGACACGTCGGCCAACCTTGTGGTCTTGCCGGAAAGGCTGCCAAAAGCCTTGCCGGAATTCAAGCGGGTGGTAGGCGGCTACAAGTTCGTGCCAGACCAGCAGTACGACGCATTCAGGGAAGGCGACAAGGTGGCCGAATACAGCCTGGCCACGCTCATCGCCGGGGACAACGCCGCCGCGCCGCCCGCTGAATCGTCCGCCGATTCGGGCTTCCTGGCGGAATACGGGAAGCTGATCGTCTCCGTCGTCTCCGTCGTCTTCGTCGCGCTGGCGGCGCTCGCAGTCCTGGGCGTTTTTCTCAAGCGATTCTCCGGGCGCGGGAAGGCGGAATAAGCCAAACAAGTACAGAGGACAGAGAGGTGTGGCAGGTTTGGCAGAACGGTCAGCGTCTGGTCGTCGCCGACGTTCCGGAAGCAAGCGTAGCCCGTATCGTAGGACGGGTTAGCGTAGCGTAGCCCGCCGTTCGTAACGCATTCTTCACAACCCGCCGTCCATATTCCGCCACCGGGAAATAATGATGGATTGTCGGGGAACAAAGCTTGCGCGGCTAACCCGACCTTGCTCGCTGTAACAATACAGCGCCGAGAGTGTCTCTCCTCCCGATAGATCAAAAAACTCCAGCGGCGGACTGGGCATCGCGGCACAGCCTTGCAGTGACAGTATGTGACATCAAACTCTCCCCAATTCATCGTAAAGCACAACCTCACATGACCACGGACCAACTCAAGGTTACAACAATAACACATATATCATTCATCTTCCTCCCCCTCCCCCTTCTCCGAAAATAAAGCAAATTCCCCCTCCTCCACAAGGCGCTTCGCGCTTGCAAGTTGCTCGCGGGTCAGGAGTTTTTCCACCCTGCGGTAGGCGAGAATGGCCTCATCGTCGCCCGTTTGCCGGGCGAGCGCGAACCACGCATAGGCCAGGACGAGATCCCTGGGAAGACCGGTCCCTTTCTCGTACAACATGCCCAGGGCCAACTGGGCGGGCGCGTATCCTCGCGTGGCCGCGTTTCTGTACCAGTGCGCGGCTTCCTTGCCGCTTTGCGGAATCCCGCGCCCATTTTCGTGCATTCGCGCAAACGAAAATTGCGCGAAAATGTCTCCCTGTTCCGCCGCCTTTCGCGTCCAGAAAGCGGCTTTCCTGTCGTTTTGGGGAACGCCCCGGCCTTCCGCGTACATCGCGCCAAGAAGATATTGCGCATCCACATTGCCCTGTTTTGCCGCTTTCTCGTACCAGAATGCCGCTTTCTCATCACTTTGGGGAACGCCCGTCCCCATCGAGAACTTGGCGCCAAGTTCGGCCTGCGCGATCTCATGACCCTGTTCTGCCGCCTTTTCGTACCAGCGCGCCGCTTCCTCATCGTTTTGGGGAAGACCGCCTTCGCCCGCGCGATATTTCTGTCCCAGAAGATATTGCGCGTGGGCTTCGCCCTGTTCCGCCGCCTTGCGATACCAGAATACCGCCTTTTCCTCATCGCGGGGAACATCGTCGCCCAGGCCATACATGATCCCGAGTCTGATTTGCGCCTCCGCGTACCCCTGCTCCGCCGCCTTTTGCGTCCAGGTCAAACTGTCTTCCTCATGGAGGGACGCCAGGGCCAACTGCGCGGGCGCGTATCCGTTCTCCGCGCTCTTTCGAAACCAGTATGCCGCGCGCTCCCCATCGATCGGCGTGCCGATGCCTTCCAGATATACGCCTCCCAATATGAACTGGATTTTCATCAACTGCCTGGGCGTCACCCCGATTTCTTCCGCGGAAAACTTCGTCAGGCTTTCCTCCACCCTCCGCATCCAAACGAAAAGCCGCGCCGCCGCCTCTTCGTCGCCCTCCTTGACGCGCGCCCAGAGCGCGTTCCATTCCGCCTCCTCAAGAAATACCTCCAGGTCGTCATGCGCCTTGGGCAATCCATCGGCAGACCCTGAGCCGCGCGCGGGTTGCGCCTCCTCCGCCCATGAAGGATTGCCGGGCAGCGCGGCAGAAAAGCCCAGAATCAGAAATCCGGCCAGAATAAAAGTCAAAGTCCCGCGTCTCATGGTTGCTCCCGAATTGTAGGGCGAGTCAAATACCACCGGCAAAGCCGGTGGCTTTGCTGGTGAGCGCCTCAAAGGCGCCCATGAAACCGTGAGCCGCCCCTGGCGGCCTACCCTACTTCCAATTTCATCTGCTCGTAACGC
>JAIRMN010000085.1 GCA_031258715.1 Zoogloeaceae bacterium
CACGAGGAAAGCTATCTGAAACCAAAAGCGCTCCTTGACTTGTTGGAACGGCAGGTTTTGCGGCAACTCCGGCCATTCGATTTCCTGCTGCCAGGCGGGCGACAGGGGCGGCAGGCCCATGCCGCGCAAACGGTCGCGCAAGGCGGTGCGCTCGCCGCTTTCCAGTCCATTGGCAAGTCCGGCGTGGTGTCCGGCAATCGCGTAGGCGATCAGGTAGCCTGCCATCCCGTACTTCTCCACGGCCAGCATCGCGCCGCGCGTGGCGTGGTCTACGCGCAGGGCCGCTCCGTCCAGGCGACGCAGAAAATCCTCGGTATATTTTCCGGCATCGTGCAGCAGACCTTCCGCCGCCGCGAAATCGCCCGCATGGAAAACGGAGGCGAACGCCCTGGCGAGCGCGCTGACTGCATACACATGTTCAGCCAACGGCTGCCAATCGGAACGATCCGTTTTTTTGGTCGAATGCGCGAAGAACATATTTCGTACCTTTCCATCGGAGGGATGTCATGCGCGACCCATCCGCCTATTTTTTGGATGAGCCGGGACGCCTGTCGGCGTGAAAGACAAGGGAGCCGCACGAAGGGCGGGTTTGAACCCCGCCCGCACGGCGATGGTTGGGGTCAAAGAACATCTTTCATCCTCGCGGGGCGGCGCTGGCGCCATGAACGTCAGCGTATCGGCAGCCGCAGCCGCCCGATCAACCCGCCCCCGTCCCGGTTGATCAGCTCGAATTTGCCGCCGTGCAGGCGGGCGATGCGTTCGACGATGGCGAGGCCCAGGCCGGTGCCGGTGGTGTTGGTGCGGGCGTTTTCCAGGCGCGTGAAGGGGCGCTTGATCCGTTCCAGGTCGGCTTCGGGGATGCCGGGGCCGCTGTCCGCGATGTCGATGACGATTTCGTCGTCTTGGCGCCGGGTTTCGACGGCGAACGGCGCGGCGCCGTATTTGCGGGCGTTGTCGAGCAGGTTGGCGATGGCGCGCAGGAGTGCCTTGGGACGGACGTGCGTATCGGAAGGGAGCACGCCCAGCTCGAGCCGCGGCGCGGCGGACGATTCTCCGTGGCGGCCAAGGCGGCCGGCGGCTTCTCTGACGAGGGTATTGACGTCGGCGGCGACCGGCGCCTCGTCGCTTTCGCCGCGCGCGTAGTCGAGAAACTGGGCGATGATCGCGTCCATCTGTTCGATGTCGGCGATCGCGGCTTCGCGGGCAGTCTCGTCAGCGATCGACAGTTCGCTTTCCAGGCGCAGACGGGCGAGCGGCGTGCGCAGGTCGTGCGAAAGCCCGGCCAGCACGACGGCGCGCTCATTGGCGTGGCGTTGCAAGTCTTCGGACATGTGGTTGAACGCTTCGGCTACCTGCCGCAATTCGGCGACGCCGGCTTCGCGCACGGGTTTCGGATAGCGGCCTTCTCCCAGCCCCCTGGCGGCGTCGGCCAGCGCCCGCAGCGGTCGGGTGACGCGCGAGACGGACAGATACGCGAGGAATAGCGCCAGCGCCAGCGAGGCGACGCCCAAGCCAAGCCACTGCCAGCGCGCGAGGTTTTCGGCGCGCCTGCCGGGGAGCATCAGCCAGTAGCTATTGTCGTCGTCGTCGATCGAGAAACTGACCCACACGCCGGAGAGTCCGTTGACCCCGCTGGCAAAGCGCGTGCGCGGGCCGAGCTGGTCGGCGGTCGCCTGCTTCATCACGTCGAAGAAATAGGTCTCGGGCAGCGGGGTGACGACATCGGAATCCTCTACCGGGTAGAGGTGGACACCTTCGCTGTCGGCGAGATCCCGCAGGAGCGCGAGGCGCTTGTCCGGGGCGGCGGCGACGAGCGCGGCGCGGGTCAGGTTGATGACGCTGACCATGAGCTGAGAGATTTGCCGGGCGCGCGGTTCGCGCTCGGCGAGGTTGAACAGGACGAACCAAGTGCTTCCGGAAACGAAGATCAGCAGGCCGACGAAAAGGAAGGTGCGTCCGAACAGCGTTTGCGGCAGGGTCATGCGCACGGCGTCGCCTGGGTGCGCCTTGACATGTCCCCGCCTGGACCGTTCCGGCATCGATGCCGATCCGTCATACAGCCGCCAGACGTTCCACCGTGTCAGGAAACTTCTCGACCAAGCGGAGCAGCAGGGTGGCTTGGGCGTTCGGTTTGGCCCGGCCCTGCTCCCAGTTTTCCAGCGTACGGGGGTTGATGCGCAGGTAGCGGGCGAACACCGGGCGCGACAGGTGCAGGTTCTCGCGCAAGGCCAGCAACTCGTCGGCAGTCACGTCCGGCGTCGGGTTGATTTTCACCTCGTGCGTGCGCAGCGTCCGCTTGCCGACACGCGCGTCCGACAGGGCATCCAAGCCCTCGGCAATCTCTGCAAACAGGTTCCGCTTTTTCAGCGCCTTGCCTCCAGTTCCGCTTTCAACAGGCATTTGAGCACCTTTTTCTCGTCGTGGCGCAAGTCGGCCATTTCGTCCTTGTCATATAGGGTGAACAGCCAGAATTGCGTGCTGCCATCCCACCAGTAGTAGATTACCCGCAAGCCGCCGCGCTTGCCTTTCCCCCGGCGCGGGTCACCGTGCCGCAGCTTGCGCAGGCCACCCGTCCCCGCGATCACGTCGCCAGCTTCAGGGTGCTTCATCATGGTCTCTTGCAGGCCGCGAAAACCGTCGTCGTCCAGATAATCGGCCCGTTAACGGGAAAAGGCAGGCAGTTCGACGAAGACGGCTTTCATTGCAAAATTATACGTAAGTTGCGGACAGATACAAGGCCGGACTCACACTTGGGTGCGATCAAAAGTGGTGGAGAGGCATCAGTGGCAAGAAGAGAAGAGCGGCGTAGATCTGTGATATATAAGGGATGGTGCTCAAAAGAGGTCATTGGAGCGTATTTTTCCTGGGATGGAGGGCAATGGCATGGACAGACTTGAAGAAAGACAGGGATCAGACAAGGAAGCACTCATTCGTCGGTTGGAGCGGCATCCGG
>JAIRMN010000086.1 GCA_031258715.1 Zoogloeaceae bacterium
ATCGGGGTGAACAACAACAGCCAGACCCATGACAGCGTGACGACCTATGCCGAAATCCCGGCCGTTACCGGCAATATTTTCGGCAACGGCACGCTGGACAAGACGGACGCCGAGAACACCGCCAACATCTACGTCAAGTCGACGTGGTCCCTGCGCGGCGGCGGGGTGATTGGCGTCAATGGCCTTTCCAACGCCGCCGTGCGGCTGGATTCCCTCAGCGGGAACGTTTTCGCGGGGATCTACGTGGATACGGACAGCTACCTCAAGGGCGGCGGCATCGTCGGGGTGCAGAGTAACGACGGAGGGGACAGCAAGCTAGATCCCGGCAACGACCTGCAAGCGGTCGGCGCGTATCTGGGCGATGTCCGGGGAAACCTCTTTCTCAACCAGCAGGTGGATGTCGGAACCTATCTTTCCGGGGGGGGGATCGTCGGGGTGCGCTCCAACCAGGGGCTGGTCGCCCTGAATAGCCTGCAAGGCAACGTTTTCAAGGGGCTGACGGTCAATGTCGGTAACGTTACCTCGAACGCTCTCGATGGCGGCGGCATCGTCGGGGCTTCCGCGCTGACGGAAGCGGCCATCGTGGGGGCGCGCGACAATTATTTCGATGATCTGGTAATAGGCACGGACGGCCACCTGCGCGGTGGCGGCGTGCTGGGGGCTTCCGCGTCGAACATCGCCGCGACCGTCGCCAATGGCGTGGCGGAAGTCGATGGGGTCATCGGCAATACCTTCAAGAGCATCGAGGTGAGGGCCGGCGGCGATCTGTTGGGCGGCGGCGTGGTCGGGGCCAACAGCGGGCTGACTGGCGTCACGCCCATCTCCGATTATTCCGCGATCATTCCCACCCTGAGCGGCAATCTTTTCTCCTCGATCGGCATTGAGGCGGCAAACATCCACGGCGGCGGGATCGTCGGCGCGCACGTGGATTGGCAGACGGGAGGAGTCTACGAAGGCACCGCCGGCAGCGCGAATCTCTCGAACAACCGCTTCGTGGATATAGTGGTTTCCGCCAACGACATCGCCGGCGGCGGGATCGCCGGCTTCGACGCGACGGATGATGCCAGCGCCTACCTGGAAAAGGTGTCGGGCAACGACTTCAGCGGCAACTCCGTGGAAATTACCGGACATATTTCCGGCGGCGGCGCGCTGGGGGTGTACTCCGTAAGCGGCATCGCCTGGATCGGGGAAATTACCGACACGGTCTTCCAGGGATTGAATATCAGCGCGGGAACCTACATCGACGGCGGCGGGATCGTCGGCGCGACGGGCAGTACGAATGGCGGGCAGGGGCAGCTCACCGGCATCGGGCTGATCGACAGGAGCTTCTTCGCCAATAACACGGTCAGCGTCGACAACGGGCAGATCCTGGGCGGGGCGGTCTACAGCTACGGCAGTTTCATGGGAATGACCATCCGCGACAGCGTGTTTATCGACAATGCCTTCAGTTCGGAATTTACCGCCGACACGCCGAAGGTCTATGGAACCGTCGTCGTGGATACCGGCCTTGCCGGGCCGAATCCCACGACAACGCCCAACACGCTCACCCTCACCGCCACCGCCGGGAACACCACCT
Organism: Zoogloeaceae bacterium; assembly: GCA_031258715.1. Classification (GTDB taxonomy): domain Bacteria; phylum Pseudomonadota; class Gammaproteobacteria; order Burkholderiales; family Rhodocyclaceae; genus Azovibrio. The sequence goes on from JAIRMN010000086.1 coordinate 1,577, forward strand.
GGTTCCAGAACAACCGGATCACGGAAGACGGCGGATTGACGTATCGCGCCAATTCCCTCTATTTCGGCATGATCGACGACCCGGTGACCAACCAGGCCGATTCCGCTGAATCCGACGCCATGCTCGTCGTCAGCCCGGCAAAGGGCGGCGCGGTGGCGCTCTACGACCCGATCGTGGTGGATCAGGACAACGCCGGCAGCGTCGGCATCGCCGACCGCAAGTTCCAGATGGAGGTGGAAGGCGCGGGGGAATTCTTCTGGGGCGGCGAAAATGTGTTCGAGGTGGGCGATGATTTTTCGGCGACCAGCTACGCTGTCGAAAACACCGTGACTTTCAACCCCGGCAGCGTGACCACCCTGCTTTCCGGGATGACGCTGGATGCCGTCGCGCACGATCTCTCGCTGAATTCCGGCGGGCGCGTCAACGTCATGGGCAAGAACGCGCTCTCCATCAAAAGCGCGACATTCAATGGCCGCCTGCATTTCAATCTGGGCGCCGCGACCGTGAACGACGCGGATATTGTGAATATCGCCAACAAGGCGGCGCTCCTGACCATCGATGAAGGAACGAATTCGAGCGGCGCCGCTTACGCCACACTTTCCGGCGCGACGGTGAGCCTTTCCAACTTCGCCGCCGGGCCGGCGCTCAATCCCGGCGACGAGTTCTACCTGATCCAGACCACTGGCGCGGACGATCTCGACGGCGACCCGGCGAACAACACCGCCGAGGCCCGCCAGGGGATGACGAGAGTCTACAACTTCATCATCGACAAGAATCCGGCCCAAAACGGCCTGGACGCCAACGGGGCAAACCAGAACCAGCTGCTCGTCGCCCGCCTCGTTTCCGCGCCACGCCCGGCGCGGGAGACGCGGATCCTCGCGGAAGGCCGCGTCGCGGGCCTCGCCATCCTGGGGCAAAACGCCAACTGGCTCGCCGACCATAGCTACCAACAGGCCGATCTCGCCTTGCGCCGGGGCGAAAACCGCGCGCACTTCGGTGGTGTGGACTATGCCGACGTGCGCATGGATACCGGCTCGACCGTGGACTATTGGGGCTATACCCTGGTCGCGGGCGAAGCGGTAAAACGCGAGAAGGAAGACCATTCCCTCCTCCTCGGCGGCTTCTTCGAGGGCGGCTACGGCGACTACCGCGTCCACGGCAAATTCGGCCGCCCCGACCACCCGGATATGAAGGGCGAGGGCAAGCTGCGCTACTACGGCTTCGGCGTCATGGCGCGCCAGAAATGGGACAGCGGCCTGCGCCTGGAAGGCTCGCTCCGGGGCGGACGGCAGGAAAACAAGTTCCACTCCCGCGACCTCGCCGATGTGGACGGCGCCACCGCCAAGTACAAACTCGAAGTGCCCTGGTACGGCGCGCACCTGGGCGTGGGACACGAATGGCAAAAGGACGAACACAGCCTCTTCGACCTCTACCTGCGTTACTACTGGACACGTCAGGGCGGCAAGACCGCGCGCATCAACAACGGCAAGGAAGAAGTGCGTTTCTACGCGGACGATTCCCATCGGGCGCGCCTGGGCGGACGCTATACCCGCGTCAGCGACGCCCACCGCGCCTGGTACCTGGGACTGGCTTATGAACGCGAATTCGACCACCGCGCCAAGGCAAGAAGCATGGACGGCGACATCGATGTCCCCGACCCCAGCGGCGACGGCTTCGTCGGCGAAATCGGCATGATCCTCCACCCCAAAAACCACGAGCGACTTTCCCTCGAATTCGGCCTGCAAGGCTACGCCGGCAAACGCGAAGGAGCCTCCGGCGGATTCCGGCTGGGATGGAAGTGGTAGCCGCGGCCAGCCAGCGCCGCCGGAGGAAGACATTTCGCCTGGCCGCCGTCATGGCGTTCGCCTCTTTCTCCCCGCCCGTCATTGCGAGGGCGCTTCATGCGCCCTCGCAATGACGGTGGATTGGGCGGCGGTTTTCATCTGTTCTCTGATCCCCTGATCCCCCGGCCATCCCCCGCGAGGGGGGGAACCGCGGGGGGAAGGGGAGAGGAAGCGCGAGGGGGCTTGTGTGGCCGCATGGGTCATGCCGGCGAAAACATTGCCGTCATCCGCCGTCCTCTATCTTCGGAAATTCGACGTGGCGTTCCACGAACGCGGCGCGATTGCCCGCCGGCGACAGAAGAGATGGCGGCGCAAAGCGCGCCTCGTGCTATCATTCGCCCCGGCGGGTCTCCCCGCATCGTGGGGCGGCGAACCTGGTCAGGGCCGGAAGGCAGCAGCCACAGCCGTTTTCCGCGAGTGCCGGGGGTCAGGCTCGCCATTTCTTTTTTCTGGATTCCGGGATGGGCGCATGAGCTATCAGGTGTTGGCGCGCAAGTGGCGGCCACGCAAATTCTCGACACTGGTCGGGCAGGAACACATCGTCCGCGCCCTGACGCACGCCTTGAACGAAAAACGCCTGCACCACGCCTATCTGTTTACCGGAACGCGCGGCGTGGGCAAGACGACCATCGCCCGCATCCTGGCAAAATCCCTGAACTGCGAGACGGGCGTTTCCGCCGAACCCTGCGGACACTGCCCGGCCTGCCAGGAAATCGACGCCGGACGCTTCGTCGATTACGTCGAAATGGACGCCGCCTCCAACCGCGGCGTCGACGACATGGCGGCGCTGCTCGAACGCGCCGTGTACGCGCCCGTCACGGGACGGCACAAGGTCTACATGATCGACGAAGTGCACATGCTGACGGGACACGCCTTCAACGCCATGCTGAAAACGCTGGAAGAACCGCCGGAACACGTCAAGTTCATCCTGGCGACCACCGACCCGCAAAAAATCCCCGTCACGGTCCTTTCCCGCTGCCTGCAATTCAACCTGAAGCCGATGTCGATCCCCGCTATCGTCCAACACCTGACGACCACCCTGAACGCCGAGGGCGCGCCCTTCGAGGTCGAGGCCCTGCAAGCGATCGCCCGCGCGGCGGCGGGCAGCATGCGCGACGCCCTTTCCCTGCTCGATCAGGCCATCGCCTATGGCGCGGGCGCGGTCAATGCCCGCGAAACGCGGGAAATGCTGGGAACGGCGGATACCGCCGCCCTTTTGTCGATCCTTGCGGCGCTCTCCGCGGCGGATGGCGAAAAAATGCTGGGCATTGCCAAGGACATGCAGGCGCAAAGCCTTTCCGCCGCCAACGCCTTGCAGGAAATGGCGGTATTATTGACGCGCGTGCAGCTCTTGCAACTGGCCCCCGGCAGCGCGAGCGCCGAGGACGCGACGGACGCGCAACTGGTGACGCTGGCGCGGGAATTTTCCCCCGCCTTCATCCAACTGGCCTACCAAATCGTGACCGAGGGACGCGCGGAACTGCCGATGGCGCCGGATGAACACTGCGGCTTTCTCATGACCCTGCTGCGCCTCCTGGCCTTCGAGCCGATGCGTTTCGCGGACGCGGACGCGGCCATTTCGCGCCCGCCGCCAACCGCGCCTTCCCCGCCCCCAAAACCCGTCGCGCCGAAATCTTCCGCCGCCACGCCAACGCCTTCCCCCGCAAAGTCCGCCCCCGCCGAATCAGGCGAAAAGCCTTCTGAATGGCATACGCTCCTGGCGGCGCTCGATTTGGGCGGGCCGGCGCGTTCACTGGCGCAGCATTGCGTATTGCGCCAACTGGAACCGGCGTCCTGCCGCCTGCAACTGGCCGCCGAACACCAGCACATCTTGTCTTCCGCCCTGAAAACCCGGCTGGAACAGGCCCTGTGCAAACACCTGGGGCGCGAGATCAAACTTTCCATCGAAATCGTCGAGGGCGGCATCGACCAGGTCACGCCGGCGCAAACCGCCGCGGCGGCGCGGCAGGCGCGCCAGGACGCGGCATGGCAGGCCATCGAAAACGACGTTTTCATCCGCGATGCGGTGGACCACCTGGACGCGACGATGGACGCTGATTCCGTCCAGGCTATCGACACGACAACCCCTTGAGACAAAAAGGAGAGGCATCATGATGAAAGGCGGACTGGCAGGGCTGATGAAACAGGCGCAAGCCATGCAGGACAACATGCGGAAAGCGCAGGAAGAACTGGCGCTCGTGGAAGTCGAGGGACAGGCGGGCGGCGGCATGGTCAGGGTGATCATGACCTGCGGCCACGACGTGCGCCGCGTCAGCATCGACGCGAGCGCAATGGATGACAAGGAAATGCTGGAAGACCTGATGGCCGCCGCCATGAACGACGCGGCGCGGCGCGCCGAGGAAAAAGGCCGGGAGCGGATGGCGAATTTCACGGCGGGACTGAACCTGCCGCCCGGCATGAAACTGCCCTTCTGATGACGCGCTCGACGCCCGGTCGCGCCAGCCTCATGCCGCGCGCGCTTTCCGGTTTGCAGGAAGCCCTGCGCCGTCTGCCGAGCGTCGGCCCGAAATCGGCGCAACGCATGGCCTATCACCTGTTGCAGCACGACCGCCCCGGCGCGGCGCAACTGGCTTCGGCCCTGCAACGCGCCTTGACGGATCTGCGCCATTGCCGCCGCTGCAACACCTTTTCCGAAACCGAACTGTGCGAACGCTGCGCCTCGCCGCGCCGCGACGCCACGCAACTGTGCGTGGTGGAAACGCATGTGGATATGAACATGGTGGAGCAGACCCAGGCCTATCAGGGGCTTTATTACGTGCTGATGGGACGCCTCTCTCCGCTGGACGGCATGTCGCCGCGCGCGCTGGCGCTGGAAAAACTGGTGGAGCGGATTGCGGACGGACAGGTGAAGGAAGTGATCCTGGCGACCAACTACACCAACGAAGGCGAAGCCACCGCGCATTACCTCGCCACGCTCCTGGCCTCCAGCGGCGTGAAGATCAGCCGTCTGGCGCGCGGCGTCCCGGTCGGCGGCGAACTGGAGTTCGTCGATCCCGGCACACTGGCGCAAGCCCTGCGCGAGCGCGTCGGCTGCCCCGGCGCGACGCCCTGAACAGACCCATTCCGGGTTACAACCCGAAACAAAACCCGCGCCATGTGCAATGTTTGGCTTACATATCCGGCCTTTAATATGCGCCGGACGCGCGTTGCCGCGGCGACGCCGCTTCCTTTATCCATTCATCACAAGGAGATGTTCATGAACCCGCAAAAAACCCTCATGGCTACCCTGGCGGTATTCGCGCTGATTTCCGGCGCGGGCGCCGCCCACGCCTACGGCGGCCCGGAATGTCTGGGCGCTGGATTTCACGATGGCGACCGGCAGGGACACTGGAGAAACTGGAGCGGAAAGGATCGCGACGAACGCCGGACTGCGCGCCACGAAAAGCTCCACAAGGCGCTGAAGCTTTCCGAAGCGCAGGAAGCCGCCTGGAAAGCCTTCATCGCCGACGACGCCCCGCAATGGCAACGCCCGGATCGGGAAGCCTTCGCCGCTCTTTCCACTCCGGAGCGCATGGAAAAAATGCTGGAACTTTCCCAGAAACGCCAGGAATTCATGGCGCAACGCCTCGCCGCCCTGAAGACTTTTTACGCGCAATTGACCGACGAACAGAAAAAAACCTTCGACGGTTTCCATCGCGGCGGCGATAAAAAACGTCCGCGCGGCGACAGGAAGAAGTCCGAACGCTGACCGCCATCAAGGGACAGGGCGCTCCCGCCTCGTCAAAAGCGCGGCGCGCCCTGGAACGCTTCCAGCCCCATCATTCCCAGGCGCGAGGCGACGAGGGAATCCAGATTCCCGATCCGCGGCCGCAAAACCGCCGCTGACTTTTTCTGCCTCCCGATCCCCAAGGCCGCGCCAGCGGCCACCCTGTCCTCTGTCTTCCGCCCCCTATCCTCTGTCCTCTGCCTGGTACGTCCCTTGCTTTTATGGGTGGGCATTTCATTCAACGGGCTTGGCGTCATGAGTATTCAACTGGTTTCTGCGTCCGCTGTCGCGGCCAACCCGCTTGCCGGGGTTGTCCCGGAGGGCGCCGCCGGGGCGGGCGGGTTTTCCGGCTTGATGGGATTGTTGTTGGCGGACGCGGAAGAAGGCGACGCCGCGACGATCGATCTCGCCGCGCTCCTCTCCGGAAAAGACGTGCCGGACGCGCCGGAAGACGCGATTCAGGCGGCTTTGGCGCAATTGTTGCGGCAGGCAAAAGACGAAGGAGGAATGGCGGAACCGGCGCAGGCGGCGGATGAAGGCTTACGGGCCGACGCCGCCGTGGAAGAGGCCGCGCCCGACGGCATGGCATTGCCGTTGCCCGCGCCGGACGCGCTTCTGGCGGCGTTATCAAAAGCGGCCAGGAAATCCCCGGAACAAGACAAGGAAACGGAGGCGGCGACTCCCCTTCTGGGCGCGTTATCGACGCCGGTGGAAATCCCACGGGAAACGGTTTTGCGGCTGACGCCGGAAACGCCTGGGCAAGGCGCGGGTGCGGAGACGGCGGGGATGACCCACCGTCAAATCGCGCTCGCCCTGGCCGGGAAGGATGCGGAAGTTTTGTCGCAAAGATCGGCAAATCTTGCCGTGGGCGCGGAAGATTTCGCGCAGACGCTGCGCGAAAGCCTTTTGCAGGGACAGAGCCGGAATGCCGCGCCAACGGGCGCTTCCATGAACCCGCCGAACGCGGGCGGAATGCGCCAGGACGCGCTGGCGGCGCCCCTGTCTTCACCCGCCTGGGCGCGGGAATTTGGCGAAAGGATCGTCTGGATGGCCAGAAACGATCAGCATCAGGCGCGTCTGAGCCTTTATCCCGCGCATCTGGGTCCCCTGTCCGTCACCCTGAACCTGGAAGCGGACAGGGCTACCGCCGCCTTTACCGCCGCCACGCAGGAAGCGCGGCAAGCCATCGAGGACGCCTTGCCGCGCCTGCGCGAAATGTTCGCGGCGGCGGGCCTTTCCCTGGGACAGACGGAAGTGGGCGCGGAGGAGCGGCAGCCGGACGCCGCGAATGGACAACCGATCGCGCAGCGCGAACTTCGGCGTCAACACGACAGGGATGCAACGGAAGGCGGCGATGGGACTATACTGGAGCCTCCCTCATCCGCCGGAGCGCCGGGTCGTTTGCGACAGGGCGCGGGCATGGTGGATCTGTTCGCCTGAGGCGGACGCTGAATCAATGAAAGGATACTGACTCATGGCCGCCAAAGACGAATCCGCGCCCGTGCCGGACGCGCCCAAGAAAGGCAAGAAGCTGCTGCTCATCGTCGTGACGCTGTTCGTGACGCTGGCGCTGGTGACCGCCGCGCTCGCGGTGTGGCTGCTTGCCGCCAACAGAGACGACGCCGAAGGCGAGGACGGAGAAGACGTGGAGGAAGTCGCGGACGGTCATGCCGGCGCGCCGCCGATTTTTGTCGCGCTCGATTCCTTCACGGTCAATCTGGCGCATACGCCGGAAGATGGCGACCGCTACGTGCAACTGTCGATTTCCCTGGAAGTCAAGAGCCCCGATGCGGACGCGGCGATCAAGGCGCAGATGCCGCGCATTCGCAACAATATCATCCTGATCATCTCTGGAAAGACAGCCGCCGAATTGATGACCCGCGAGGACAAGATGGCGTTGGCAAAAGAGATCAAGGACGGCATCAACCACACCATCAGTCCGGCCGCCAAGGGCAAGAAACCGAGCGGGCCGGTGGTGGATGCGCTGTTTACGGTTTTCATCATCCAGTAGGCGGAAAAGGAGCATCGCGCATGGCCGGTGATTTTCTCTCGCAAGAAGAGGTCGACGCCCTTTTGAAGGGCGTCACCGGGGAGGAAGACGCGCCGGAAGAAACGTCGGTCGAGGCGGGCGGCGTGCGCGCCTACAACCTGGGGACGCAGGAACGCATCGTGCGTGGCCGGATGCCGACCCTGGAATTGATCAACGAACGGTTTGCCCGCTATTTCCGTATCGGCATGTTCAACTACATGCACCGCAATACCGAAATTTCCGTGGGGTCGATCCGTGTCCAGAAATACAGCGAATTCATCCGCAACCTGGTCGTCCCCACCAACCTGAACCTCGTTGCCGCCCGTCCACTGCGCGGCACGGCGCTGTTCGTGTTCGATCCCAACCTGGTGTTCCTCGTGATCGACAACATGTTCGGCGGCGATGGCCGCTTTCATTCGCGCGTCGAGGGGCGGGAATTCACCGCCACCGAGCAGCGCATCATCCAGGGCTTGCTGGACGTGGTATTCGCCGATTATGGCCGTTCCTGGAAGCCGGTGTTCGACATCAGGTTCGAATACATCCGTTCGGAGATGAATTCCCAGTTCGCCAACATCGCCACGCCGTCGGAAATCGTCATTTCCACGTCCTTTACCCTGGAATTCGGCGGCGTGACGGCGGACATGCACATCTGCTTTCCCTATTCCATGATCGAGCCGATCCGCGACCTGCTCTACAGCACCATGCAAAGCGACCAGGTTTCCTCGGACAGGCGCTGGATCAGCATGTTGCGACGGCAGTTGAAGGACGCGGAAGTCGAACTGGTGGCGCAGTTGGGCGTCGGCAGGATTACCCTTGGAGAGATTCTCAGGCTGAAGGCCGGCGATGTGATTCCGCTCACCATCCCGGAAACCCTGAGCGTGACGGTCGATGACATTACCGTCATGGAATGTCGCTACGGCCAGCAAAATGGCCAGTACGCGCTGAAAGTAGAGCGTTTTGCGCCCGCGGAATCCGCGGACGCCGTACCCGGAGAACCGAAAAATGGCTGACGAACTTTCCGACGCCCTGAGCAGCATGGGCATGGATGCTGCGGATGACGCCAGCAAGGGCGCGATTTCCGAAGACGACTGGGCTGCCGCCATGGCGGAACAGGCGGTTGCCGATCAGTCCGCCGCCGCCGCGCCCAGCCAGAGCGCCAACATCTTTCCCAATTTCAATAACGCCGCGGGCGCGAACGCCGGCAGCGTGATGAGCGAACTGGACATGATCCTGGACATCCCCGTCCACCTCACGGTGGAACTGGGGCGCACCCGCATCGCCATCAAGAACCTGCTGCAACTGGCGCACGGCTCGGTCGTGGAACTGGACGCGATGGCGGGCGAACCCATGGACGTGCTGGTCAACGGCACACTGATCGCGCAGGGCGAAGTGGTCGTGGTCAACGACAAATTCGGCATCCGCCTCACGGACATCATCACGCCCACGGAACGGATGCGAAAACTGGGGCATTGAAAGGCAAGCGTTTCACGAGGTTGGGAGCGTTCCAGGCCGCGCCGCGCGCGCAATGACGGAATGGGCGCACGCCAAGTCGCGCCACACTCGCGGCAACGCTCCTCCCCGTCAAAAGCGAGGGCGGATCCCGCGGCAATCCAGATGCCTGACAAGCGGCGCAAGGCGCCGGTAACTTTTCTGTCCTCTGCCCTCTGCCTTCCGAACCCTGATAGAATGGCCGGGATTCCGTTATCTGGCGGTTTGTGAGGCCGGATGACGGCGTTTTTGCCGCGTTCACCCGAAAGTCCCATGTTCAGTTTCCTGAAAAGCAAAGAAGCCGCGCCTTCCGCGTCTCCCGCGTCTTCCGTGGCGGCGGGTCCGTCTGTCGGGTGGCGCGATCGGCTCATGGGCGGGCTTGCCCGTACTCGCGCCCATCTGGGCGGGCGCGTCAAGACCCTGTTCTCGCGCGGCAAGGTCGATGAAAAACTGCTGGAAGAACTCGAAGAATTGTTGCTCGCCGCCGATGTCGGCATGGCGGCCACCCAACGTCTGCTGGAAGACCTCAAGGCGCGGGCGAAGGCGGAAAGGCTGGAGGACGCCTCGCGCATCCAGGCGGCGCTGGCGGCGGCTTTCGTCGATTTGCTCGCGCCCCTGGAAGCGCCGCTGGACACCACGGCGCACCGTCCCTGCATCATCATGCTGGCGGGCGTAAATGGCGCGGGCAAGACGACTTCCATCGGCAAACTGGCCAAATACTTCCAGGGACAGGGCAAAAGCGTGTTGCTGGCGGCGGGCGACACCTTTCGCGCCGCGGCCCGTGAACAGTTGCTGGCCTGGGGCGAGCGCAACCAGGTCACGGTCATCGCCCAGGAATCCGGCGATCCGGCGGCGGTCATCTTCGACGCCATCCATGCCGCCCGCGCCCGCAAAATCGATATCGTGCTGGCGGATACCGCCGGACGCCTGCCCAGCCAGCAAAACCTGATGGAAGAAATCGCCAAGGTGCGCCGCGTGATCCAGAAGGCCGAACCCGGCGGCCCGCATGAAGTCCTGCTGACGCTCGACGCCAACATCGGCCAGAACGCCCTGCAACAGCTGAAAGCCTTTGACGCCGCCATCGGCGTGAGCGGCCTCGTGCTCACCAAGCTCGACGGTACCGCCAAGGGCGGCGTCATTGCCGCCATCGCCTGTCAGTATCCCAGACCCCTGCGCTTCATCGGCGTGGGCGAGGGCATTGACGACCTGCGTCCTTTCGTGGCGCGGGATTTCGTGGAGGCGCTGTTTGCATGATCATCGGCAGCCAGATCTACAAACGCTATCCCGGCGGTTTCGAAGCCCTGAAAAACATCAGTTTCGAGATCGCGGGCGGCGAAATGGCGCTCGTCGGCGGTCATTCCGGCGCGGGCAAGACCACTTTCCTGAAACTTCTTTCCGCCATCGAGCGCCCGACTTCCGGCAGCCTGGTCGTCAATGGACAGAATCTCGTCGCCCTGCGTCCCGCCGCCTTGCCCTTCCTGCGCCGCAACCTGGGGCTGGTGTTTCAGGATCAGAAGCTCCTGTTCGACCGTTCCGCGCTGGAAAACGTCCTGCTGCCGCTGGAAATCATCGGCCTCGCGCCCAGGGAAGCCCAGCGCCGCGCCCGCGCCGCGCTGGACAAGGTGGGCTTGCTGGCGCGCGAAAAAACGAATCCCATCGCCCTTTCCGGCGGCGAACAGCAACGCCTCGCCATCGCCCGCGCCGTGGTCAATCGCCCGATCATCCTGCTGGCGGACGAACCCACCGCCAACCTGGACGAAGAATCCGCCCGCCAGGTGCTCGATCTCTTCATCGCCTTCAACCAGGTGCGTGTTACCGTCATCATCGCCACGCACGCGCCCCAGGCGCTTTTTCCTCCCGGCATGACGGCGCGGGTGTTGACGCTCAGTCACGGGGCGCTGGTCCCATGAAACCCTGGTTCCGGCAACACCTCGCCGCTTTCTTCCGCGCCGCCCGCAGGCTGACGGACAGTCCCCTGAGCGCGCTGCTTTCCATCCTGGCGATCGGCATCGCCATGGCGCTTCCCGCCGCGGGCTATCTCTGCCTCGACAACCTGAAGGCATTGGGCGCCAACACCAGCCGCGTGCAGCAGATGAGCCTCTTCATGAATACCGGCGCGAACGAAAAAGCGCGGGCGGCGGTCGAAAGGCGCCTGGAAGCCCTGTTGCCCGGCCAATGGCGCTTCGTCTCCCGCGACGCGGCGCTGCGCCAAATGGAGGCCAACGAAGGGATGGCGGAAATCATCGCCACCCTGCCGAAAAACCCCTTGCCGGACGCTTTCATCCTCGAACCCGACGACGCCGGCCCGGAAGACCTGGAGCGCCTGCGCGCGACCTTGAGCGCCTGGCCGGGCGTGGCGCACGTGCAACTGGATTCCGCCTGGATCAAACGGTTCGACGCCTTTTTGCGCCTGGGACGCCTGTCGGTGCATCTGCTGACCATCATCTTCGCTGTTGGCCTCATTGCCGTCGTCTTCAACACCATCCGCCTGCAAGTGCTGGGGCAGGCCGAGGAAATCGAGGTCGCGCGGCTGATTGGCGCGACCGACGCCTTCATCCGCCGTCCCTTCTGTTATCTGGGCGTCCTGCAAGGCGCGCTGGGCGGATTGACGGCAGCCCTCCTGCTCCTCGCCGGCACGCTGGCGCTGGCGCCGCACGTCACCCGGCTGGCGGCGCTCTATGGCAGCGCCTTCGTCCTCAATGGCCCCTCGTTTCCGCACGGCCTCGCCCTCATTGGCAGCGGCGCGGCCCTGGGCTGGCTGGGGGCGCAGCTTTCCGTGCGGCTGATCCGGGATCGATGAAGGATACCATGTCCCCGTCCGCTTCCTCCGGCATGAACGTCGACGCGCTGATCATCGGCAGCGGCCTGGCTGGACAGGCGGCGGCGCTCTTTCTGGCGGCGCGTTGCAAGGTGTTGCTGATTGCCAAGCGCGAACTGGAAGAAACCGCTTCCCGCCGCGCCCAGGGCGGCATCGCGGCGGTGCTGGACAACCAGGATTCCATCGAGGCCCATATCCAGGATACCTGCGTCGCGGGCGCGTACCTGAACGACCCCAGGGCCACGCGCTTCGTGGTGGAAAACGGACGGCAGGCGATTGAATGGCTGATCGCCCAGGGCGTGCCCTTCACCCAGGACGCTTCCGGCTATCACCTCACCCGAGAGGGCGGCCACAGCGCGCGCCGCATCATCCACGTGGCGGACGCCACCGGCCTCGCCGTGCAGGAAGCCCTCACCCGCAAGGTGCGCGCGCATCCGAACATCGCCATCCTGGAACAACATATCGCCATCGACCTGATTGTCGGCAACCGGCTGGGACTGACCCCGAACCGCTGCCTGGGCGCGTATGCGCTGGATGACGCCACTGGCCGGATCAAGGCGATTGGCGCCCGTCATACCCTGATTGCCGCGGGCGGCGCGGGCAAGGCTTATCTTTACACCACCAATCCCGACACTTCCACCGGCGACGGCATCGCGATGGCCTGGCGCGCGGGCTGCGTGATCGCCAACATGGAATTCATCCAGTTCCATCCGACCTGCCTGTTTCATCCGTTGGCGAAGTCCTTTCTCATCTCCGAGGCCGTGCGCGGCGAAGGCGGCCTTCTGAAACGTCCCGACGGCGCGCGCTTCATGCCGGAACACGACGCGCGCGCCGAACTCGCGCCGCGCGACGTGGTCGCCCGCGCCATCGACTTCGAGATGAAGAAACGCGGGCTGGATTGCGTCTTCCTGGATATTGCCCACAAAGGCGCGGACTTCATCAGGGCGCACTTTCCCACCATCCACGCCCGCTGCCTGGAATTCGGCATCGACATCACCAGGTCGCCGATTCCCGTGGTTCCCGCCGCGCACTACACCTGCGGCGGCATCGTCGCCGATCTTGCCGGACGCACCGGCCTCCCCAGCCTCTACGCCGTCGGCGAAGCCTCCTGTTCCGGTCTGCACGGCGCGAACCGGCTGGCTTCCAATTCGCTGCTGGAATGCCTGGTCTTTGCCAGGGCCGCCAGCGAGGATATTTTCCGGCAACCCGTCCTGCCGCATCCCGGACTGCCCGCCTGGGACGCAAGCCGGGCGAGGAACGCGAAGGAAGAAGTCGTCATCGCCCACAACTGGGACGAACTGCGCCGCCTCATGTGGGATTACGTCGGCATCGTCCGCAGCACGGATCGCCTGGAACGCGCCCTGCGCCGCGTGCGTCTGCTGGAACGGGAAGTCGAGGAGTTTTACGCCAACTTCCATTTGAGCCGCGACCTGATCGAACTTCGGAACCTCGTCGCCACCGCCCGGCTCATCATCCGCTCCGCCCTGAAACGCAAGGAAAGCCGAGGACTGCACTATTCGTCCGATTATCCGCAGACGCTACCCAAAGCGAAAAACACCCGGCTAGTGTCGCGGACGAAGACGCCCGCGCAGTCGATCCAGCAACCCGGACGGCGAGGGGGCGCTCTGTCTCCTGATTCCTGACGCCTGGCGTTTGAATCGCGCCCCGTTACTTCACGCGGTTGCGATACTCGTCGGTACGGGTGTCGATTTCGATCCTGTCGCCGATTTCCACGAAGGCCGGAACCTGCAATTCAAAGCCGGTGGGAATTCGGGCGGGTTTCATTACCTTGCCGGAAGTGTCGCCCTTTACCGCGGGTTCGGTGTAGGTCACTTCGCGCACCACCGAGGTGGGCAGTTCCACGGAAATGGCCTTGTCGTTGTAGAACACCACCTCGCAGGGCATTCCGTCTTCCAGGTATTTCAGGGCGTCGGTCATGTTCTCGGCTTCGATGTCGTACTGGTTGTATTCGGCGTCCATGAACACGTACATGGGGTCGGAAAAGTAGGAGTAGCTCACTTCCTTCCGGTCGAGCTGCACGACCTCGAACTTGTCGTCGGCGCGATAGACGGCTTCGGAAGCCGCGCCGGACAAGAGGTTCTTCAGTTTCATCTTGACCACGGCGGCATTGCGGCCGGATTTGTTGTATTCGGTTTTCTGCACCACCAGCGGGTCATTGCCCACCATGATGACGTTGCCGGAGCGGAGTTCCTGTGCGATTTTCATGAGGATTCAGCGTATGCGTTAAAAAAGACGGCAGATTATACCCGCGCCGCGCAAAATTTGACGAGCGCGGACGCGAGGTCATCCTGCGCCGACAAATGGAGGCGCCAGTTTTCCCCGTGCCGCGCCAACGCGTCGAGCCGCTGGCGCAACGCAGGCCAGAGACGGGGGAGTTCCTCGCCCGCGCCATTCCAGTCGCGCCAGAACGCGGTGAGCGCCGTTTTCGCCTCCCGTGGCATCCCGGCGGTATAACGTCGCAAAAACGCGGCCAGTTTATGCCCGTGCGCGTCGTTTTCCTGGGGATAGGGTTGCCAGACGAAAGGCCGCGCCGCCCATTGCGCGCGGACGAAGGAATCTTCGCCGCGCACAAAATTCAGGTCGCAGGCGGCGAGCAGTTCGTCGTAGCGATGTTGCGACAGGAACGGGATGGGGACGAGGCGGATTTGCCCCGCCGCGTCCAGCCGCCAGCCGTCCGCATCCCGCGGCGCGCCCAACGCGGCGCGGGTGGCGGCAAATGGCTGTCCCGGCGGGACGAGGCAGCGTATCGGCCTTGCCGCTGCCCGCCAGGCGGCAAACAAGGCGGAAAGCGGCGCGACATCGTAGCAAAAGAGACTGACGTTCAGGCGCCCAGGGTCGGCCTGCCCGTCCGCCAGCAGATCCTCGCGCCGCGCGGGAGCGGCTTTGCGCGTCCGTTCCCGCAGGAGGCCGCCGGTTTTTCGGGTAAAACCGGGGAAGAAAAAGTGCTTGACCAGCGGCAGGCGCGGATGCGGCGAAGCGAGACCGTGAAACTCCTCCACCCAGTCCTCGGCGCTCAGGTATTCCAGGTTTAACCAGCGGGGCGGCGGCGCGCGCCTTGCCATCGCCTGAAGATAATTTTCCGGCGGTTCGCAGCCGAAGGCTTCGATGACCACATCGGCCACCGCATCGAAGCGCAAGGGGTTTTGCCAGGGCGCGACTTCGACGGGAAAAGCCGCGAAATCCGGCTCAAGCTTCGCAAGCGGCGCGGGATCGTCCAGCCAGAGGCGCACGGTTGCAGCGTGCTCCGCCGCCAACTGCCGCGCCAGCCGCCAGGAGACGCCGACATCGCCAAAATTGTCGATGACCCTGCAGAAGATGTCCCAACGCATGGATCACGCGCGGCCATCGAGACCCGAAACCCACACGCCGTAAAGCTGGTCGGCGACCCGGCGCAGCGCCGGAAGCTTTTCGGGCTGTTCCGCCCGGATGCGTTCCGGCGTCTGCACACTGGGCGGCGGCGGAGCCGTGACTTCTTCCCGCCAGTGCGCGCACCAGTCGTCAATCATTTCCGGCAGCATCTCGATATGGCATTGCAGGGCGAGATGCGGCCCAATCGCGACCATCTGATGGGCGCAGCAGGCGTTTTGGGCGATGCGCGTCGCGCCTTCCGGCAGGCTGAAGGTTTCGCTGTGCCACTGGAACACGTCCAGCGTCCTGCCCGCGTAATCGCCCAGCCAGCGGCGGGAAACGGCGTCATCGCCGCCTTCGAGGACGCTCCAGCCGATTTCCGGCACGGGATTCCTGCTGACCGCGCCGCCCAGCGCCTTGCTGATCAACTGTCCGCCCAGGCAATGTCCCAGGACGGGAATCCCCTTTTCGATGGCGTCACGAATCAGGGCGCAGACGGGCGCGATCCACGGCAAGCCGTCGTTTACGCTCATCGGCCCGCCCATGAAGCAGAGGCCGGACCAGGCGTCGGCGCGTTCCGGCACATTCGCGCCCGCGTCCAGCGGAATCAAAACCCACGGAATGCGGCGAGATTCCAGGAATATGGCAAAATAGCCGGGTCCTTCAGTAGGGGAGTGGCGAAAAATGGCAACCGGATTCATGAAAAACACCTCGCGCAACGGATGTGGGCGCTATTGTATCGCCCTGGCGTTGTTTCTCGGCATCGGCGTCCTGGCGTTGTCCGCGCGGGCGACCAATGTGGGGCTGGCGGGCATCATCGGCAGCAAGGCGATGCTGATGATCGATGGCGCGCCGCCCCGCGCCCTGTCCATCGGGCAGGAATACCAGGGTGTCCGGCTCATTGCCATACAGGGCGAAAGCGTGCAGGTGGAAATCAATGGCAGCCGGCGCGCGCTCAAGGTCGGGCAAAACGCGGTGGGCGCGGAATCTTCCGGCAAGGATGCCCGCGCCGTGCTGATTGCCGACGGACAGGGACATTTCCAGACTACCGGCGCCATCAACGGACATCCCGTGCGGTTCCTGGTGGATACGGGCGCAAGCACGGTATCCATGGGCGCGTCCGAAGCCAAACGGCTGGGACTGGATCTGGAACACGCGGAACGCGGACTCTCCAATACGGCCAACGGCACGGTGACGACCTACCGGCTGCGCCTGAACAGCGTCAAGGTGGGCGACATCACCCTGAGCAACGTGGAAGCCTCGGTGCTGCCGCAAAACATGCCCGCCGTGCTCTTGGGCATGAGTTTTCTGAACCGCACGCGAATGGAGCGCGATGGCGACACCATGACGCTGACGCAAAGTTATTGACGCCGATGACGCCCGATCTTCTGGCGCATATCCGAACCTGCCTTGCGCCAGAACCTGTCGCGGCAACGGATGAAGACGATTTCAGGGAGGGCAAGGCCGACGGCCTGGCGGAAGCCGCGCTGATTCCCTCCGCCGTGCTTTTCCCGCTGGCGCCGCGCGCGCAAGGCTTGCAGGCGCTCTTTACCCGCCGCACCGATCACCTGCGCGACCATCCTGGACAAATCAGCTTTCCCGGCGGACGCATGGAACAAGGCGACGCCACACCCGCGCATACGGCCTTGCGCGAAGCCGAAGAAGAAATCGGCCTGGCGCGAAACCTACCGCAAATCCTGGGCTATCTTCCCGCCTACCGCACCGCCACCGGCTTCCTGATCTATCCCGTCGTCGCCTTGCTCCTGCCGCCCTTCACCCTGACGCTGGACGCCTTCGAGGTGGCGGAAGCCTTCGAAATCCCGCTCACCCGCCTTCTCGACCCGGCAAACCAACGGCGCGAATCCATTTTTTACAAGGGGAAGACGCGCCGCTACCATGTCATCGACTGCGAAAGCGAAACCCAACCCCGCCACATCTGGGGCGCAACGGCAGGCATGATCCTGATGCTTGCCGGAAGGCTGGCGAAACGGGGTTAATCCGCCGCCGCTTCCTGTTCCCGGATTCCGGTTATGGCGAGCAACTGGCGGATGCGCGGACGGTCGTTGGCGTCGAGGGCGGCTTGCAGGCGGGCGAGGTGGATTTCGAGTTCAGGCCAGGGCAGGAAGCCCTCGCGCGCTTTCATGATGCGTGGATGCGCCGTCGCTTCGGGGTTGTCGCCGATCAGCAATTCTTCGTAGAGTTTCTCGCCGGGACGCAGGCCGATGACATCGATGCGGATGTCGCCATCGGGATGCGCCGCGTCCTGCACGGTCAGGCCGGAGAGCGCCACCATGCGCTCGGCCAGGCGCAGGATTTTCACGGGTTCGCCCATGTCAAGCACGAAGAGGTCGCCGCCTTGTCCTTTCGAGGCCATCGCGCCGGCCTGGATCACCAGTTGCGCGGCTTCCAGGATGGTCATGAAATAGCGGGTCACGTCGGGATGCGTCAGCGTAATCGGGCCGCCCGATCGGATCTGCTGGCGAAAACGCGGCACGACCGAACCAGAGGAACCCAGCACATTGCCGAAACGCACCATGGAAAAACAGACGCCGCCCTTTTCCGGGCGCGCGGCCAGCGCCTGCAACGCCATTTCCGCCAGCCGCTTGCTCGCGCCCATGACGTTGGTGGGACGCACCGCCTTGTCGGTGCTGATGAACACGAAGTCCGCCACGCCGTGCGCCTCTGCCGCCCGCGCGCAGGCCAGGGTGCCGAACACGTTGTTCTTCAGTCCTTCTTCCGGGTTTTCCTCGACCAGCGGCACGTGCTTGTAGGCGGCGGCATGGTAAATCGTCTGCGGGGAAAAGGCGCGCAGGATTTCGGAAAGTCGCGCCATGTCGCGCACCGAACCCAGGAGGGGAACGATGCGGATCGCCGCGCCATAGTGTTCGACAAGCGCGTGATGGATGCGGTAGAGGGCGAATTCGCTCTGTTCGAGGAGCAAGAGGGCCGCAGGGCCAAGGGCAAGAATCTGGCGGCAGAGTTCGCTGCCGATGGAACCGCCCGCGCCCGTCACCAGCACCACCTTGCCCGCGACGTTGCGATTCAGCAATTGCGGATCGGGCGCGACCGGCGTGCGCCCCAGCAGATCGTCGATGTCCAGTTCATGCAGATCGGCAATGCTGACCCGCCCCTGCGCCAGCGATGTCAGCGCGGGCAGGGAGCGCACGGCGACATGCGCGGCGGCCATGCGCGCCAGAATCGCGTTACGGCGCGCGCGTTCGATGTTCGGCATGGCCAGCAACACGGCCTTGATCTTTAGGCGCGCGACCAGATCCGGCAGATCTTCCGGGCCATAGACCGGCAGCCGGTTCAGGGTGTGCCCATGCAGGCTGACGTCATCATCGAGAAAACCGGCCACGCGCATCTCAATGTTGTGCGCCAGGGCGGTCGCCAGTTGCCGGCCTGCGTCGCCCGTGCCGTAAATCAGTATCTTCGGCAAGGCGTCGAGCGCAGATTGCTTCATGTACAGGCCGCCCAGCCAGTAACGCGCGAGGAGACGCGAAAGGGCTACCGCGACGAACAGCATCAACGGCTGAATGATGCCAATGGTGCGCGGCACGCCCGGCAGTTCGATGAACAGGATGAGCGCGGAAAAGGGCACGGCGTAGAAGACCATCGCCAGACAGATGGCGCGTACCGCCGCCACGCCCGAATAGCGAAAAATCGCGCGATAAAAGCCCTGGTGGATGAAAATCGGCAGGGCCAGCGCAATGGAAGCCAGCGCGGCATAATGCGGACGCATGCCCAGCATCTGCGACGACGACGGGTTTCCCAATGGCCAGAGCCATTCGCCCAGACGCAAATAGAACGCCAGCCAGACCGTCAGGGCGCAAAGAATGACATCCACGCACAGGACGAGAAGCCGCTTGCCCGTCCTGGGCAGGGTCAGCAATCCGTGCGCGAGCCAGTTCAGGGGCATGGGCGTCAAAAACAGAAAAGCCCCGACAGACGCTACCGCGGGGCGTGGGATGAGCGGGCGTTTTTTATTCCGGCGTCCGCGCCTTTTTTTCGCCCAGCGATTTGCGGTTGCGCGCCTGGCATTCCGCCTGATAGATCATCCGCATCATGGTGGAACCCTTGCCGCGAAAGATGCGTTTGCCGGTTTTGGAAAGACAGCGGCGCTCGATGGAAGAACGGCGCGTGCGGGCAATGGCCATATAAAAGACTCCTGACATGAAACGCCCTGCGCCGGTACTGGCGCGGGCAAAAGGTGGTGGGGCGTCACAGATTCGAACTGTGGACCTACGGATTAAGAGTCCGCTGCTCTACCAACTGAGCTAACGCCCCGGACGAAGAAGCGCGCATGATACAAAACCTGTGGCCGGATTGCAATTTGCGCATACCGGGCGCGCATGGGTCGGGTGAGACTCGAACTCACGGCCAACGGATTAAAAGTCCGCTGCTCTACCGACTGAGCTACCGACCCCACGACAAAAGAGCGGCGATTATAGGCATCCCGCCGAAGCGCGTCAAATCACTCAATGACCCTGTTATGAGTTTTTGAATCTGTCCACTTGAATACCGCCGCAGCCAATCAAATCGTCTTCTGGCCGTAGTCGCGGGTGCGCATTTCGGCGAGGCGGCTGACGGCGCGCTGAAATTCGTGAGCGTTTGCGCCTTCGCGGTAGAGATCCTCCGGCGCACAGTCGGCGGTGATGAAAAGCCGGACGCGGTTTTCATACAATATGTCGATGAGCCAAGTGAAACGGCGGGCTTCGGCGGATTGGCAGCGGCTCATCCTGGGAAGGCCGGAGAGCAGCACGGTGTGGCACCGGCGGGCAATTTCCAGATAGTCGTTCTGCGAGCGCGGGCCGCCACACAGGCTGGCGAAGTCGAACCAGAGCACGCCGGTCTTTTCCCCGGTTCTCTCCGGGGAACACTGGCGCAGGGTGGGAATCCGCCGTCCCAGCGCCTCGACGTATCCGCCCGCCCGGCCTTCCTCGCCTGCCGCGCGGCGGAAATAATCGCCCATGCGCGCCTCTGCCGCCGCGTCCGCCGGATAGTGATAAACCTCCGCCTGTTCCAAGGCGCGCAGACGGTAATCCACGCCCGCGTCGACGCGCGCCACCGTCATTTGCCGCCGGATGTGATCGATGGCGGGCAGGAAATTCTCCCGATGCAGGCCATTGGGATAAAGACCTTCAGGCGGGTAGTTGGAAGTCATTACCAGCACCACGCCTTCGGCCTCGAACGCGGCAAGCAGCCGGGCAAGCAGCATGGCGTTGGCGATGTCGGATACATGGAATTCGTCGAAGCACAAGAGCCTCGTTTCACGGGCGATGTCCGCCGCCACCTTGAGCAGAGGATCGGGTTCGCCCTTGTGGCGCGTCAGTTCGCGGTGGATGCGCTGCATGAAGGCGTGAAAATGAACGCGCTTCTTGCGCCGGTAGGGAACAACGGCAAAGAAGCAATCCATCAGAAAACTCTTACCCCGTCCGACATCGCCCCACAGATAGACGCCTCTGGGCGGCGCGGGGCGCGTCAGGAGACGCTTGATCGCGCTGCCGCGCGCCGCCTTGAAATGCAGGAGCCGCGCGTACAACGCCTGCAAACATTCCGCCGCCGCCCATTGCGCGGCATCGGCGGAAAAGCCCTGTGCGGCCAGTTTTTTCTCATAGGCTTCCAACATGCCCCGTTCCGGGACTTTCAGTTTGCGATGCGGCACGCTGCTCAATCCTCCGAAGCCATTCCGTCTTCGACGAGTTCAAAGTCATGGCTGATTTGCGCGGTCTTGCCCAGCATGATGGAAGCGGAACAATATTTCTCGCTGGAAAGCCGAATCGCGCGCTCGACGGCTTCCGGCGGCAACCGCTGACCACTGACGCGAAAATGAAAATGAATGCGGGTAAAAACCCTGGGATGGTCTTCGGCGCGTTCCGCCGTCAGCCGCACCGCGCAATTCGTCACCTTGTGCCGCCCCTTTTTCAGGATGAGCACCACGTCATACGCCGTGCAGCCGCCCGCGCCGACCAGCAGCATTTCCATTGGACGCGGCGCGAGATTATGCCCACCGCCCTCCGGCGCGCCATCCATCGCCACCCGGTGCCCGCTCCCCGTTTCCGCCACGAACGCCATTCCCGTCGGCCCCTGCCAGTTCACCGTGCATTCCATCCCGAATCATCCCTTCAAAGGAAGAAGATTGTAACGCGGCGCAAGACGAAGGCTCCAGATGGACAGATTCAGAGGCTCGTGACAGTCATTTTCTGGAACGAAGCGGCGCGGCTATGCAGCCTGCAAGGGCAGCGGCGAATGCGCCATTGGAAACGCCAGAGCTACCGAATGAAGGCCGACTGGATTGCCGCGGGCTTCGTCCTCGCGACGACGAGGTTGAGGGCGTTTCAGGTCGCGCCGCGCTCGCAATAACGCTCCCCTCTCCTCATTCTCCGGAACAAAGCGGCGAAGCAATCCAGACTCGTAACCCGCGGCTTGATACGCCGGTAACTCTTCTGTCTTCTTATATATTGAGTTTGCCCCCATGCCTCAGTGTTTGGGGGCATTTCGGGAAGCGCGGTACAGCCTGTCTCTTCTGTGGGTTTAAAGC
>JAIRMN010000107.1 GCA_031258715.1 Zoogloeaceae bacterium
ACGGCGCATTTCCGCCCCGGCGAAGATGGGCAGACAGCCAGCCCTCATAAACCTTTCCGCCTGCTTTTCGTCGGCAACCCGTCGCGCAGGAAAGGCGCCGATCTTCTGGCGCCATTGGCACAAATGCTGGGGGCGGATTATGAAGTACAGTGCCTGGGCGGATTGCGGCGCGATTATGTTCCCGGGCCTGGTTGCCGGGTGCGGGCTTTACCCAAAAGGTCGCCCGATGAAATGCCCGAAATCTACCGTGCGGCCGATGCGCTTGTCGCGCCGTCCCGGTTCGAGAATTTCAGCTATGCCGTACTGGAAGCGATGGCATGCGGGCTTCCTGTGCTCGGATTCGCTAGGGGCGGAACTGCGGAACAATGTATCCATGGCGAAACCGCGCTTTTGTGCGAAGTCGACGATCTGGAAACCCTCGCCGCCAATGTCCGCCTTTTGGCAAGCGATGACGCCTTGCGCCAACGTCTCGCCCGGAATGCCCGCCGGCGTGCGCTGGAGTGCTATACGGAAGAAAAGAGTGTGCAAGCGTATGTGGCGTTGTATCGGGAAATATTGCAAACGTAAGAATTTAACCGCCAAGCGAGAAGCGTTGCAAAATGTCGAAAGCCTGAGAATCGTAATCGAGCCTCGTGGCCGCAAGAAACGCTAGGGCAACAGCATTGCCGGGCCGGTTTGGTTGCAAGGCATATAAGCGGGAGCGGCGGAGCATTCGCCACATTTTTCCGCCCAGCGGCGCGGCCCGAATGGCGGCGCGAGTCCATTGCGCGGCGATGATGCGCTGTTCTTCAGGGCGCTCGAAACGTTCAAGCAATTTCAGGAGCCAGATCTCGATTTGTCGCAACTCTTCCAGTGAGTGGATCGAATGCGGCGCGCGAATAAGGTTGTGAATACGCTGCTCTTCCGTGGAAGGTTCGATTCCCCGCGCACGCAAGGCTTCAATGCGAATTTTACCGGCAACCGCTTCCATCGCGGCGCGACGGGTACGGGTTGTCTGTTGGCGATGACGGCGGTAGCGATACAGAATTTTCGGGATGTTTGCCAGACGGAATTGTGCAGAAACTCGAACGAATAAATCATAATCCTCGGCAAAAATGTAGTCGTCCCTGTATTGGAATTTCTCAAACACTTCGCGGCGCGCAAGCAAGGTCGGATGGCCGATGGCGCTCTGGAACAAAAGCTCGGCGCGCACCTCCCGCTCTCCGGCGTAAGGGCGGTGTACGGAGCGCCCGATACCATGGCCAAAATCCCGATACCACGTCCCGCAAAGGTCGGTGGCATTTGTTTCGAGGTGCCGTAGTTGTAGCGCCAGACGCTCGGGCAAACTGATGTCGTCCGCGTCCATGCGCGCGATGAAACTGCCCTGCGCCGTATGCAGCATGGCGTTGAGCGCATGCACGATACCGCGGTTGGGAAAACTGCCCATCGGCGCGATGCGATGATCGGCTGCCGCGAGCTGCTTGAGTATCCGGGGAGATTCATCCGTGGAGCCGTCGTCGTAAACGAGGATTTCCAGGTGACGATGGCTTTGACGGCAAATACTTTCCACGGCCTCTTTTAGCCAGGGGGCGCTGTTGTGGCAAGGGATCAGGACGGAGATGAGCGGCAATTCAGGCTCCGGGAAAAACCTGGCAACGAATAACTTTCGGCATGGAAATCAGCGAGAAAACTCGAACCACCAGATCGCCGTATCGGGACAATGCTGATAGAGTTGGAAGCGATCCTTGCAATGCCAGCCATGTCGTAGGAATTTACTTTCTATCTCCGCGACCGTCCGATAATACCCGGTATAAGTGTCCCCCAATTTGGGAGAAAACTGATTCACGATATTGATGCGCTTTTCCAGACCAACTGAATTCCTGACAAGGCAGCGCGAACTTTCATCCATCATTCTGTCGATATTGTTCAAAAACTGTTCAAGCTGTACATCGTCCAGACACACGACTATTCCAGACAACAGAAACACATCGAAAGTACGCGGCGCCAGGAATTCTGTTACGTCGGATGACAACAGTTCGATTTTGTCCGAAAAGTTTTGGGTTCTTTTCCTTGCCAGATCCAGTAATTCATCGATGTACTCCACGCCCGTGGATTTCCGAAAGAATGGCGCTAGCTCGGCCAAAAGGCGTCCGTCTCCGCACCCCATATCCAGCAATGAACGATCTTTCGCATCTTTGATGACACTGAGAATCAAATCCGCCTCGCGGCGGGTTTCCGCGATGATTTTTGCCTGATCTCCCTGAAAACTTCCCAATACCGTTACCCCGGCGGGAGCGTCTTCCTCTTTCGCCGCTCTGGAAGCCCAGAAAGCCTTCAAACGGGAGCGAATCTTGGTGGAAGAGACATGATTGGTTCGTGGAATACGAAAAACTTCAATCCGATGTGCCTTGCAGAATTCGATGGTACGAACCTGGTCGGGAAACATCGGGTCATGTCCATATTCCTCTCCGCAGGCAAAAACATCTATCCTCAGCGAAGCTAGGAGTTCTCCTTGGAAGACTTCGATATAGCTCACAACCTCGTCCACAAAACGGATCTCTTCGATCAAGGCGATTCGTTCAGGCAAAGGTGTGACCATCGCCGTTCCTTTCGCTTTCTCGACGGCCCGGTCTTCCTGAACCGCGACGACGAGATAATCCCCTGCTTCGGACGCACGTTTCAAATAATTCAGATGCCCGATATGAAAAACATCGAACACGCCAGGAACCATCACTCGCTTCATGTTGAATGCCTCCATGGATCGCAGGAAATAATAGCCTTGCTGTCAATCCAATAACAATAGTCTGGCATCGGGATTCTCCAATCGCCATACAGCGAAGTCAGGTATTGATCCGTATCTTTCGGCATGAAAACCGGGACGCCAAGAAATTCGACCTCCTTCATCTGCTGATCCGGGACCCGGCTCAGAAATTGTCGCGCCGGGCGGGATCTGTGTCGTGATATGTTGCTCATCCAGTAAATGAACCCATTATCACGCCAACAGGGGAAAAAATCGATACCGATTCCCTTGTGGCTGAACTTATGCACTATCGGCTTTCCATCATTGTTGATGTATGTGAGGACTTGTTCCAAGCCCAAATTACCAAGATCTCGCGTGACTTGACAAAATAACGTTTCATCTTCAGCCCAGTAATGAAAATCGATGTCGCTATCATGAGACAGGAAACTGCCGCATCTGGCATAGCCCAATACGCCGCCGCCACACAGCCAGTAGCGCCCCTTCATCGGGGTCTCATTAAGCGCGGAAACCACCGACCTGAAGCTATCTTCCGCCTGCTCCAAGCTGAACTTTGGCGCAAGCATTCGGTTGATGCGTTCAATCGACTTATCCACGAACGAAAGCAGGGCTATCTTCAGGCGCAGACTCTTTTTCATGTGGGTACCTTATTGTCAACGACGCATTGGAATAACAAGTGGGTTCGGCAATTGCTGGCAGGCCGAATTTCCATTGGGGCACAAGAAAACGATTTGCTGGCAATCGCGCAACGACGCTTCTCTATGCGCGATTACAACGATGGTTTTATGCCCGGACAAGCCGCGAATCGCTTCGTTCACCGCTTCTTCGGTTTCCGTATCCAGGGCGCTCGTCGCTTCGTCCATGAACAAAACTGGCGGGTCGCAGTACAGCGCGCGGGCGATGCCGATCCGTTGTCGCTGCCCGCCGGAGAGGCGGATACCACGGTCGCCGAGACGGGTTTTGTAGCCGTCCGGCAATTCGCTGTCGATGAAGTCGTGGATTTGAGCGACGCGGGTGGCGCGTTCCACCGCCTGCCGGTCGATTTCCGCGCGCGGTATGCCGAAGGCGATGTTTTCCAGCACATCGGCATCTCTCAGGTAAATGTGCTGCGGCACGTAGCCGATGGCGCGCTGCCAGGAGGCGACGTTTTCCGCCGTGACCGGCACGCCGTCTACGCGCAGGCTGCCGCCTTGCGGTTGCAGCAGACCGAGCAGGATGTCCATCAAGGTGCTTTTGCCCGCGCCGCTTTTGCCCGTGATGCCGACGCTGCTCCCGGCTTCGATGACCAGGTCGAAATCGCGGAGCACTGGCGTGTCCGGCGTGGCGGGGTATGCGTAACAAATGCGCTCTAGGCGGATTTCCCGCTGGGGCGCGAGCGGGGCGGCGGTGGGCGCTGCCGTTTCATCGGGCAGCATCAGGCCGTTGTGGATGGTCTCCAGGGTTGCCGCGGAAAATTTCAGCCGCGCGAAACCCCGGTACATGATCTGCACTGCCGGCAACATCCGGTAGGCGGCAAAACCGTAGAGGCCGAGCGCGGGCAGCACATGCGCCACGTCGCTCGTCCGGAGCAGCAACAGCAGGGCGATGACGATCAGCCCCGTGTAGCCGGTTGCTTCCACGATATAGAGCGGCGATTGGGCGAGAGTTTCGGCGGCGGCCATGTGGCGGGCGAACAGCCGGGATGGCGCGCTGAATTTCTGTACCCAGGCCGCCGCCGAGCGCGTGACTTTCACCTCCTTGATGCCGCCAAGCGCCTCGTTGCAGCTTTGATAGCGCCGCCCGTTCGCTTCCTGGCGCTCGTTGCCGATGCGCTCCAGCCGTTTGCGGACAAGCCAGTAGATGGTGCCATACAACAGTGACAGCGCAAGCACGATGCAGAGCGCCATCGCCGGGTCGTAGCACAGGATCAACACGACCATGGCCAATACAACCGCGCCTTGCGCGAGCAATTGCGACAGGGGCTGGATCAGGTTGAATACCAGCAGGTCGGTTTCCGAAAGAATGTTCTTTTCGAGCAGCGACGGGTGATGAGTCAGGAAAAACGCATAAGGCTGTCGCAGATAGCACGCGAGCAGGCGCGAACCGATCGAATGGCGAGCCAGGTGCACGAAGCGGTTGAGCAAGTGCAGGGTCACGGTCTTGAACGCCGCGGAAGAGACGACTATCGCAATCGAAGCCAGCCCCAGGGCCACGGTGAAAGCGCGCGCACTGGTGAAATCGAAGTAGTGGTAGAGGGCGCGCAGCGCGGAGTTTTCTTCGATGATGGCGGGCCGGCCAAGCACGGAGAGAAACGGCATGATCGAGATGACCCCCGCTGTCTCCGCCAGCGCCATCAGGACGACCAGCGCCAGCATGCTCATGGCCTTGCGCTGCTCGGTGGGAGTGAAAATGCGCCGGATTTTGGCCAGCGTGTTCATTGGTCGCTGTCTTTGTAAAGCAGGGTGGTGATCTGCTCGGAAATGAGGCCCATCAGGAAGATCATGACGGCGCCGGTGTAGAGCAGCGCGCTCATGTTGGTGAAGCGCCCCGTGGTGGCGAAGGTGTAGCCGTACCACGCGGAAGCAAGCGCGGACATGAAGAGAGCCAGCGGCGCGAAAATCTTGAGTGGCGAAAAGAGTGTGCCGATCTTAAAAATGATGAGCAGAAAGCGCGCGCCGTCGCGCCAGATCCGGATATGGCTCTTGCCCGTGCGGCGCGCGGCGACGATGGGTTCGTAGGCGACCGCGTGGCCGGAGCGGAAAAATGCCATCGTGCTCGTGGTGGGGTAGGAGAAACCATTGGGCAGCATGTAGAGGAGGGCGCGGAATTTGTCCGCCCGCGCGGCGCGGAAGCCGGAAGTCAGGTCTTCGATCCTGTGCCGGGTCATGTAGCTGGCGAGCCGGTTGTAGAGCCGGTTGGCGAGGTTGCGTCCCAGGCTGGCTTGCGAGCCGCGCCGCCGG
>JAIRMN010000136.1 GCA_031258715.1 Zoogloeaceae bacterium
CCCCATGTAGGCAAGCGCGCGTTCCATCCCTTCTTTCCTCGCCGGATCGCGCTCCTTGTGTGGATCGGGCACGTTTTCCGTGACCGGCAACACCATTTCCGGCGAAGTGCCCCAGGTGACCTGCGGCAGGATTCGGGCCGCGTCCAGTTCCACGCTGCGGTCGAAACGGGCGTCGGCGTCGGAAACCAGGGTGCGCCAATAACGGACGGCCTCTTCCCAATCCTTGCCCCTGGGCGCGAAGGGACGGTTTTTCAGATAGTCGATGGTGACGTCATCCACCGCCACCAGCCCCAGCCGCGCCCCGGCCTCGATGGCCATGTTGCAGAGCGTCATCCGCCCTTCCATCGACAGGGCGCGGATCGCCGACCCCGCGAATTCCAGCGCGTAGCCCGTGCCGCCCGCCGTGCCGATGTGGCCGATGATGGCGAGCGCCACATCCTTGGCGGTGACGCCCTTGCCCAGACGCCCTTCCACCCGCACGCGCATGGATTTCGATTTTTTCTGGATGAGACACTGGGTCGCCAACACGTGCTCGACCTCGGAGGTGCCGATGCCATGCGCCATGCAGGCGAACGCTCCGTGCGTGGAAGTATGCGAATCGCCGCAGACGACGGTCATCCCCGGCAGGATCGCGCCGTTTTCCGGGCCGACGACGTGGATAATGCCCTGCCGCGCATCCCTGAACGGAAAATAGACGAGCGCCCCCAAGTCGCGCATATTGGCGTCCAGCGTCTCCACCTGCTGGCGGGAGACCGGGTCCTGGATGCCCTCGTTCCAATGGGTGGTCGGCGTGTTGTGGTCGGCAGTCGCCACGATGGAAGAAATGCGCCAAGGTTTGCGCCCCGCGATCCGCAGTCCCTCGAAGGCCTGCGGACTCGTGACCTCATGGATCAAGTGACGGTCGATATAGAGGAGCGCCGTACCATCCGGTTCTTCCCGAACCACGTGCGCCTGCCAAAGTTTGTCATAGAGCGTCTGCGGCATGATGTTTTCGTTTCAGCGTCAGCAAATTTGGGAATTATGGCACAAGGCGGCGATTCAGCCACTGAAAGCGCCGGAGCTATCGAATAAAGGCCGACTGGATTGCCACGGTCTGCGGCCTCGCAATGACGTGGGTGGCGCGTTGCCGCGAAGCGCGGCGCGACCTGGAACGCACCCAATTCCGCCATTTTCAGGAGCGAAGCGGCGAATCAATCCAGATGCGTAACCTGCGGCTTGACGCGCCGGTAACTTTTCTGTCCTCTGACTTCTGCCCCTGACGCAGCGCAATGCGCGTTACAATTTCGGCCTTTTCACGATTTCAGGGCAGGACGACATGGATAAACTGGCAATCAAGGGCGGTACGCCCCTTTCGGGGGAGATCGCCATCTCCGGGGCGAAGAATGCGGCGTTGCCCATACTTTGCGCGGCGCTCCTGACCGACGAGATAATGACGTTTTCCAACCTGCCGCATCTCAGGGACGTGACGACCTTGCTCAGGCTGTTGGCGCAAATGGGTGTGCGCGTCACGCCGGAATCGGAAGCGGCGGCGGCGCTGGATGCCAGTGGATTGAACAATCCCTGCGCCCCTTATGATCTGGTCAAGACCATGCGCGCTTCCATCTTGGTGTTGGGTCCCTTGTTGGCGCGTTGTGGCGAAGCGCGGGTTTCCCTGCCCGGCGGCTGCGCCATTGGCGCGCGTCCTGTCGATCAGCATATCAGGGGCTTGCAGGCGATGGGCGCGGAAATCCAGGTGGAACAGGGTTATATTCAAGCAAAGGCGGGACATTTGCAGGGCGCGCGCATCTGTACCGACATGGTGACGGTGACGGGAACTGAAAACCTGATGATGGCCGCAACACTGGCCGAGGGCGAAACGATCATCGAAAACGCAGCCCGTGAGCCGGAAGTGGTGGATCTGGCGAATTGCTTGGTAAACATGGGCGCGCGCATTTTCGGCGCGGGGACGGACGTGATTCGCGTCCAGGGCGTGGAAAGGCTGCATGGCGCGGCATACGCGATCATGCCCGACCGCATCGAGACCGGCACTTATCTTTGCGCCGCCGCCGTCACCGGCGGCAGGGTCAGGCTCCTGAAGACCGCCGCCGATACGCTCGACAGCATAATCGACAAGCTCATGGAAGCGGGCTGCGACATCCAGATCGCGCGTGAAGCCATCCACCTGCAAGCGCCCGCGCGGCTGAAATCCGTCAGCCTGCGCACCGCTCCTTATCCAGCCTTTCCCACCGACATGCAGGCGCAGTTCATGGCGATCAACTGCGTGGCCGAAGGCGTGGCGACCATACGCGAAACCATTTTTGAAAACCGCTTCATGCACGTCGCCGAATTGCAGCGGCTGGGCGCGGACATCCAGATTGAGGGCAACAACGCCGTCGTGCGCGGCATCGCCGGTTTGCAGGGCGCGAACGTCATGGCGACCGATCTGCGCGCTTCCGCCTCGCTGGTGGTCGCGGCGCTGGCGGCGCAAGGCGAAACCCGGATAGACCGCATCTATCACCTGGATCGCGGCTACGAGGACATGGCTCTAAAACTCTCCCGCCTAGGCGCGAAGGTAGAGCGGATATAGATTCGTCGCGGTAAACTGAAGGCGTTTTTACAACACGACCGAGAACAAGGAGAGCGTTTATGATCGTTACCGACTGCCAGCCGCATCGGGTCAGCGTCAATGTGTATGGTGAATTCACCCTGGCGGATTACCGGGAATTCGAGGAAGCAGTGAATTACAAGACCCGTTTCGATGGGCCGGTGGATTTGCTGTTCGACCTCTCCGGAATGGCGGACGCGACCCTGGACGTGGCGCTGGAAGACCTGCATTTTACCCGTGCCCACGCGAACGACTTTCGCCGCATCGCCGTGGTTACGGACAGCCAGTGGGTGATGTGGAGCGTCTGGCTTTCCCAGACCTTCATGAGCGCCGAACTGAAGGTGTTTGATAATCCAGGGGAAGCGGAAAGCTGGCTCACAGGAGAAGCGCCATAGGTCTTCGCCCTGCGTTCAGGCCGCCCGGCGAAAGGTGAGATTAAGCGGCAAGCGCCGGTCCGGTCAGGAGACGCGCGCCTTCGACGCCGCCTCATTTGCAAAGCGCGCCAAAATCCGCAGGTCGTGCCCCAGAGGCTGGATGTCATGGAAAGCGAGCCGGACACGTTCATCGAGCGTGGTCAGTTCTCCAGGCAGCGCCAGAAGCGGACGGGCGGCGTCGCCCAAAAAACAGGGCGCGAAATAAAAGAGTAGCTCGTCGGCCAGTCCCGCGGCAATGAACGCGCCGTTCAGCCGCGCGCCCGCCTCGCCGTGCGCTTCATTCACGCCGCGCGCGGCCAATTCCCGCATGAGCGACGGCAGATCGATTTTTCCCTTCGCGTCCGGCAGGCACAGGCACTCCGCGCCCTTTTCCAAAAGCGGCGCGGCGCTTATTGGGTCATCCACGGCGGAGACGACCAGCACTGGCGCGCCGGAAACAAAAAGCCGCGCCCGAGGCGAGAGTTCCAAGCGCGGATCAAGAACGACCATCAGGGGTTGTCGATCCGTCTTCACGCCGCGCACATCCAGACAGGGATCGTCTTTTCTCACCGTACCCATGCCCGTCAGGATGGCAGAGGCGCGCGCGCGCCAGTGATGTCCATCCTGCCGCGCCGCCGTTCCGGTAATCCATTGGCTCTCGCCATTGCCCAGCGCCGTCCGCCCATCCAGGCTGGCCGCGATTTTCAGGCGCAGCCAGGGACGCCCGCGCGTCATGCGGGCGATGAAACCCCTGTTGAGTTCCCTTGCCGCTTCTTCCAAAAGCCCCGTTTCCACAAGCACGCCCGCTGCCCGCAACCTGGCCAGTCCGCGCCCGGAAACCTGCGGATTCGGGTCTTCCATCGCCGCCACCACACGATGCACCCCCGCCGCGATCAGGTCGTCCGCGCAAGGCGGCGTGTGCCCGTGATGCGAACAGGGTTCGAGCGTGACATAGGCCGTCGCGCCGCGCGCCTTGTCGCCCGCCGCGCGAAGCGCGTGGATTTCGGCGTGCGGTTCGCCCGCGCGTCGATGCCAGCCTTCGCCGACCAGCGCGCCGTCTCGCGTCAACACGCAACCGACGCGCGGATTGGGCGCGGTGGAATAGAGGCCGCGTTCCGCCAGGCGCAAAGCCCGTCGCATGGCGGCATGGTCAGCGGCGGAGAAATTCATCCGGAGCGACTTCACGAATGACGCGCGAAAAGGCGTCGATATCCTCAAAATTGCGATAGACCGAGGCAAAGCGGATATAGGCCACCTTGTCCAGCCGCTTCAGTTCGCCCATGAGGAATTCGCCCAATTGCTGTGAACTGATTTCTCGATCACCCAGGACGCGCAGCCGTTCTTCGGTATTCGCAATGGCGCTATCGACGGCTTCGGTCGTCACTGGGCGCTTGCGCAAGGCCAGTTCCAGGCTGGCGCGCAGCTTTTCGCGCGAGAACGGCTCACGCGCGCCATTTCGCTTGACCACCTGCGGCAACTGCGTTTCTACCCGCTCATAAGTGGTGAAGCGTTTGTCGCAAACCATGCAGCGCCGCCGCCGCCGCACCACATCGCCTTCCTCATTGAGCCGCGTGTCGATAACCGCCGTATCCGCCGTGGCGCAAAAAGGGCATTTCATGACACGCGCCCCGCCTTCTCCCGCTACGCGCCGTAGACCGGGAACTTCCGGCAAAGCGCGGCGACATCGGCGCTCACTTGCGCCAGCACGGTCTTGTCCTCCGGGGCTTCCAGCACATCGGCAATCAGGTTGGCGACCTTTTCCGCTTCCAGCTCCTTGAAGCCGCGCGTGGTTATCGCCGGAGAACCGACGCGAATGCCGGATGTCACGAAAGGCTTTTCGGGATCATGGGGAATGGCGTTCTTGTTGACCGTGATGCGTGCCCGTCCCAGCGCCGCCTCGGCATCCTTTCCGGTAATCTGCCGGGCGCGCAAATCGAGCAGGAACATATGGGATTCCGTGCCGCCGGAAACGATCCGCAAGCCGCGCTCCTGCTGCAATACTCGCGCCATGACGCGGGCGTTATTCAGCACCTGTTCCTGCGCCCGCCGGAAGGCAATACCCGACGCTTCCTTGAAACAGACGGCCTTGGCGGCGATCACATGCTCCAGCGGTCCGCCCTGCAAGCCGGGAAAGACGGCGGAATTGATGGCCTTCGCGTGTTCGGCCTTCATCAATATCGTCCCGCCGCGCGGCCCGCGCAGGGTCTTGTGCGTCGTCGTCGTCACCACATCGGCATGGGGGACGGGATTGGGATAAAACCCCGCCGCGATCAACCCCGCGTAATGCGCCATATCCACCCAGAAAATCGCGCCGATCTCCCTGGCGATTTTGGCAAACCGCGCCCAGTCGATGCGCAACGAATAAGCCGACGCACCCGCGATGATGATTTTCGGCTCGTGCTCGCGCGCCAAGGCTTCCATCGCCTCGTAATCGATGGTTTCCTTGGCGTTCAACCCGTAGGCGACGACGTTGAACCATTTGCCGGACATGTTGAGCGGCATACCGTGTGTCAAATGCCCGCCTTCCGCGAGGCTCATGCCCATGATGGTGTCGCCGGGACGGGCAAAAGCCATGAGCACGGCCTGGTTGGCCTGTGACCCGGAATTGGGCTGCACATTGGCGGCATCCGCGCCAAAGAGCGCCCTGGCGCGATTGATGGCCAGCTGCTCGACCACATCGATATATTCGCAACCGCCATAATAACGCTTTCCGGGATAACCTTCAGCATACTTATTGGTCAGTTGCGACCCCTGCGCCGCCATGACGGCATGCGAAACATAATTTTCGGAAGCAATCAGCTCGATATGCTCTTCCTGTCGACGATTTTCAGCTTCAATCGCCTTCCACAACTCCGGATCAATCGTTGCCAGCGTGTCTTTGGCGGAAAACATGGAATATGTCCCCTGGACGTTGAAAAAAGAAAGGGATTTTACATCAGGGGACAGGGCAGGAGCATCAAATTCTGCGTAGCTGAAGGGGAAAAGCGATGTAGTCGGGACTGTACGCGGCGGTTTTGAGTTTTCCGGGTAAGCTGATGGAACAGGATTTATCGGCTCGCAAGAGGTTCAAGGCGGCGCGGCGCAGGAAGGATATCTTCTGTGTGGCATTGCGCGGGCGAATGAGACTGGCGTCCTCGCCAAAGGTGACGTCCAGGCGCCCGTGCAAACCATTCTCGATGCTCCGGCGGGACAAAAATCAGGAGACAGAGGAGGGAAGACAGAAAAATGGCGAGGCGAAGCGGCATGGAACCGCATCGACCGCATCAGTTTGAGTCGCGCCCGTCCGCTTGGAGCGTGGCATTGGCCTTTGCGAAGGACGAGAGGGCGCGGCGGAAGAGCTGGATCTGGACGGACAGATCGCGCCGCGCGCGGGCGCGGCGGCGGAAGAGGAGAGCGATGAAGCCGCCCATGCCGATAATCGCGGCGGGTAGCGCGTAGACGACGCTGATGAGCGCGGCAAAGAGCAGGATGCTGCCGCCCACCCAAAACAAACGCCGAGGTTGCAGGAAGATGCCGAGGTGCTCTTCGCGCAGTTCCAGCGCGTCCAGCGCGTTTTCCAGGCTGAAGGCCAGACGTTCGATGGCGCTGACCCGGCGGCGCAGGCTGAGGAAACTCTCTTCCGTGTAATGGGCCGAGGCCAGGCGTTCGGACAGGCCATACAGATCTCCCAGCGCCCGCCGCCATTCCTGGCGCGCCTCGCCGCCGTCCGCGTTGCCCAGCGCGCCGAAGTTTTCCATGATCCGCCCGAACGCCTGCCGCCAGGCCGTGATGCCGCTTTCCCGCTTTTTTTGCGCGATCTTGCGGCGCTCGTGTTCAAACTGGTCGGATTCCCGCGTCACTTCGCGCAAACGCCATGCTGTCAGCAATAGGGCGGTCTGCTTTTCCGGCATGACGCTGGCGTCCGGCGCTTGCCATTTTTTGACCAGATCGACGAACCAGGGCGCGGATTCGGCAAAATCCGCCAACGCCTGCTCGACATCCGCGCGCATGGCCCGGCAGAATTCCGGATCGTACAAGGAGAGGAGGACAGGGCCGTGCCAAGTGAGCCGTTTGGGAAGGCGCATCCCAGCGTTCCAGCCGTACACGGCGGCATCGAAATTGACTTCGGAACTGTCTCCTCCGGGTTTGGGAGAAAACCGGGAACGCCAATGGTGATGCTGTTCCCTTGCGACCTCCCAGGCGCGTTGCGTCATGTCGATCTGCTGGCGCCAGCGCCACCCCAACGCGGCAAGCGCCGCGTCTGTTGCGGCGAAGAGGTTCAGGGCGTCTTCCATGAACAGGCTTTCCAGCCAGAGGCGCGCCGCTTCGGAAACCTTGCCTTTCTCCGCGAGCGCCTGGCGCGCCTTTTTCAGGATCGCGTCCTGATCGGCAGGCTCGCCCCGCCAGACGGGCGGCATACCGGGCGCGGCGGCGATCAGGAAGCGCAAGAGCCGCCGCTCATCGCGTTCGCCGCGCAATTCCATGATGTCGCTCAAGCTGCGGATCAGTGTAAAGTCGTGCAATTCCGACTTCAGCCAGTTCAACACCAGTCCGCGCGCCAGGTCGCGCGCGCCTTCCTGCCAGTTAGCCGCCAGCGCAAGTGCCAGTTCCTCGCCATTTCTCGCCGTATACTTGCCCAATACATAGGGATGCGCGACTTCCGCGACGGATTCCATGGGCGCGGAAAGTGTGACGTCGCCCGCCAGCCAGCGCGCCACTTCCGCCGCGCCAAAGCGCCGCGCCGGATTGCGCAGCAGGAGGCCGTGACACAGCAAGGCGAACCGCTTGTCCGCGACGCCCTCGATGGCTATCGGGCGCGTCGCCAGATGGTAGTTAACGACCTGTTCCGACAGGCCGTCGAAAGGATGACGGCCTGAGACGGCTTCCAGCAGGATCATGCCCAGCGACCACCAGTCGGCCTTGGCGTCGAGCACGCCGGTCAGGGCTTCGGGCGCGGCGTATTTCGCCGTGCGGGCGCCGTCGGTGAAATGCCGCGTTCCCTGTTTGAAAACCCGTCGAAATTCGACCCGCGCGACTACCTGAAACCCGCGCGAGAGGCGGCAAAGCAAATCTGTCTTGCCCGATACCAGGCGTTTGGCTGCGTCGGACGCGCGAGTC